>NZ_JBDNGU010000112.1:0-48975 GCF_041689105.1 Polaromonas sp. | reverse complement strand
GGGGGGGGCCTCCGGCGGCCTGGCAGGGGCCTGATTAAAAAATCCCAAAACCAGAAACTTCCAAACAGGTTCAGTTTCCATGGTCGGGGAAATTACAGAACGAATGTTGCACTACCTCTTCCGACGTCAACCAACACCCACCTGCGCGGCGCCAGCCCGTCGGGTTACGCCTTCGGCTAACCCGACCTACGGGGACCCAAGGGAAATCGGCCCCTGGCCCTTGTCAGACAAGCGTTGTCAGCGGGCAGGTCGGGTTGTAGGCAGGGCGGGTTGTAGGTCGGGTTTCAGGTAGGTCGGGTTAGCGCAGCGTAACCCGACATTTGCCGTCATCGACCAACATCAGCGTACGCGGCGCTGCTGCCAATGGCGTGCGTGGCACTTGCTGTCGGGTTACGCCTTCGGCTAACCCGACCTACGATCTGAGAAATAATATAAAGGACACCCACGTTGATTGATTAAGCTGCCGTCGCTGGCATTGCTGGCTTTGCTGGTATTGACCTCATCAGATAATGTAACTACAATAAGTTCTATGCAGATCGAGTTCGACTCCGATAAGCGCGATGAGACACTCACGGAGCGGGGTTTGGACTTTGCCAATGCTGGCGGGGTGTTCGCCGGGGTGAACGTGACAGCGGAAGATGCCCGGTTTGATTATGGCGAGCCACGATTTACCACCGTCGGCGTGCTGGAAGGCAGGATGGTGGTCTTGGTCTGGACGCCGCGCGGCGAGGTTCGCCGCATCATCAGCATGAGGAAAGCCAATGAACGCGAAATCACAAAATTCGCCCAAGCCCTGGGTTGATCCGGAGGACGCGCCGGAATTGACGGACGACTTCTTCGAGCAGGGTGATTGGAAAATCGGTGAACAGCCGGTATCGGCACAAGAAGGCAGTGCCGCGCTGAGTAAGGCGCTGTCCATTGGCCGTCCCAAGGCTGACATCACCAAACTGTCCCTGACGGTCCGCTACGACGCTGAAGTCGTTGAGGCCTTCAAGGCAACCGGCAAAGGCTGGCAGACACGGATGAATGCAGCCCTGCGCGACTGGTTGAAGACGCATTCGCCTGTGTAATCTTTTTTCAAAGTCTCCACCATGACCCGCCCCCGCTCATCTGTGGTTTCCCTGTCCGACACGCCCTGGCACCACGTCGTCCATCGCTGCGTGCGCCGGGCTTTTTTGTGCGGTGAAGACCGTGCCACCGGGCAAAAATTCGAGGCGTTCATCGCGCTGGCCTGTCGGGTTACGCCCGGGGGCTAACCCGACCTACGGGGACTACACATCCCCCGCCGGGCCAATCACCCCGCTGGATATTCTTTACGGCCACCGCCCCCCGATGGCGGCGGGCAACCTCTACATGGCGCACCGCTGCGGCTTCACTGATTCCATTTCCATTTCCATTTCAATGATGCTGTCATCCCGGACTTATGATGCTGTCATCCCGGACTTGATCCGGGATCCATGCCACATGAACCACCGGCGCGGGCTGGCGCAGCATGGATTGCGGGTCAAGCCCGCAATGACAATAGTTGCATGAACCACTGCCGCTGGCTGGCAAACGCGCATGAATGCGGCACTCAAAGACTGGCTCAAGACGCATTCTCTAGTGTGGTCCGCAGGTCAATGGGGTCAGGCCCTCATGGCACAAGGATAAGTGCGCGAAGGTCAATGCGAGGGTGGGCTGAGGCCCCGGTAGCGATAGGCAGGCGTTGCAAAACGAACAGCAAATCGCGTCAAGCAGGTAGGTCGGGGAATGCGCTCTCGTAGATGTGTCAATTTACCGGCGTGTGTGTGCGCAGCCAGTCTTTCAGAGCTGCATCAATGCGTGTCTGCCAGCCGTCACCTGCTGCCCTGAAGGCTTGCACCACATCGGGCGACAAGCGGATGGTGGTGGACACCTTGACGGGAGACTTTTGCCGGCCACGCGGAGGCCGCGCCAATTTGTCACGCAGACCCTGTGGCAAGTCATTGAAGCGCACGGACGCCTTGAACATCTCATCTGTCCATCCGGGATTGTCGCTGTCAATTAGTTCAGGATTGGGTTTCTTGTTCATACCGTTTCACCTCGCGTTTGTTGGCCTTACGAAAGCTGATGACCCGAATTCCCTTTTTGGCATCGGTGAACACCAGCGAATGCACCCGACTGTCCAACAGGCCAAGAGCCGAAAAGCGAGCCTCGGGGTAAGCTTTTCGGACATCCTGCCAAATGATGGCCGCCTCGAAATCGAAGCCTTCGACCAACTCGAACGACAAGCCGCGATGACGGATGTTGGCTTCGTTCTTCGCCGCGTCAAATTCCAGGTGCATAGGTCATATTGTAATAACACATTGACGTATTCGCAAGTCGGCACACTCCGGCGGGCGAAGCGTAACCCGACATTGCCCAACATTTGCCCGTCATCTGCCGACACCGCCATCAACATCCGCGGCGCCAGCCCGTCGGGTTACGCCTTCGGCTAACCCGACCTACGGTCTATCCATTCATAGGTCGGGTTTCAGGTAGGGTTTCACGTAGGTCGGGTTAGCGCAGCGTAACCCGACAATGCCCGACATCTTGATGAGCCGGCATCGACATGCGCGGAAAGAATCTAAAGGACACCCACGTTAATTCACCGATCGCAAGGACGGCCACGACAAGCTCGGCTCAACCCCAGGACCGAGTGAGAAGTTCATCCAAAGCGTCGGAAACAGCTTGCCCTTGATCCGCCAGAGATCCCACATGCGGCCCTAATTGATCGAGTGAGACGGAAACAATTTCCAGAGGATTCAATACAAGTTCGACACCCTCAATGTGGAAGACAGGGTTCGCCCGAGACCCGGCGCCAGCCTCTTGACCACGAATCTCCTGTCGCAGCACCAGAGGCGCAACCACTCGCCGCCTGTAACGATCAAAGAGCGATGACTGAACCACCACGACGAACGGAATCGAGGTCCGCATTTGACCCTGGTTGCGATGAACGTCAAACTGTGCCATCAGAGACGGTTGTACTCTTCTGCAAAAGAGCCGTGATCCGTCAGGAAGTCGTTCCATTCCTCGGCGCATGCGTCTGCCAGCTGACGGCGGCTCTGTTGTGACTTCTGCTGGGCAGCGACGTACTCGGCCAGCAGTATCTCCACCGTGGCTGACAAATTGTTCGTATACGATTTCGCCTGTGTCACCAATCCCTCCGTGAGGGTCAGGTTGACGGGACGTCTGCGTGATGTTGAGGCGTTGGTTTGCACAACAGCCACCTTTCATGCGTATGGAATGCGCATATTATCGGCGAAGGTGCAGAGTTGGCAATACGTAAAGGGGTAAAGTGGAAAAGTGGAAAAGTGGAAAAGGGGACTGTCCCCTTTCATCACTTTTCATCGTGGCTACGCCCGAAATACACGGATTCAAGAGAAATCAGCCTCTGGCCCTTGTCAGACAAGGGTTATCAGCTATGAAATTGATAGTATAAAACCGGATCGTTGACTTTGACCTCGCTTGCCCATGACCTTCAGTTAGCCAGCCGCCACGCGCAGGCCGCCCGGTTTGCCGAGATGCTGGCCATTTGCCGGCAGCTGGCAGACGCCCACGCGGGCAGTGTCCCGGCGCTGCTGGATGTCGGCGTGCTGCTGTCCAACTTCGGGTTCATGGGCCGCGCCCGCGAATGTTATGAGCGGGCGCTAACGCTGGCTCCTGACGATCTGCGAGCGCGCGTCAACCTGGCCAATCTGGCGCGTGATACGGGTGACGCGGCCGAGTGCCGCCGCCTGTATGCAGCCCTGCAGCAGCAGTGGCCGGACCACCCGGTGCTGCGCCGCAACGCGCTGGTCAGCCTTGAATATGACCCGCAGGCTTCTGATGCCGAGCGTCTGGCCCAGGCCAGGGCCTGGGGCGCGTGGGCGATGGGCCGGGCCGGTGGCCCGCGCGCGCGCCCCGCGCTGCGCCCGCTGCCGGGGCGGGCGCTGCGCGTGGGGTATGTGTCGGCCGACTTTTGCCAGCACACGGTGGGCCTGTTTTTCAGGGCCGTGGCGCAGGCGCATGACGCGGCCCGGGTGCTGCCGTTTGTCTACAGCGCCGGGTCGGTGCACGACGGGGTGACGGCCGCGATTCGCGCTGCCTGCCAGTTTCGTGACGTGGCCGCGCTGGACGACACGGCCGTGGCGGCGCTGATTGTGCAGGACCAGATTGACGTGCTGGTGGATTTGTCGGGCCACACTGCCGGTTCGCGCCTGACGCTGTTTGCGCAGCGGCCGGCCCCGGTGCTGGTGAGCTGGCTGGGCTACTTTGCCAGCACCGGGCTGGACTGCATGGATGCGGTATTGCTCGACAACTGGCACGCGCCGGCCGGGGCCGAGGCGCTGTTTGCCGAGCCGGTGCTGCGGCTGCCGGGCGGCAAATTTTGCTACCAGAGCGAATCGTTTGCGCCGGCCAACGTGGCGCCGCCGCCGTGCCTGGCGCGCGGCTACATCACTTTCGGCAGCTTTAACAACAGCGCCAAATACAACGCCGGCGTGTTCGATCTGTGGGCGCGGGTGCTGGACGCCGTGCCGGACGCGCGCCTGCTGCTCAAATGGCGCAGTTTCAACGACCCGGAATTTTGCGCGTCGGTCCTCCAGGCCTTTGCCGGACGCGGCATGGACCCGCAGCGGATTGAGCTGCGCCCCCCGTCCTTCCATGCCGACCTGCTCAAAGAGTACGCCGACATCGATATTGCGCTGGACCCTTTTCCGTTCACGGGGGGGCTGACCAGTTGCGAAGCCTTGTGGATGGGCGTGCCGGTGATCACCTGGCCGCAGAGCCGGGCGGTCAGCCGCCAGACCTTCGCCTTTCTCAGCGCCATCGGCCTGCCGAAGCTGGTGGCGGGTGATGCCGATGACTACCTGCGCATCGCCGTCGAACTGGCCGGGGACAGCGACCGGCTGGTGCGCCTGCGCGGCAGCCTGCGAGCGCGCATGTTGGCCTCGCCACTGATGGATGTGTCCGGCTTCACGCGCCAGCTGGAAGACAGCTTGAGCGGGGTGTACCAGTCTGTTTACCAGCAGGCAGGTCTGGCCCCAGGTCGCCCGGGTTCCAGGTAGGTCGGGTTAGCGCAGCGTAACCCGACAATGCCCGAAATCTGCCGACACCGCCATCAACGCTTGCGGCGCTGTCCGTCGGGTTACGCCTTCGGCTAACCCGACCTACGGCCCAGGGTTCGAGCGCTGTCCGTCGGGTTACGCCTTCGGTTGGCCCGATCACGCCGCTGGACATTCTCTATGGCCACGGCGCGGCGCTGGCGGCGGGCCATCACTACATGGCGCACAAGGGCGGTTTTACGCTGAAGTCGCTGACCGCCGCCTTGCAGCGGGCTGGTTTTCCGACGATCGCCGGCAAGCGCCGGGCGCGCGGGTTAGACCTGTGGGTGGTCGCAAGCCGCCAAGTCATGGCCGAGGCCGAGCTGCGGCGGCTGGCCGGCCAGGTGTTGCCGGAGTGAGGTGGAAATTGCGCCCTGGACCTCGTCGGAAAAGCGCTGTCAGCCATGAAGTTGAGAGCACTTGGCAAGCTTTTTTGCTGCGTGGCGCTTGCCCCGGCAAGCAGGTCGCCCGGGTTTCAGGTAGGTCGGGTTAGCGCAGCGTAACCCGACAATGCCCGAAATCTGCCGACACCGCCATCAACGTGCGCGGCGCTGTCCGTCGGGTTACGCCTTCGGCTACCCCGACCTACGGCTTCGTGCATCATCGGCTGGCCCGGGCCTGCAATCTCTTCATCTGCTTACATTTATACCGGCTCTGGCGCGCCAGGCCCCAAACTTGCAGACACAATAGGTCGGGTGGGTGCCAGGGCCTGATCAACCGGGAGGGTGGGTCAGGTCGGGGGCCGCTTGCGCGAGCGGGCGACCTCATAGCCGTCGGTTCAACACGCCTGAAAAGCGCGCCAACCTGCCAGGGGCGCGACCCGTCATCCCGTCCAAGGAATAACGACAATGCGACCCCAACCATGACTGCCCAGATGACCGCCCAGTTGACCAGAAATGAAAAACTGCTGACCGGGCTGAACCTCCAGACGGCGGTGGGCATCGAAATTGGCGCCCTGGACAAACCCATCATTCCGCCCTCGACACCGCATGTGTTTTATGTTGACCACGCGGAGACGGCGGTGCTGCGGTCCAAGTACCAGGGCGACCCCTACGTCAATGTGGACGCGCTGGTGCAGGTCCATGGGGTCTGGGGTGAGGCGTCGCTGGCGCAAGCTGCCGCGCGGGTGGCGCCGGTGGATTTTGTCATCGCGTCGCATGTGGTGGAGCACGTCCCCGACCTGATCGCATGGCTGCAGGAGCTGGCCTCGGTGCTCAAACCGCGCGGCCAAGTCCGGCTGGCCGTCCCTGACCGGCGCTATACCCTGGACGTGCTGCGGGCCGAGACGCGCGCCCCCGACGTGCTGGCCAGCCATCTGGCGGGCGCGCGGCGGCCGCAGGCGCGTGAAATCCTGGACTACATGACACACCTGGTGGGTGTCGATACCTGGAAAATCTGGGACGGCACCCAGGATACGGCGTCGCTCACCCGGCAAAGTTCGATTGAAAGCGGCATGGCCGTGGCGCGTGACTCTGCCGACAACGGCACTTACCACGACGTGCACTGCTGGGTGTTCACGCCGCTGTCTTTTGCCGTGCTGATGCACGACCTGGCCAGTGCCGCTTACCAGCCCTTCAAGTGCGCTGGTTACTTTCCGACAGAGCACAACACGAACGAGTTTTTCGTCACGCTGCAGTTGTGCGCCGATGCGGCGGAGGCCGCTATAAGCTGGAAGCGGTTGCAGCAAACCATCGAAGCGCAGCTCGATGCGCAGGCGCGCGAGCTGCGCGAGGCGCGTGTGCGCGAGATCCAGGCGCTACAGGCACAGTTGCAGCAGGCGCAGGCGCAGGTGGGGGTTGCGCAGGCGCAGGTGAATGACGCCCACGCGCGCGAGGCGCTGTTGCAGGCGCAGCGCCTGCAGGAGGCGCAGGCAGCAGAGGTGGCCCGGCTGGCGCTTGCCGACACGGTGGCCGCGGGCCAGTCGCAGATGGCCTGGCTGAACGACACCGTGGCGCTGATGCGGGCGTCCACCTCCTGGCGCATCACCGCGCCGTTGCGGGCGCTGAGCGCCTGGCTGCGGCGGGTACGCCACTGAAATACCTGGCTCTTGCGGCCCGGACTGGCCTGCGTGCCGGCCCATCATGAAAGCCCCACTAGAATAAGACTGTGCCGCTTTAGCTCAGTTGGTAGAGCAACCGCCTTGTAAGCGGTAGGTCGTCAGTTCGAATCCGACAAGCGGCACCACACCCCTGCAGTTTTGCCAGGGGTTTTTTCTGGGGGTTATTGGCATGACGGACTGGACTTCGGGCTACGTGGCCGACATTGGCTACACCTTTGGCTACTACACCGAGCTCAACCCGCTGCGGGTCAAGCTGGCTTTTCTGAACGCGGGCCTGGTGGCTCCGGAGGTGGGCACGGCCTGCGAGCTGGGGTTTGGCCAGGGGCTCAGTGCCAACATGCACGCGGCGGCGACGCTGACGCAGTGGCACGGGACAGACTTCAATCCGGCGCAGGCGGGTTTTGCCCAGGAGTTGGCAGCTGTGGCGGGCGTGGGCGCCAGATTGCACGACGACGCTTTTGCTGATTTTTGCGCCCGCACCGACCTTCCGGACTTTGACTACATCGGCTTGCACGGTATCTGGAGCTGGATCTCGGACGCCAACCGGGCGGTGATCACCGACTTTATCGGCCGCAAGCTCAAGGTGGGCGGGGTGCTTTACATCAGCTACAACACGCAGCCGGGCTGGGCGGCGTTTGCGCCCATGCGCCACCTGATGACCGAACATGCCGAGATCATCGGTGCCCTCGGCCATGGGCTGGTCAGCCGCATCGGCGGGGCGCTGGACTTCACCGAAAAGCTGCTCGCCACCAACCCCGCTTACGCGCGCGCCAACCCGCAGATCGCCGACCGTATCAAGACGGTCAAAGCGCAAAACCCCCACTACCTGGCGCATGAATATTTCAACCGCGACTGGGAGCCGATGCACTTTGCCACCATGGCCGACTGGCTGGCTCCGGCCAAGGTGGGGTTTGCCTGCTCGGCGCATTACCTGGACCATATCGACGCGGTCAACCTGACGGCCGAGCAGCAGCAGTTTCTCAAAGACATCCCCGACGTGATGTTTCGCGAGAGTGTGCGCGACTTCATGGTCAACCAGCAGTTCCGGCGTGACTACTGGGTCAAGGGTGCGCGCCGTTTGTCGCCGCTGGAGCGGGCCGAAGCCCTGCGCGCCCTGCGCGTGGTGCTGGTGGCGCCCCGGGCCGACGTGTCGCTGAAGGTGGCAGGCGCACTGGGCGAGGCTGACATGACCGAGGCGGTGTATGCGCCCATTCTTGATGCGCTGGCCGACCACAAACCCAAAACACTGGGCCAGCTTGAGCAGGCGCTGCAGGGTAAAAACGTCAGCTTTGATCAGCTTGTGCAGGCGGCCCTGGTGCTGACGGGCGCCGGACATGTGGCCGCCGTGCAAGAGGATGCCTTGATGGCGCGGGCGAAAAAGCACACCGACAAGCTCAATGCGCACCTGATGGCCAAGGCCCGCGGCAGTGCAGATATTGCTTACCTGGCCAGCCCGGTTACGGGCGGGGGCGTGACGGTAGGCCGCTTTCCGCAGCTTTTTTTGCTGGCCTTGGGTCTGGGCAAAAAGCAGCCTGCCGACTGGGCGCAGACGGTGTGGCAGATTTTGTCGGCGCAGGGCCAGCGCATCGTGATGGAGGGGAAAACCCTGGAGTCGGCCGACGACAACCTGGCCGAACTGAACCGCCAGGCGACGGAGTTTCACGAGCGGCATTTGCCGATTTTAAAATCACTGGGCATCGCGTAATTAACGCAGCCCTGACATTTCACTCACGATGAGCATGAGCATGACGACGACACCCGAACACCATCTCCTGAGCCTTGAACGCCACGGTAAGCAGCGCTGGCGGCGGCTTACTTCTTACGCGTTTGCCGCGCAGCAGCCACTGCTGCCGCTGGCGGGTACAGAGCTGACGCAGGCAGCCTTGGCCATGCCGCTGGCTTTTGCCCCGGTGGACGGCGGCTTTGCCTGCGTGGCGGTGGTGGGTGTGCGCGCGGGGCAGTGCCTGTATGTGGCGCCCGACGGGCGCTGGCTGGGCAGCTACCTGCCAGCCTCGCTGCGTTGTTACCCTTTTGCGCTGACGCCACTGGACAACGACCAGCATGCGCTGTGTGTGGACGAGGCCAGTGGCCTGCTGTCGCAGCAACCGCAGGACGAGCGGTTTTTTGAAGAGGGCGGGGCGCTGTCGCCGACGCTGAAGGGCATTCTGGACTATCTGGGGCAGGTGACGGCCAGCCGTGCCGCGGTGGGCAAAGCCTGCGCTGCTTTGCAGGCCCACGGCCTGTTGCAGCCGTGGGAGATTTCACTGGAGGACGCTGCAGGGCCGCGCAAGCTGGAGGGGCTGTTTCGGGTGGATGAGGCGGCGCTGAACACGCTGCCTGATGAGGCTTTTTTGGCCCTGCGCCACAGCAGTGCGTTGGTGGTGGCTTATGCGCAGCTGATGTCCATGCAGCATCTGCAGGCGCTGGGTGCGCTGCTGCGCGCCCATGCGCAGGCCGAACAGGCCCAAACCGCTGCCCGGCCCTTGCCGGTCACCCCGGGGGGCGACCTGGACCTGTCGTTCATGGAGAGCGACACCTTGCGCTTTACCTGACCGAATCCGGCGGGCCGCACCATCCCTGGCGGCACCCCCCTCTCTCTGAAAGCCTCTGTTTCCGCCGGTAACGTGGTTCTACACGGTGTTTCATCCTACGGCCTGACCTTGTGGTGTCCTGCAGCCACGAGCGTGGCTGCGTTTTAAATTAGACACACACCGGGTGCGTCAGGTACTTGGTTAATTCAATAAACTCCTGGAGATCCCCATGGCCATCACCACTCAAGAACGCAGCAACGTCATCAAACTGACGGTTGCCATGTTTAATGCCGCCCCCGGTGCAACTTACCTGGCGCAATTCAGTTCTTTTTATGAAGCCGGTGGACGCAGCTTGTCCACGCTGGCCGCTGGTATGGCCAACACCAGCATCTACGCCACGCTGAACCCCTCGACACAGACCGGCGGCGCTTTTGCTTCCGCGTTTTTGACACCGTTTGGCTTGCAGGCCAGCGCTGAAGCGCTTAATTTCATCAGTACCCGTTTCAATGCCGGCATGAGCAAGGGCCAGATTGCCTATGAAGCCGCAGTTGCGCTGAACGATTCGAGCGCGCCGGTGTTTGCCGACGCGAAAGCCATCCTGAACAACAAGACCTCGACGGCCGAGACTTATTCGGTCACGCAAGGCAATACATCGACGTCTATTTCAGCGCTGCAGCAGGCGGTGGCCAATGTGACCCAGGACCCCGCCACGGTCACGTCATCGAACACGGCGAATGCATCGTCGAACTCGGTGATCGACCTGACGCTGGCCAACGACACCTACACCATAGGCGCGGGTAACTTCACCATCAATGGCCTGGGCGGCGACGACACCATCACCACGGGCCACGGCAACAACACCATCAACACGCCCGCTGGCAACGACACCATCACCACGGGCGACGGCAACGACACCATCAATGCTGGCGATGGCAACAACACGGTCAATGCGGGTGGTGGGACCAATACTGTCACCACGGGGACGGGCAACGACACCATCACCACTGGTGCCGGCAATGACGTGATTGTCAGTGGCACGGGTAACGACATCATCAACTCCGGCGCGGGCACGGACATCATTACCAGCGGTGCCGGCAATGACAGCATTGCCTTGGGTGTGGACAGCGTTCTGGACACGGTTATCTTTGGCTCGACCGCGGCGACCAATGGCAGCGACGTCATCAGCAACTTCACGTCTGGCATCGACAAGCTCAACCTTGACGCGATGACGGCACAAACCGCCACCACGGCGGTGACGGGTGCGCTGACAGTAACGGCTGGCAATGTTTATTTTCTGGCCAGCAGTGTGGCCGGCAATGCAGACAGTGTGGCAGCCGCCGCAGCGGTGCTGCAAGCCGCGGCGACCTGGACCAACGGGACCAACGGCACGGTGGCTTTCTTTGTGGTCAACGATGACAACAGCTCGGCGGTCTACCAGTATGTGGAAGCGGGTACAACCGGCATCAGCCTGACCGAGCTGACGCTGATAGCCACGGTGGACGCCAAGATTGTGGTGGGCGACTTGCTGTTTGCCTGATACCGGCGCGCCGCGAGGCAGCTTCCCCCGGGCACTTTGCGCATGACCCTGAAAACCCGCTGCGGCGGGTTTTTTTGTGGAGGTTATCTTCTCAAGGGCATTTGCAAGGGCATTTGCAAGGGCATTTGCGGGACGGCTGCAGGGTGACTGGGCGCGGGGATAATGTGCGTTGTCAAAAATGTTGCAGTGGGCGCGTGCCACCCGGACCCCGTCCGGTATCCAGATAGTCTCAAAAGCCCGATGTACGAGATCACCAACCGCACCCTTTTTCCTTACAGTGCCATCACCTATGTGGTGAGCACATGGGCTGTTGGTCCGGCCACGCGCGGCTCGGGGTCGGTGGTCGGTCCCAACGACATTCTGACTGCGCTGCATGTGTTGTATGACGCCAACCGCGGCGGCTGGGCCACCAGCGTCACGGTCACGCCCGGGGCCGACACCCGGCCTTTTGATGCGCCCTATGGCTCGTTTACCAATTGGGGCCGTTTCAGCGGACGCACCAGCAACTGGGACACCGACGGCGATGGTCTGTTGTCGTCGGCTGAGTCGCAATACGACCTGGCGGTGATTGGCATGCGCACCCGCATTGGCGAGGTCACGGGCTGGTTGGGCACCTCGCCAGAGTCGAGCGACTTTTACGGCACCATGCTCGGTTATCCCGGACGCGGCACCGGCCTGATGGCCGAAGCGGTGTTTGCCGACGCATCCACGCGCTACGGTGTGTTTGACATTGCCTCCACGCTGGGGGCTGGCGCCTCGGGCGGGCCGCTGCTGCGCACGCTGGACGGGCAGTCTTATGTGGTGGGCGCGCTGTCTGCCGGCACCAGCAACAGCTCGGTCTACGCTGGTCTTTACGGCCTCGGCACCTGGGAGTGGCTGAACGCGGCCATGGCGGCCAACGACGACCTGGTGGCGGGCCAGTTGCAGCTTGTTTTCAACGGCGCGACGGGCAACGATGCGCTGACCGGCAATGCGGCGGCGAACACGCTACTGGGCGGCGCGGGCAATGACATACTGACGGGCGGCGGTGGCGACGACACGCTCAATGGTGGCGCGGGGCTGGACACCGCCGTTTTTACGGGAGCGCGCAACAGCTACACCATCAGCGTTTCAGGGGGCACAAGCACGGTCCGTGACGGGGTGCCTGGGCGCGATGGCACCGATACGCTGACGGCTGTGGAGCGTCTGCGGTTTTCCGACGTTTCGGTGGCACTGGACCTGAATGCAGGCGCTGGTGCCACTGCCAGGGTGATTGGGGCAATTTTCGGCGCCGCCGCTGTGGGTGACCGGGACTACGTGGGGATCGGGTTGCGCCTCTTCGATCAAGGGACCGTGTACACCGACGTGCTGAAGTTCGCACTGGACGCCAACCTGGGCGCGGGCGCGTCCAACGCTGCGGTGGTCAACCTGCTTTATACCAACGTGGTGGGTGTGGCCCCCGGCGCGACAGAGCTGGCCCGGTACACCGGCCTCATTGACTCGGGTGTCTACACCCAGGCCACGCTCGCGTTGATGGCTGCAGAAACCGGCGAAAACGCGGCCAACATCAATCTGGTGGGCCTGGCCGCGCTGGGGCTGGACTATCACCCGAGGGGCTGATTCTTCCCCGAAATCGCCCCCGAAAGCGGTGGTGGGCAGCAAAGCGCGCGGCAAGGGCCATGGCGCCTGGGCCGGTGGCAGACACGCAAGGCTTGCGCAGCCTGGGTAACCCTGCGGTTCATGGGATAATTTGAAAAAGGTTCATCGAAGCAGTTTCGGCAGGCAGTCTGCGGGGGTGTCAGATGGTGGAGGGGACATGATCTTGGTGACTGGCGGTGCTGGCTTTATCGGCGCCAATTTTGTTCTGGACTGGCTGGCGACACGTGATGAGCCTGTGCTCAACCTGGACAAGCTGACCTACGCGGGCAACCTTGAAAACCTGGCGTCGGTGCAGGCTGACGAGCGTTATGTTTTTGTTCAGGGAGACATCGCCGATACCCCTTTGGTGATGCAGTTGCTCGATCAGCACAAGCCCCGCGCGATTGTCAATTTTGCCGCCGAGTCGCATGTTGATCGCTCCATTTTGGGCCCTGAGGACTTTATCCAGACCAACATCGTCGGCACGTTCCGGCTGCTGGACGCGGCTCGCAAGTATTGGGGCGGGCTGTCCACCAACGAGCAGGCTGCTTTTCGCTTCCTGCATGTGTCCACCGATGAGGTGTATGGCTCTCTCTCGGCCAGCGATCCGGCGTTTACCGAAAACCACCGTTACGAGCCGAACAGCCCTTATTCAGCCAGCAAGGCCGCCAGCGACCACCTGGTGCGCGCTTATCACCACACGTACGGCTTGCCGGTGCTGACGACCAACTGCTCGAACAACTATGGGCCTCACCACTTTCCCGAAAAGTTGATTCCGCTGATGATTGTGAACGCGCTGGCGGGCAAACCGCTGCCGGTGTATGGCAATGGCATGCAGGTGCGCGACTGGTTGTACGTCCGTGACCATTGCAGCGCGATTCGCCGGGTGCTCGACGGCGGCAGGTTGGGGGAGGTTTACAACGTGGGGGGCTGGAACGAAAAGCCCAACATCGACATCGTGCACACGGTGTGCGCCCTTCTTGACGAACTGCGCCCACGCAGCGACGGCAAGAGCTACCGCGAGCAAGTAAAGTTTGTGGCAGATCGCCCGGGGCACGACCAGCGTTATGCGATTGACGCCAGCAAGATGGAGCGCGAACTCGGCTGGAAGCCCGCAGAAACCTTTGCCACCGGCATCCGCAAAACCGTGCAGTGGTATCTGGACAACCCGGGCTGGGTGGCCAACGTTCAGTCGGGCGCTTACAGCAAGTGGGTACAAACCAACTACACGTCCCGCCCATGAAAATCGTGTTGTTTGGCAAGGGCGGTCAAGTTGGCTGGGAGCTGCAGCGCAGCCTGGCCTTGCTGGGAACTGTGGTGGCGCTGGACTTCGACAGCACGGATTTTTGCGGCGACTTCTCGAACCTGCAAGGCCTGGCCGACACGCTGCGCCGCTTGCGTCCAGACGTCATTGTGAATGCCGCCGCCCACACTGCGGTGGACAAGGCAGAAAGCGAGCCGGAGCTGGTGCGTACCTTGAATGCGCTGGCGCCTGAAGTGCTGGCGCGGGAGGCACAACTTGCCGGTGCCTTGCTGGTGCACTATTCAACCGACTATGTTTTTGATGGCAGCGGACAGCAGCCGTGGCTAGAGACCGACGTGCCTGCACCGCTGAGTGTTTATGGCCAGACCAAGCTGGAGGGTGAAACGCTGATTCAGGCCAGCGGCTGCCAGCATCTTATTTTTAGAACCAGTTGGGTTTATGCTGCGCGCGGCGGCAATTTTGCCAGGACCATGTTGCGCCTGGCCCAGGAGCGCGAGCGCCTGACGGTCATCGACGACCAGTTTGGCGCGCCCACCGGGGCCGAGTTGCTGGCCGACGTCAGCGCGCATGCGATTCGCCAGCTGTTGCAGCGACCACAAGACGCGGGCCTTTATCACCTGGTGGCGGGCGGCGAAACCACCTGGCACGGCTACGCAAAACACGTGCTTGCGCAGGCCATGCGGACGCCGTTAGCCAGCAAAATAATAGCAAAAGAGATGGCCCCGGTGCCCACCAGCGCTTTTCCCACGCCGGCCCGACGGCCGCATAACTCGCGTCTGGACACGACCCGGCTGCAATCTGTATTTGGACTGACTCTGCCGCCTTGGGAGCAGGGGGTGGATCGCATGCTGGCCGAAATCATTTGAATCCAACCACCTGAAAAAACCCATGACGCAACGCAAAGGTATTATTCTCGCGGGCGGCTCTGGCAGCCGGTTACACCCGGCCACCCTGGCCATGAGCAAGCAATTGCTGCCGGTGTACGACAAGCCCATGATTTATTACCCGCTGTGCACGCTGATGCTCGCGGGCATTCGGGATGTCCTGATTATCAGCACGCCGCAAGACACGCCGCGGTTTGAGCAGTTGCTGGGCGATGGCAGTCAATGGGGCCTGAACTTGCAGTACGCGGTGCAGCCCACCCCGGATGGCTTGGCTCAGGCTTTCATCATTGGTGAAAAATTTGTCGGTAACCATCCCAGCGCGCTGGTGCTGGGCGACAACATTTTTTACGGGCATGACTTTAACGGGCTGCTTTCGGGCGCCGACACCCGGGGCCCTGGCGCGACCGTGTTTGCCTACCATGTGCAGGACCCTGAGCGGTATGGGGTGGTGGCTTTCAATGCCCAAGGTGAAGCCACCAGCATCGAAGAAAAACCGACCCAACCCAAAAGCAGTTATGCCGTCACCGGGCTTTATTTTTACGACAACCAGGTGGTGGACATCGCCAAAGCGGTGAAGCCAAGCGCGCGGGGCGAGCTGGAGATCACTGCCGTGAACCAGGTCTACCTTGACCGTGGCAAGCTGAACGTGCAGATCATGCAGCGCGGTTATGCCTGGCTGGACACCGGCACGCACGAAAGTTTGCTGGAGGCCAGTCAGTTCATTGCCACCCTGGAGCACCGTCAGGGACTGAAAATCGCCTGTCCGGAAGAAATTGCCTGGCGCAGCGGCTACATCAGCAGCGAGCAACTTGAAAAACTGGCACGACCCCTGGCTAAAAATGGCTACGGACGCTATCTGCTTCGAGTTCTGCAAGAGCAACCCATTTCCTGAAGCTTTTCCGACCCATGAACACCCTGCCCACCGCGATTGCCGACGTATTTATTGTTGAACCCAAAGTCTTCGGAGACAGCCGCGGATTTTTCTTTGAAAGCTTTAATGAGCGGGTTTTTTCAGAAGCAGTGGGGCAGGAGGTTCGGTTTGTGCAGGACAACCACAGCCGATCAGCCCAGGGCGTGCTGCGGGGCCTGCATTACCAGATCAATCAGCCGCAGGGCAAGCTGGTGCGGGTGGTCCGCGGATCGGTGTTTGATGTGGCAGTTGATCTGCGCCGCGCTTCCTCGACCTTCGGGCGTTGGGTGGGCGTGGAACTCTCGGAAGAAAACCACCGTCAACTGTGGGTGCCTGCAGGCTTTGCGCACGGCTTCCTGGTGACCAGTGAATCGGCGGAGTTTCTCTACAAGACGACGGACTACTATGCGCCGCAATATGAACGCAGTGTGGCCTGGAACGATCCGGCCATCGGCATCGAGTGGCCGCTGAACGGCAAGACGCCGCTGCTGTCGGTCAAGGACGCGGCGGGACAACTGCTTGCCGATGCAGAAGTGTTTTCATGAAGCTGGGCTGTTGGCTGCCGTGAGCCGTCGCGTTATCGCGTTGGGTGGCAGACGGCTCCGTTCGGACCCCCCACTGCGACCAGTGATACACAGCCTGTGCAGCGTGGGGAAACGCGGAGAAAATTACCGCTGTTCTCCATAACGTGCGTGCCATCGCTGCGCCATTCATGTCTCTCAAACGCAATACCCTGTGGAACCTCGGGGGCAGTGTGGTGCCGCTGGCCGCGGCCGTCGCTTTCATTCCTTTCACTCTGGAACGTCTGGGCTATGAAGCGTTCGGGGTGTTGACCCTGATTTGGGGCGTGATTGGCTACTTCAGCTTGTTTGACATGGGTGTCGGGCGCGCCCTCACTTATCAGTTGAGCCGGCTCATGGCCATCGGGCGGATCGCTGAGATCGGCCCCACGTTGAGGGCGGGCATGCTTCTGACCTGTGGGGCAGGGCTGGTCGGAGCGGGTCTGGTCTGGCTCCTGGCCCCCGGTCTGGCGAAGCACTGGCTGAAGATCAGTCCCGCTTTGCAACACGATGCACTGCTGGCCTTCACGATCGCGGCGATTGGGGTTGTGCCGACGACGCTGGTCAGCGGCCTGCGAGGTGGACTTGAAGGCCTTGATCGTTTTGCCGCGTCCAACATGAGCCGAATGGGGTTGGGACTGTGGATGTTTGCCCTCCCGGCCTGGTCGGTTTATATGCACGGCCCGGCGTTGTGGGTGATCACGCTGTATCTGGTCTTGGGCCGATGCCTGGTCCTGCTCGGTTTGGGTTGGCAACTCAGCGGCTATGTTTGCTCAGGTTGGGTCAGTCTGGAAAAACGGCACCTGAAAGGCTTGTGGAACTATGGCTTTTGGGTCACGGTGACCGGCGTTGTGGGGCCTTTGATGGTCTATGGGGACCGGTTTTTTGTCAGTGCTGCCGTGGGTGCCGAGCAGTTGCCTTTGTATGCCATTCCCCAGGAGGGCTTGTTGCGGCTGCTGTTGATTCCGATGGCGTTGACGGGCGCGTTGTTACCGCGCCTGGCCGCCATAGGAAAGGAGGAAACGCTGCTGGCCTATCGCCAGAGTAACCGCCAGGTGCAGGTCTCGATGTTTGTCATTTGCTCGCTCGCTGCAGCGTTGGCTTACCCGGTACTGGCGCTGTGGCTCTCGGCTGAATTTGCGCGCGCTGCGCTCCCGATTGTGTGGGTGATGTGCGCAGGGATATGGATCAATTCCATGGCCATGTTGCCCTACACACTGTTGCATGCAAAGGGAAATCCCAGGTTAACAGCCTTGTTTCACCTGGCTGAATTGTTGCTTTATCTTCTGGCACTGTGGATTCTTTCCTCGCAGTTTGGCCTGTTGGGAGCTGCCTTGGCATGGGTGGCGCGGGTGACATTGGACCTGATCTTGCTGCGGCTGGCGGTGCGCGTTCTGTACGCTGTTTGAATTGACGCCATGAACACGTTCACTGCTAATCCGCTGGAGCTGCCCTGGCCTGTCGATGCGCTGGAGACAATTTCTGCCTGTCCGTATTGCGGCAGCCCGGACCACACGCTGGCGCATGAAGGCGTGCAGGATTGGTCGTTCGGATGTGCGCCTGGCAAGTGGAATTATTGGGGCTGCAGCCAGTGCCGCGCGCTCTACCTCAACCCCAGACCGACATCGCGCTCCATGGGCAAGGCGTATGGTCGCTACTACACGCATGACGCTGCAGCAGAAAAAGGCCTTCTGAGTGTCATCAAGCAGCGTGTGAGAAATGAGTACTGGTCGCATACGCTTCAAACGACGATCGGCCCCAGGCTGGGCACACCTTCATGGGCGGCGGTATTTTTCAAACGGCTCAAGCCGTGGATTGCTGAGCCGTTTGGATTGCGGCAGCTGGCCCAGATGCCGAAAGGTTATTTGATTGATGTGGGTTGCGGGAACGGCAACACGCTCAAAACAGCGCAGCAGCTGGGTTGGCGCACGCTGGGCATTGAACTGGATGCCCATGCCGTGAAAGCTGCCCGTGCGCAGGGTTTGCTTGTCATTCAGGGTGGATACGACGAGCTCAGATCTCTCGCAGGGCAAGCCGATTGTCTGATGTGCTCTCATGTGCTTGAGCATGTTCAGGAGCCCCTGGAGATGTTGCGTTTGTTGCTGGCAGCGCTCAAGCCGCGGGGTGTGTTGTTGCTGTCCACGCCGAATGCCTCCAGTTATTTGCGGGACTTCTATGGCGAAAACTGGCGCGGTCTGGAGGCGCCACGGCATCTGGCCATCGCCGACGCAGCCTGGTTGATGAACTGGCTGTGCGCACAGGGTTTTCAGTGCACGCAGGTGCCTTGCTGGGATGGGGTAAGCGCTATTGAGTCCGAACGGATCAGGCGCCGGGATCTCACGACGAGGCCGACAGATGTAAAGGCTGGAAAAAGAGCGGTTCGCCTGTACGGAAAGCCTTCGCTGCACAAACACGATACCGTTCAAATCGTTTGCACGCGGGCATGACCATGAAAACGTTGTTCAACATGTTTTATCAGGGGCTGTGGCCAATGACGCCAGCGCTTGCATTGAGCTGTCAGTCCGGGGCGAAGGTGCGACGATGAAACGCGTCGCTGTGGTGGTGTTGAACTGGAATGGCTGGCAGGAAACCCTTGCCTGTCTGTCGTCCCTGCTGCATCTGGACTATCCCAATTTCCAGCTGCTTGTCGTTGACAATGCGTCGTCGGACGCCTCGGTTGATGAGATTAAAAGGGCCATGCCCTTGATTGAGCTGTTGCAGACAGGCGCCAATTTGGGTTATGGGGGAGGGTGCAACGTGGGTATTCGGCTCGCGCTCGCACGGCGCGCGGACTACGTGTGGCTGCTCAATAGTGATGCCACTGTCGCTCCAGCTGCGCTTTCCGATCTCGTGCGTGTGCTGGACCAGGACCCGTCGCTGGGTTCAGTGGGATCGGTTTTGTATGAGGCCGACAAGACGGCGCAAATTCAGCTGTGGGGCGGCGGCCGCATCAACCTCTGGCTGGGGCAGTCACGACACCAGTTGTCCCCAGGCCCGCTGGACTTCATCTCGGGCGCTTCCTTGTTGCTGCGCTGCGCTGCCCTTGAGGAGGTTGGTTTGTTCGATGAGGCCGCTTTTTTCATGTACTGGGAGGACGCGGACCTGGCGTTTCGCCTGCGCAGGGCTGGTTGGGCATCCGGGGTCGCTGGCAAGTCTTCGGTGTGGCACAAGCAATCGGCGAGTTTGGGCAAGGGGAGCCCCAAGCTTGATGAGTACTTCACCCAATCAGGGGTTCGTTTTCTGCGGCGTTATGCCCCCGTACCATTTATTCCTGTTTCACTGATGCTTTGCAGAATGTTGGCAAAGCGTGTGCTCATTGGTGACATGAGACGCGTCCGGGCTGTGCTCAGGGGGTTTCTGGCTGCATGACTGAAGTCGTACCGGTTTCTGTGGTGATCCCTTGCTACGGCTGCGCGCAGACGGTGGAGCGGGCTGTGGCGTCTGTTGCGGCGCAAACCGTGCAGCCCATGGAGTTGATTCTTGTGGACGACGGCAGTGCGGACGGAACCCGTGCGGTACTCAACGAATTGCGCGGCCGCTATGCGCCAGGCTGGATCCAACTCGTTTTACTGGATAAAAACCAGGGTGCGGCGAGTGCGCGCAATGCGGGCTGGGAGCAGGCCTCGGGACACTATATTGCGCTGCTTGATGCAGATGATTCATGGCATCCGCGCAAGATTGAATTGCAATACAGGTTCATGGCGTCGCGGCCGGATATTGCCGTGTCGGGCCACGGGTACGAACAGGTCGATGTTGTGCCTGCGCCCGCAGTGCTGGATGACGCAGTGTTCCAGCAATTGCGGGTATTGCCCGTGCTGTTGAAGAACCCTTTCGTTACGCCGTCCTTCATGTTCCGCCGGGATTTGCCGCATCGCTTTTTTTCGGGCAAACGCCACATGGAGGACCATTTATTCCTGATGCAAGTGGCCACCTCAGGTTTGGTCATAGCCAAGACTTCGCTGCCATTGGCTTATATTTACAAAAATATGTTCGGGGATTCCGGCTTGAGTGCCGATCTCTGGGCCATGCAGCGCAGCGAGTTGGTCAACTACGCGATTTTGTACCGCGAGCGGCGTATCCCTTATTTGGGCGCGGTCTTTTTAACTGACTATTCCTGGGTCAAGTTCAGCCGCCGATTATTCCTTGTCGGGCTGCGCAAGCTGTTCCGACTCACAGGGCTGGCCAAAACCCGTGCTTCATCCGGCTTTACCAGCGGGAAGGACTCTCCGCTGCCTGAGCCCGCGACATCAGTCGCTCCACAAGAGCGCGTTGAACCGATTGTTTGGGGGCTTGTTGTTTGCTTTCAACCCACCGCAGGTCCGTTGCTGGACCTGGTTCGCAGGCTTGCCGAACAGGTGACGAGGGTGCTGTTGCTGAACAATGGAGGCCTGAACGAAGACGTGCGAAGCCAGTTGTTGAGCATAAAGACCGTCATCATTTTCGATTTTGAAAAAAACAGCGGAGTTGCTGTAGCGCTGAATGAAGGGTTTCGGCAGGCGGTGGCCGACCAGGCTGATTTTGTAGTGACCTTCGATCAGGACAGCAGCCCGGAGGCGGGCCATGTGGCCGGGTTGATGCACCAGTGGTTCGCGCTGTCTTCGGCAGCCGGCCTGGGCCAGAAGACTGGCGCGATCGGACCTTCTTTTTATGATGGCCGTAACGGGCATTTTGACTTTCCTTTTTATCGTGAAGAGGGCTGGAAGGTGGTTAAGGAATACTTCGCTGCCGAGAAATCCCTGGTCAGGGCTGATGTGTTGATTACCTCCGGCATGCTGGTACCCACCTCCATGTGGGCCGACGATCTGAAATTCAATGAGTTGCTGTTTATTGATTTCGTGGACACCGAGTGGTGCCTCCGGTCGAGAAAGAGCGGGTATTCCCATTACGGCTGCTTTGACGTGAAGATGAAACACGAGCTTTCAGAGGCAGGCCCTGTCATGTGGTTTGGCTTCACTATCCTGAAATACAGCCCGCTTCGCCGCTATTATTACTTCCGGAATTGTTTGTATTGTGTGTCCCGGTCGTACGTCCCCAATGCGTTCAAGGTGAGGTTGATGATTGGATTGCTGCTGCGGGTGCTGACATTGCCGATGGTTGACGAAAAACCCTATTTATCCATTAAAAGCGTGGCAGCAGGAATATTTGATGCTCTCCGGGGACGGTACGGAAGCCGGAAGCTATAGCGCGCAACGCATGGTGAAAATGAAACCTGAAACAAGTGTTTTGGCATGACGCCATCCATCGGTCAGAAGGGCCATTGGCATGATGATCGCAATTTGATGAATCAGATTTGCACTGTTGGTACCGCACCGGCATGATTCAGGATGTCTCTCCGACACCTGCGTTTGCCGTTTGCCTTGCTGCGTTTAATGGCGTTCGCTGGTTGCCCGAGCAATTGGACTCCATCCTCGCGCAGCAGCACGTTGACGTCAGGGTTTTCGTCAGCGTGGATGCCTCTTCCGATGGGACAGAGGACTGGATGGACCAGGCTGCAATGCGGGAGCCACGTATCACCGTGCTCCCGCACGGATCGCATTTTGGCGGCGCAGCGCCTAACTTTTTCCGGCTGTTGCGGGATGTGGACGTCTCCGGCTTTGACTATGTGGCGCTCGCTGATCAGGACGATATCTGGTTTGTCGACAAACTGATACGGGCTCATCAAGAGATCTTGCGCTCGGAATCGGACGCATACTCGAGCAACGTGTTGGCGTTCTGGCCTTCGGGGCGGAGGGTGCTGATCAGGAAGGCCCAACCCCAGGTGCGCTGGGACTTCCTGTTTGAGGCCGCTGGACCGGGCTGCACGTATGTGATCCGAACGGGGCTTGTGCAGGCCGTGCAGGCGCTGCTGCACGCGCGTTCGGAAGAAGTGCAGGGGCTGGGGTTGCACGATTGGTTTTTGTATGCTTTCGCCCGCGCAAAGGGTTATCGCTGGGTGATTGATGAACGCGCCGGGATGCTTTACCGGCAGCACCGACATAACCAGGTAGGGGTGAACGCCGGATGGCGTGCTTCTATTCACCGAGTTGAAAAAGTCCTGGGGGGGTGGGCTTTGGGCCAGTCTGTGTTGACGGCGCGTCTGACCGGATTGTCAGAAGACCCGTTTGTAAACCGGTGGTCTGACGGACGCGTCATGGGATTGCTGTGGCTTGCCCTTCATGCGGGACAGTGCAGGCGACGGCCGAGAGACAGAATGATATTCGCCCTGTCATGTGTGGCCTTGTGTTTCGTGGGGAATCGTCGGCGATGAGTCCATGCCAGATTATGATTACCGGCGCGAATGGTTTCCTGGGTCAGGCTTTGTGTGCGCAAGCCGTTGTGCGTGGAATGGGCGTGCGTGGCACAACCCGCTTGCCACATGGCCGGCTTGCGGGGGTTGAGCCCTGCGCAGTGGGCGATATTGACGGCCTTACCCCCTGGCAGGCTGCGCTGACGGGTTGTGAGGTCGTGGTGCATCTGGCGGCACGGGTCCATGTCATGCAGGAGGTCGCGGCACATCCACTGGCGGAGTTCAGAAAGGTCAATGTGGAAGGAACCTTGAACCTCGCGAGGCAGGCGGCGGCAGCAGGTGTTCGCAGATTCGTGTTTCTGAGCTCGATCAAGGTGAACGGTGAGGCAACCCAACCGGGCGTGCCCTACCGTGCCGACGACACGCCTGCGCCGCAGGACCCTTATGGACTGTCCAAGTTTGAGGCAGAGCAGGGATTGCATCAAATCGCTTTGCAGACAGGCATGGAACTTGTTGTTATCCGCCCCCCGCTTGTTTATGGCCCTGGCGTGAAAGCCAACTTTGCCTCCATGATGCGCCTGCTACAGCGCGGAATACCGTTGCCCCTGGGCGCTATTCATAACCGGCGCAGTCTGGTGGCGCTCGACAACCTGGTCGATCTGATCGTGCTCTGTATCACGCATCCCGCTGCAACCAATCAGACCTTTCTGGTCTCTGATGGCGAGGATGTTTCCACCCCGGAGCTGTTGCGCCGCACGGGGCAAGCCATGGGCCACCCGGCGCGTTTGCTCTCTGTGCCGACGCCTTGTCTCCGGCTGGCGGCGGCGATCGTGGGCAGGCAGGATGTGGCCGGGCGCCTGTGGGGGTCTTTGCAGCTGGACATTGAAAAAACACAGCGGCTGTTAGGCTGGCGCCCGCCACTCACGCTGAACCAGGGCTTGAAGCAGGCCGTGAAGGGTTATGGGCGTGAAGCGGGTCGTTGATCTGCTGCTGGCGTTGACTGCTGCGCTGGTTTTTGGCGTGCCGGTGTTGCTGTTGGCGGCGCTTGTGCGCTTGACGTCTCCCGGACCGGCCTTGTATTGGTCCGACCGAGTCGGGCGCAACAACCGGATTTTCAAAATGCCCAAATTCCGCAGCATGCGGGTGGGTACGCCGGCACTGGCCACGCACTTGCTGGCCGACCCCAAGGTGCACTTGACGCCGGTGGGCAGTTTCCTGCGTCAGAGCAGCCTGGACGAGTTGCCTCAGCTCTGGAGCATCCTGGTCGGCGACATGAGCTTTGTGGGCCCCCGGCCAGCGCTCTTTAACCAGTACGACCTGATTGAACGACGCACGCGGTTTGGCGTGCATGCATTGGTGCCTGGGCTCACGGGTTGGGCGCAGATCAACGGACGGGATGAATTGCCCATACCCGACAAGGTGAAGCTCGATGTCGAGTACCTGCAGCGGCAGTCGCTGTGGTTTGACATGCGTATTGTCTGGCTCACTTTTGTGAAAGTGCTGCGGCGTGACGGCGTTTCCCATTGAAGGCGGGCCCGTTGCCGCTGCTTGCGCTGACCGTGTCTGGCGTGTTCAGCGCATCCCTGTACGATGCCTGCTTCGGTGATGTTTCCCGTGGGTCGGCGCGGGTCTTGTTGGTTTGACCGCTTTCACAGTCCGCAGCGTCACGGGCCGGGCGGCGACGGGAGTGGTGAAGCGTCAATGAATGGGAAGATGGGTTGATCAAAGTATGAAATCAGGGAAGCAAACCCTGGACAGCGTCCAAGTTTGGAAAGGCGGGAAGTGTCTTTGCTGCCCACTCTCGTTGGCAAACGCCCATGCGTAGCCAGGTCCTCGGCTGGTCGCGCTGGACCAAATGGCTGCTGGTCATGGTGCTGGATACGGTCATGGCGGTGGTGTCGATGTGGATGGCGTTTTCGCTGCGGCTGGATACGCCGCACTGGCCTTCGGGCATGCAATGGGTAGCGTACGCCCTGGCGCCGGCGCTGGCCATCCCGGTATTCATCAAATTCGGGCTTTACCGCGCGATTTTCAGGTACACCGGACTGGCCGCTTTGGTGGCGACGGCACAGGCGATAGCGGTGTATGGGGTGTCGCTTTTTGCCCTGTTGCAGTGGCAGCAGTGGCCCGGCATACCGCGAACCGTTGGTTTGTTGCAGCCGCTCATGTTTCTGGTGCTGGTCGGCGTCAGCCGCGCGTCGGCACGGTTCTGGTTGTCGGACCCCGGTCGGATGGCGCGCCAAGTGGAGGGGCGTTTGCTGATTTATGGCGCGGGCAACGCCGGCGTGCAGACCGCCGCGGCCATTGGCATCACCGGCCAGTACAAGTTGATGGGTTTTATTGACGACGACGCATCAAAAATGCGGCGCAGCATCAATGGCACGCCGGTGTGTGGGCCGGGTGAGGTGCCCGCAGTCGTAGCCCGGTATCAGGTCACCGACATCTTGCTGGCCTTGCCCAGCGCGTCGAGGGAGCGGCGCAACAGCATTATCGAAAGTTTGCGCGGCCTGCCGGTGCACATACGTACCTTGCCGGCCTGGGGAGACCTGGCCAGCGGACGCGTGACAGTGCGTGATTTTCGTGAGCTGGATGTCGAAGATCTGTTGGGCCGAACACCCGTGCCGCCCGACACCGAGCTGCTCGCGCGCGACCTGATGGGTCAGGTGGTGCTGGTCACGGGTGCGGGCGGCAGTATCGGCAGCGAGTTGTGCCGCCAGATTGTTTTGCAGCGGCCGCGCCAGTTGCTGCTGGTGGACCATAGCGAGTTTGGCCTTTACGCGATTCACCAGGAGCTTCAGGCCCTGTGTTCGGCCGGCGGGCTTTCGGCACAAGAGCCCATTGAACTGGTACCGCTGCTCGGAAGTGTCGTCAGCCATGCGCGTATGTCAGCCTTGTGCAAGCTGTACCAGCCCGCCATTGTCTATCACGCTGCAGCCTACAAACATGTGCCCATGGTGGAGGGCAATGCCGGTGAAGGGATTGTGAACAACGTGTTTGGCACGCTCAACATGGCGCGTGCGGCGCTGGAGAACTCAGTACGACGGTTTGTCCTGATTTCGACGGACAAGGCGGTGCGGCCCACCAATGTCATGGGCGCCAGCAAACGCATGGCCGAGCTGGTGCTGCAAGCGCTTGCGGGCGACGGCGCGCCGGCATTTTTTGACAACAACCAGTGGACCGATGGCCTGCATGCCAACCAGACCTGTTTCACGATGGTGCGCTTTGGCAATGTGCTTGACTCCAGCGGCAGCGTGGTGCCGCTGTTTCGCAGGCAACTGGCTGAGGGCGGTCCGCTGACGGTGACCCACGCCGAGGTAACTCGCTATTTCATGACCATTCCCGAGGCAGCTCAACTGGTGTTGCAGGCGGGTGCCATGGCCTTGGGCGGAGATGTTTTTGTGCTCGACATGGGTGCGCCCGTAAAAATACTGGATCTGGCCCGCCGCGTGATCGAGCTCTCAGGTCTGACTGTGCGCGAGGAAGGATCGATCACCGGGGATATCCCGATCAGGATCACCGGCTTGCGGCCGGGTGAAAAACTCTACGAAGAACTGCTGATCGGTGACAACCCGGAACCCACCGTGCACCCGCGCATCATGAAAGCCCATGAGCCCTGCCTGCCATGGTCGGAGCTGGCCCCCGAATTGCAAGCCTTCTGGCTCGCCGCGCAGGCCAATGATGTCGAAGCCATCAAGGCCATGCTCAAGCGTCATGTGCAGGGATACCAGCCGAGTTGACGTATTCAGGCCTCTGTGGCGTGCATGCGGCACAATTCACGGTTGTTTGTTTTTTATCCAAGCTTTATCCAAGGCGAGCCGCTATGACGACCTCCTCCTCCTCCTCTACCACCGACCCCGACCTGTCCCACGTAGGCCCGCGCGACAAGGCCGAGATCCTGGCGCAGGCGCTGCCTTATATCCGCAAGTTCCACGGCAAAACCCTGGTCATCAAGTACGGCGGCAATGCCATGACGGACCCTGCCTTGCAGGCGGACTTTGCCGAGGATGTGGTGCTGCTCAAGCTGGTGGGCATGAACCCGGTGGTGGTGCACGGCGGCGGGCCGCAGATCGAGGCGGCGCTGAACCGGCTTGGCAAAAAAGGGCAGTTCATCCAGGGCATGCGGGTGACCGACGAAGAGACCATGGAAGTGGTCGAGTGGGTGCTCGCTGGCCAGGTGCAGCAGGACATTGTCGGCCTGATCAACCAGGCGGGTGGCAAGGCGGTGGGTCTGACCGGGCGGGATGGTGGGCTGATCCGCGCGCAGAAGCTCAAGATGGTGGACAAGGACGACCCTGCGAGAGAGCACGACATTGGTTATGTCGGCGATATCGTTGGCATCGACCCCAGCGTGGTCAAGGCGCTGCAGGACGACGCCTTCATCCCCGTGATCAGCCCGATCGGTTTTGGTGAGCAAAACGAAAGTTACAACATCAACGCCGATGTGGTGGCGGGCAAGCTGGCCATTGTGCTCAAGGCTGAAAAGCTGGTGCTGCTGACCAACACGCCTGGTGTGCTGAACAAGGCTGGTGAGTTGCTGACCGACCTGAGCGCGCGCGAGATTGACGAGCTGTTTGCCGACGGCACCATCTCGGGTGGCATGTTGCCCAAGATAGAAGGCGCGCTGGATGCGGCCAAAAGCGGCGTGAACGCGGTGCACATCATTGACGGGCGTGTGCCGCACGCCATGCTGCTTGAAATCCTGACCGATCAGGCCTACGGCACCATGATCCGCAGTCATTGATATTTTCTCCCTCTCCCTCTGGGAGAGGGCAGGGGTGAGGGGCCGCGCACCAAGAGACCCTCACCCTGACCCTCTCCCAAAGGGAGAGGGAGCAAGGCAAGCTTCTCAAAGGCACCCCATGCGACTCTTACTGGTTGAAGACGACGTCATGCTGGCCAGCGGCATCAAGCTGGGGCTTTGTGGCGCCGGTTACGCGGTGGACTGGGTCGGCAGCGCCGAGCGTGCCGAGGAGGTACTGGCCGGCGAGAGTTTTGACGCTGCCATCTTCGACATCGGCCTGCCCGGCATCGATGGCCTGGAGCTGACGCGGCGCTTGCGTGGTCGCGGCCTGGCGATGCCGATGCTGATCCTGACAGCCCGTGATGCCCTGGAAGACCGCGTGCAGGGGCTTGATCTGGGCGCCGACGACTACATGGCCAAGCCCTTTGAGTTGCCCGAACTGCTGGCCCGCCTGCGTGCGCTGCTGCGCCGCTCCCAGGCGACCACCAGCGCCGTCCTGGGTTTTGGGCCGCTGAAGCTGGACTCCGCCAATCGCCAGGCCAGCGCCAACGGCCAGCTGATCGAGCTGGGCCCGCGCGAATGGACGGTGATGGAGTATTTGCTGGTGCACGCGCCCAAGCCGGCCAGCAAGGAAAAGCTGCTTGCCGCGCTCACCGGCTGGGACAAGGAGATCACGCCGAATGCCATCGAGGTTTATATCTCGCGCCTGCGCGGCAAGCTGGAGCCGCACGGTGTCGGGCTGCGCTCCATCCGTGGTTTTGGCGACCGGCTGGAGCTGGTCGGCACCCCGCCCATTGGCACCGGCGGTGCGGCCAGCAAATAGGGCGGGAGCGTGCCGCTGAGTCCGCCCCCAGGCAGCGCCCCTGGACTGCCACAGGCGATGCGCTCCGGCCTGCAGCGCCGGCTGCTGTTGCTGCCCGCCACGCGCGAGCCGGAATTCCACGACAGGGAAGACAAAGGCGTGACTTACCGCATCGTCGCGCAGCGTGTCAAAACCGTCGCCGGCGACCTGATCCTGCAGCTGGCCGACGGCTCTGACGCCCGCCAGCAATGGGTCTGCTCGGTGCTGCTCAAGGTCTTGCTGCCCAACCTGATGCTGGTGCTAGCGGCCGGTTTGACTGTCAACTGGGCGGTGACCCGCGCGCTCAGGCCTCTGCTGGCCCTCAAGGAAGCGGTTGAGCGCCGCTCTCCACGCGACCTCAGCGCGATTGATCCGCAAACCACGCCGGCCGAAGTCCAGCCGCTGGTGACCTCGCTGAACCGCCTGTTTGCGCTGGTCAACGACCAGGCCGAAGGCCAGCGCCGCTTTGTGCCCGATGCCGCCCACCAGTTGCGCACGCCACTGGCCGGGCTGCAGGCCCAGGTGGAGGCCTGGGCCCAGGCCGCCGGTGCACCCGCCGCAGGCGGTCAACTCACGCTGTCGGCGGAAAAAATCATCGGCCTGCGCAGCGCCACCCGGCGCACCTCGCAGCTGGCCAACCAGCTGCTCGCCCTGTCGCGCGCTGATGCCTCCAGCATGGCCAGCCAGCCGCCGCAGCGGGTGAACCTGAAAGACCTGTGCGAGTCCGTGCTGGGCCTGCACTGGACGCTGCGGCCGCCAAAAATATTGATCTCGGGCTGGAGACCGGTTTCGCCCAGGTGGCGGGCCACGAATGGATGCTGCGTGAGCTGCTGGGCAATCTGGTGGACAACGCGGTGAAATACACCCCGCCCGGCGGCACCGTCACCTTGCGCTGCGGCCGGCAGGACCACCCGGCGTCGGGGCAGGCCCAGGTGTTTCTTGAGGTCGAGGATGACGGGCCAGGCATTCCACCCGACCAGCGTTCCCGCGCGCTGGAGCGGTTTTACCGTGCGCCCGGCACCGCAGGCGAGGGCAACGGCCTGGGCCTGGCCATTGCCGACGAGATCGCGCGCCTGCACCACGCGCAACTGACGCTCCAGTCCGGCGGCAAGGCCGAAGGGGGCCGGGGGGCCGGTCTGCGTGTACGGCTGCTGATGCAACTGACGGCCTGAGCAGGGCGCGCTGCCGCAGGCATCGGGTCAAACCCCACGCACGCCCAGCGGAACGCGTTTTAAGCTGTGCGAGAATCCACAGCAGTTGCCTGGTCTTTTTGAAACATCTCTTACAAAGCCACCTATGTCTGAGTTCGAGTCCGAAGTAAGTCCCGAGTCCCCTGCAGCCTCCGCGCCGCGCAAGCGGCCCAAGCCGGGTGAGCGCCGCGTGCAGATCCTGCAGGCACTGGCGACCATGCTTGAGCAGCCCGGCTCAGAGCGCATCACGACCTCGGCGCTGGCGTCAAGGCTGGATGTCAGCGAAGCGGCGCTGTACCGCCACTTCGCGAGCAAGGCGCAGATGTTTGAGGGGCTGATCGAGTTCATCGAGCAGACCGTGTTCACGCTGGTCAACCAGATTGCCGAGCGCGAGACTGATCCGGCGGTGCGCACCCGCAAGCTGGTCGTCATGCTGCTGCAGTTCGCTGAAAAAAACCCCGGCATGACCCGCGTCATGGCTGGCGACGCACTGGTGTTTGAAAACGAACGCCTGCAGGAGCGCATGAATCAGTTCTTCGACAAGCTCGAAGCCAGCCTCAAGCAAAACCTGCGCGAGGACGCTGTGTCTGACGGCGCGGCCATGCCCACGGTGCAGGCGCAGGTCCAAGCCTCGGTCGTCGTGGCTTTCATGATGGGCCGGCTGCAGCGTTTTTCACGTTCGGGCTTCAAGCGCCTGCCAACCGAACACCTCGACGCCAGCCTGGGCAGGCTGCTGGGCTGAGCCTCGACGCTATCAAAACAGGCGCTGTCAGAGACCGCTCCACAAGGGCCAGAGCCCGATTTGATGCCTAGTTTTGGGTTAAACCGTCCCGGTCGGGCAAGCTCACGCCTACTCTGGCGCCTGCCGCCACGATTTCTTTCCAGGTCTGGGCATCAACGGCGATGCCTTCCCGTTCGCGCTGCATCCGGCAGGCGCGCTCCGGGTCACCGGCAATCTGTACCGCTTCAAAGCCCGGTGCCACCGGCCCGGCCCGGAGCCAGTCCACAAACGCCAGCGCTTCCTGCTCAAACGCCGCTTGTGTGCCCAGCCTGACCGGATCGATCAGGATGGTCAGCATGCCGTTGACCACCGCGCGCACGGCCGGGTCGGTCGGTTTGTGCCAGGTGCCGCTGCCGGTCAGCGCGCCTCCGAGCAGCTCACAGGCCACGGCCATGCCGTAACCCTTGTGTTCGCCAAAGGCCAGCAACGCGCCAAACAGGCCATTGCTTTGCGGCACCACCACCACCCCGGGGTCGGTCGTGGGCCGGCCCAACTCGTCAATCAGCGTGCCGGGCTCCACGCGCCGGCCTTCGTTGTGGGCGACGCGCATTTTTCCCTGTGCCACCCGGCTGGTGGCAAAGTCAAGCACAAATGGGTCGCGTCCTGCGAGAGGTACACCGATGCAGCAGGGGTTGGTGCCATAACGCCCGTCGGCGCCGCCAAAAGGCGCGACCACCGGGCGCGACAACACGTTGACAAAATGCAGCGAGACCAGGCCCTGGGCCACCGCCATCTCGGCGAAATGCCCGATGCGCCCGAGGTGGTGGGCATTGGCCAGCGTCATGATGCAGCTGCCGTGGGTTTTGGCGCGCGCCATGCCCAGGACCATGGCCTGCTCGCCGACGATCTGGCCGTAGCCGCGCTGGCCGTCCAGCGTGAGCAGCGAGCCAGTGTCCAGCACTACCTTGATACCGGTGTTGGGTTTGAGCCCGCCTTCGAGCACCGCCTCGACGTAACGCGGCAACATGCCGACGCCGTGCGAGTCGTGGCCGCTCAGGTTGGCCATCACCAGGTTTGCAGCGACGCTGGCCGCCTCTTCGACGGCGCTGCCAGCCGCTATCAAAACAGTAGCTACTTGCGCTTGCAGGGCGTGGGCTTCAAGTGTTTTTTGCATGGTATTGCGTGTTTCATCATTCATGACAGGCCGCGACCGTTGGCGGTCATCCCGGACTCGATCCGGGATCCATGCGCATTCGCTCGCGGCGGGAGTTCGTGTGGCATGGATTGCGGGTCAAGCCTGCAATGACGCACATGTGGAGCGTACAGGTACCTACATCACTGCGCCGACCTGCCAGGGCACAAATTCGTTTTGCCCGTAGCCGTGCGCTTCGCTTTTGCTTTTTTCGCCGGAGGCCGTCGCCAGCACCAGCTCGAAGATGCGTTGCCCCATCTCGGCCACGGTGCTGGCGCCGTCGATGATCTCGCCGCAGTTGATGTCCATGTCTTCTTCCTGCTTGCGCCACAACGCCGAGTTGGTGGCCAGTTTCAGCGAAGGCGAGGGCGCGCAGCCATAGGCCGAGCCGCGGCCGGTGGTAAAGCAGATCAGGTTGGCACCGCCCGCCACCTGCCCGGTGGCGCTGACCGGGTCGTAGCCCGGGGTGTCCATGTAGACAAAGCCATGTGTGTCCACCGGCTGGGCGTATTCGTACACTGCTTCAAGGTTGCTGGTGCCGCCCTTGGCTACCGCGCCCAGCGATTTTTCAAGAATGGTGGTGAGGCCGCCGGCCTTGTTGCCCGGCGAGGGATTGTTGTTCATTTCGCCGCCGTTGATTTCGGTGTAGTGCTCCCACCACTTGATGCGCTCGACCAGTTTTTCACCGACTTCGCGCCGCACCGCGCGGCGCGTCAGCAAATGTTCGGCGCCATACACCTCGGGCGTTTCCGACAGGATGGCCGTGCCGCCATGCGCCACCAGCAGGTCAACCGCCGCGCCCAGGGCCGGGTTGGCGCTGATGCCCGAGTAGCCGTCCGAGCCGCCGCATTGCAGGCCGATGGTGATGTGGGACGCGCTGCAGGGCTCGCGCTGCACTGCATTGGCGCGGGGCAGCATCTCGTTAATCAGCCCGATGCCTTTGTCCACCGTCTTGCGCGTGCCGCCGGTGTCCTGGATGTTGAAGACGCGGAAGTTGTCGCCTTCGCTGAGGTTGCCGGTCGCCAGCCAGGCGTTGATCTGGTTGGCTTCGCAGCCCAGCCCGACCACCAGCACCGCCGCGAAGTTGGCGTGGGTGGCATAACCGGTGAGGGTGCGCTCCAGGATCTGCATGCCCATGCCCTTGTCGTCCATGCCGCAGCCGGTGCCGTGCGTGAGCGCGACCACGCCGTCGACATTCGGAAAGGCCGCCAGGGCCAAGGGGTTGGTCTGGCGCGAGAAGTGGTCGGCAATGGCCCGCGCTGCGGTGGCGGAGCAGTTCACGCTGGTCAATACGCCGATGTAGTTGCGTGTCGCCACGCGGCCGTCGGCGCGTTTGATGCCCATGAAGCTGGCTTCACGCCGCGCCGGCGCGGGCTTGACGTCGGCGCCGAAGGCATAGTCGCGCGCGAAGTCCCCCTTGTCCGGGCCCATGTCCAGGTTGTGCGTGTGTACATGCTCGCCGGGCGCAATCGGCTTGCTGGCAAAACCGATGATCTGGTTGTAGCGCCTGACGGCATCGCCCGTGTTCAAAGCGCGTGCCGCCACTTTATGTCCGGGCGGAATCAGGCCTCTGGTGGTGATGCTTTCAATCGAGGTGCCGCCTATGAGTTGGGTTCGTGCGATGACAACGTCGTCGTCTTTGTGGAGTCTGATGAAAGGGGTCATGGGGTTGATGTCAGTTGTGTTGTGAGTTTTCTAATTCCGGGAGATGGTTAATTCAGTGCTGGCCTGGGAGCCGGAGCGGATAGCTCCGCGAATGTCCCCCGCGTGGCGGTACTGAGAACTGGGAATAGCGGAACAAAATGAAAGTGGTGGATTCGCGCTCAAGGCAAGGCGCAATCCGAAGCGAAGGCAGGTCGCCTTCGCAAGGGTTGCAACGCGGCATTGGGTGTGAAGACACGCTTTCATGTTTCGATACTTCCGGTTCGCAGTACCAAGGCCGCTGCTCCTCCTTGATTTCGCTGCGCTATCCGCTCCGGCCTCCCGGGCTGGCTATCGAGTTGGTTGGCGTGGCCCGGAAACACGGCCAGCCGCCAGGATCATGTCGGTGCGGCGCTCGGCGCAGCGGCATCAAGGAGGAGGCCGCAGGCCGGAGGACAGCCGCGCAGTTGGGCGCTGCGGCGGCATGCGCCCCACCAGGTCTGATCGGCGTAAAGCAAATCAACGCCTTCCGCCTCGGTACAGGTGTGTTGCTCTTGTCCACCATGTCTCAGTAAAACATCTTCGGCAACCACAGAACCAGCGTGGGAAAGTAAGTGATGATCGCCAACGAACCCAGCAGCGGCACCAGCCAGGGCAGGATGGCGATGGTGGTTCGCTCCACGGACAGCTTGGCCACCCGCGCCAGCACGAATAGCACCATGCCCATGGGTGGATGCAGCAGGCCTATCATCAAGTTGAGCACCATGACCAGCCCGAAATGCACGAGGTCTATGCCCAGCTGCTGGCAGATCGGCACCAGGATGGGCACCAGGATCGTGATGGCCGCCGTCGGCTCCAGGAAGCAGCCGACAAACAGCATCAACAGGTTGGCCAGCAGCAGGAACACCCAGGGTTCCTTGGTGAAACCCAGCACCCACTCCGAGATCGCGGCCGTGACACCGGTGGCAGTCAGCATCCAGCCGAAGATGCTGGCGGCCGCAACGATGAACAGCACGGTGGCCGTCGTTTCGACCGTGTCCAGCGAGACCTTGACGAACATCTTCCAGTTCAGCGTGCGGTACCAGGCAAAACCCAGCACCATGGCCCAGAGGCAGGCGGCAATCGCGCCTTCGGTGGGCGTAAAGATACCCGTCGTCATGCCGCCTATCAGCAGCACGGGTGTCATGATGGGCAGCACCGCCTGGAACCTGAAGAACCGGTCTGCTGCGAACAGGACGATCAGCCCGGCGAACACCGTGATCTGCGCTGGAAACCCGGCCTTGACGATCAGCAGCCACAGCATCAGCGGCCAACCGGCGACGACCAGGGTCTCGGACAAAGCCTTGATGACGCGTGGCCACTCGAACTGGATGTCGCCGCCCCAGCCGTTCTTGTGGGCGAAGTAAGCCACCGTCAGCATCATCAGGAGGGCCAGCAGCGCGCCGGGCAGGATACCGGCCAGGAACAGCGCGCCCACGCTCACGTTGGCCATCATGCCGTAGATCACAAACGGCAGGCTGGGGGGAATGATGGGCCCCAGCGTGGCCGAGGCCGCCGTCACGCCGACTGCAAATTCCTTGCTGTAGCCATGGTCCGTCATGGCCTTGATCTCGATGGTGCCCAGACCGGCGGCGTCGGCAATGGCCGTGCCGCTCATGCCGGCAAACACCACCGAGCCGACCACGTTGACGTGTCCCAGGCCTCCTTTCATCCATCCGACCAGCGCCAGTGCGTAGTTGTAGATGCGGTTGGTGATGCCGGCGTTGTTCATCAGGTTGCCAGCCAGGATGAAAAAGGGCACCGCCAGCAGCGGAAAGCTGTCGATGCCGCTGACCATCCGGTGGATCACCACAAAACTGGGCAGGTTGCCGGTCCACCAGATGTAGATCAGCGAAGAGCCGGCCATGGCGATGGCGACGGGGATGCCGCCGCTCATGAGCAGGAGAAAAATGATTTTGAGCATGAAGTGGGCTTGCTTATTGGTCGTCCATCGAGGACTCGGGACGCTCCAGGACGGAGTAGCCGCGGCGGCGGTGAAACAGGGCGACCTGGACCGATCGGAAAGCCATGGCGGCAAAACCCAGCATGCAGATGCCATACACCCAGTTCATCGGCAGATCGACCATGGTCATGCGCGAGTTGCTGCCCAGTTTGAGCATCATCATGCCCGTCAGCACGGTGGCGGCTGCAAAAAAGCCGATGCGCATCAGGTCAACCGTGGTGGCCATTGCGCGCCCCAGGCGCCTGGGCATGAACTTGTAGAAGAAATCGACCTGGATGTGGTTGTTTTTCACCACGCCGATGGTGGCGCCCGTGAAGACCACCGCGATCAGCAGGTAACGCGCGATCTCCTCGGTCCAGGCGGCCGAGTCGTTCATGACATAACGCGTGAAGAACTGGTAGAAAACCGTGAGTCCCAGGATCCAGAAGAAGCCCAGCGCCACCCAGCCTTCGAGCGTCGTGCCGGAAAGGTCCACCGTTTCGTCCTGCGCGTGGAACTCGCCGTCGTCGCCCATTACCGGGGCCATGTCGTCAATGGATGGGGTCATAAGGATGTGCCTGCAAGTGCCTGTTAACCCAGGGACACCGTGGAACCGGCTTTGCCGGGCCACGGGTGTCGCCCCCTGGGGGGAGTCGGCTCACGCCAGTGAGCCGCTTCGGGGGGTTATTTGATACTTACGACGCGGTCCCAGTCCTTCTTGTCCAGCTTCATGGACTCGAAGGTGATGGCCTTGAGCACGCGTTGCTGGAAGTCGTTGCGGTCCACCGTGACCACATTGATACCTTTCTTCTTGAACTCTTCCACCAACTCGCCTTCGCGCTTGCGGATGTCGTTGGTGGCGTTCACGGCCGCTTCCTGCGTCACATCAGACAGGATCTTCTGCTCGGCCGGCGTCAGCTTGCCCATCAGGCTGGGAGCCACCACGGTCAACAGCGCATCGGCGATGTGGCCGGTCAGGATGATGTGTTTTTGCACCTCAAAAAACTTCTTGGCTTCAATGGTCGGCAGCGGGTTCTCCTGCGCGTCCACGGTGCCGTTCTGCAGTGCCAGGTAGACCTCGGCAAAGGCAATCGGCGTCGGGTTGGCGCCGCAGGCGCGTGGTAGCGCGGTGTAGGCCGGCGAGTCGGGCACGCGCATCTTGATGCCCTTCATCTCGTCGCAGTTCTTGAACAGCTTGTTGCTGGTGGCGTGGCGCGCACCGTAATAGGTCAGGGCAGTCACCGTGTTGCCCGTGGCTTTTTTGTAGCCTTCGGTCAGTTCCTTGAAGACGTCACTCTTGCCGTAGGCGATCACATGGTCGGCATCGCGGAAGGTGAAGGGGTAGTAACTGACGGCCAGGCGGGGGTAGGAGTTGGAGGCAAAGGAGGCGCCGGTCAGGATGATGTCCACCGTGCCCAGCTGCAGGCCCTGGTTGATGTCGCTTTCCTTGCCCAGGCTGGAAGCTGGAAAAACCTGGATTTCGTATTTGCCGTTGGTGCGTTTCTTGAACTCCTCGCCGGCCCAGACCGACCACTTGTGGTAGGGCTCGGAGGTTTCATAGACGTGTGCCCATTTCAGTTTGGTCTGCGCATTTGCAATGCCAAAAGGGGCTATAGCCCCCGCCAGTATTGCGCAAGCAGCTATTGTTTTAAGAGCAAATTGCTTTCTTGTCAGTGCTTTCATGGTGTCTCCTCTTGGGGTGGTTTACTGGCTTTCAAAGGGAAACGATGCACATGCCAGCCGTGCACCGCAGTTCATGGGTCATCCGGCGTTCGCCAGACTGGCGAAGGGCTCTTTGAGTTGCCGCGCCTGGCGCCAGCTCACGCTGAAACGGGTGTGCGAGTTGTCCATGTGGGCATGCATGGCCAGACGGGCGGCTGCGGCGTCGTGATTGCGCACCGCTTGCAGGATCGCCTCGTGTTCACTGATGGCGGCGCTCCAGGACTCCAGGTTTTCAAAGTAGCCGCCGAGGCGCTCAAACAGCGGTCCGCGCCGCGAGTCCCAGAAGCGCTGCACGGTTTCGATCAGCACGACGTTGTCCGACGATTCGACAATCGCGGTGTGGAAGGCTCTATCTCCTTCCAGCGGCAACACGCCGCGCCCGGCGTCTTTTTTCATGACTTCCAGCGCCTTGCACATCGCGCTGATGTGTTTGCGTTTGGCCTGCAGCGCCGCGATCGAGGCAATTTCGCCTTCAATCACCCGGCGCGCGCGTATCAGCTCCAACGGTCCCCATTCGTCCGCGGCGATCTGCGGCTGGCTGGCAGCGGCCGCAGCCGCCTGGCTGCTGCGGTCCAGCACATACACCCCGGACCCTGTGCGCACCTCGACCCAACCCTCGACTTCCATCGCAATCAGGGCTTCACGTACCGAGGGCCGGCTGACCCCCAATTGCCGTGCAAGGTCCCGTTCTGCGGGCAGGCGCGTGCCCACCACAAATTCGCCCGACAGGATCAGCGCACGCAGTTGCCCGGCAATCTGGCGATACAGGCGTTGGGGTTCGACGGTTTGCAAGGGCACGGCGGAAAGGAGTAGGGATTAAGGGTTAGCCAGAATTGGACAAGTGGTAAGGCCAATTAATAATCCCATGAATCCCTCGGCGCCAATATCCGGCAAAACCCTGTGCGGGTTGTCCTGCCGGCCCGGCTTGTCCCATCAACAAGGAAACACCCATGAGACTTCAAGGAAAAACCGCGCTGGTCACCGCCGCCGGCCAGGGCATAGGCAGGGCCAGCGCATTGGCGATGGCGGCCGAAGGCGCCCAGGTCTGGGCCACCGACGTCAACCAGAAGCTGCTGGACGCTTATGACGGGGTGCCCAATGTGCACGCGGTGCGGCTCGATGTGCTCGACAAGGCGGCCATCCAGTCGTTGATCGCCGGCATGCCGGCGCTTCACGTGCTGTTTAATTGCGCCGGTTTTGTGCATGCCGGCTCGATCCTGCAGGCCACCGACGACGAGTGGGACTTTGCCTTTGACCTCAATGTGCGCTCGCAGTTCTGGACCATCCAGGCGGCGCTGCCGCGCATGTTGACCAACAACGGCGGCAAGGGCGGCGGGAGCATCATCAGCATGGCCAGCGTGGTCAGCATCAAGGGGCTGCCCAACCGGTTTGTCTACGGCGCGTCCAAAGCGGCTGTCATCGGCCTGACCAAAAGCGTGGCGGCCGACTTTGTGACGCAGGGCGTGCGCTCCAATTGCATCTGCCCTGGCACGGTGGACACACCCTCGCTGCAGGACCGCATCAACGTGTTTGAAGACCCGGTCGAAGCGCGCAAAAACTTTGTCGCGCGCCAGCCCATGGGCCGGCTCGCCAAGGCGCATGAAATTGCGCCGCTGGTGGTGTTTCTGGCCAGCGACGAATCGGCCTTTGTCACAGGCCAGTCCTACAACATTGACGGCGGCATGACCATATGAACCAGCTCGACTTCAAAGGCCGGCATGCGGTGGTCACCGGCGGCGCTACAGGACTCGGGTATGCAATTGCGCAGCGCCTGATGGCGTCTGGCGGCAGCGTCACCTTGTGGGACCGCGACAACGTGGCTGCAACAAAGGCGGCCACTGCATTGGGACCGAAGGCGTCGGCTGTGGCGGTGGACGTGTCGCAGCATGACTCGGTGCAGGCGGCTGTCAAGGCGACGCTGCTGATGGCGCCACGGGTGGACGCGCTGGTCAACAGCGCCGGCGTCACCGGGCCCAACGTCAAGCTCTGGGACTACCCGGTAGACGAGTGGCGTCAGGTGATCGATGTCAATCTCAACGGTCTGTATCTGTGCTGCCGCGAATGGGCGCCGCATCTGCGCGCCAACAACTACGGCCGCATTGTCAACATCGCCTCGGTGGCCGGCAAGGACGGCAATCCCAACGCCAGCGCCTACAGCGCCAGCAAAGCGGCGGTGATTGCGCTGACCAAGTCACTGGGCAAGGAACTTGCCGACACCGGCGTGCGGGTCAACTGCGTGACGCCAGCCGCCGTCAAGACCGCGATCTTCGATCAGATGTCGCCCGAACACATTGCCTTCATGCTGTCGAAAATCCCCATGGGGCGATTCGGCACGCCCGAAGAGGTGGCCGCCATGGTGGGCTGGCTGTGCACCGAGGAATGTTCGTTTTCGACTGGCGCGGTCTTTGATCTGTCCGGTGGTCGGTCCACGTATTGATCTATTTGTTTAACCAGAAGGAAAACCATGAAACTCGTTCGTTACGGCAACCCCGGCAAGGAAAAGCCCGGCCTCATTGATGCAGAAGGCAAGCTGCGCGACCTGAGCAAGGTCATCGCAGACATTGGCCCGGACCAGCTCGGTGATGTCGCGCTGGCCAAATTGCGGCGACTGAAAACCGCCACGCTGCCGATGGTCAAGAGCTCGCCGCGTTTGGGCAGCCCGGTGGCCGGTGTCGGCAAGTTCATCGCCATCGGCCTGAACTATGCCGACCACGCCGCTGAATCGGGCTTGCCGATTCCGCCCGAGCCGGTGGTTTTCATGAAGGCCACCAGTTGCATCCAGGGCCCAAACGATCCGGTCATGCTGCCCAAGGGGTCGGTCAAGTCCGACTGGGAGGTCGAACTCGGCGTGGTGATCGGCACCCGTGCGCGGTATGTGTCGCAAAAGGACGCGCTCAATTTTGTCGCGGGTTATTGCACCATCAACGATGTCAGCGAGCGTGAGTTCCAGATCGAGCGCGGTGGCACCTGGGACAAGGGCAAGGGCTGCGACACTTTTGGCCCGCTGGGCCCCTGGCTGGTCACGCGCGACGAGGTGCCCAACCCGCAAAAGCTGTCGATGTGGCTGGACCTCAATGGCAAGCGCATGCAGACCGGCCACACCCGGACCATGATCTTCAGCATCGCCAAAATTGTCAGCTATTGCAGCCAGTTCATGACGCTGCTGCCCGGCGACGTGATTACCACCGGTACGCCGCCCGGTGTGGGCCTGGGCATGAAGCCGCCGCTGTACCTGAAAAAGGGCGATGTCATGACCCTGGGCATCGAAGGCCTGGGCGAGCAGCGCCAGGTGGTGGTGCCGTTCAAGCTGTAGGGCCCCGGGCAGGTAAACTGCGGCGGATGAGCGCCGCACCGGACCTGCCAATTTTTCCAGGCAACACGCCTGTGGCGCATTTGATGCGCGAGAAGGACTGGTCCGGCTCGCCGCTGGGCCTGCCGCAACACTGGCCGCAACCCCTGCGCTCGGTGGTGAGCCTGATGCTGGGCTCGGCCTTTCCAATGTTCGTGGCCTGGGGTCCGTCGCTGTACACCTTGTACAACGATGCCTATGCCCAGATCATGGGCGCCAAGCATCCGGACGGGTTGGGCCAACCGTTTCTGGATATCTGGCACGAGATCCGTGCAGATCTCGTGCCGCTGGTCCAGCGCGTGGAGGCCGGCGAATCCTTCTTCATGGAAAACCTGCCGCTGTGGATGCGCCGCCATGGTTATGACGAAGACACGTGGTTCACCTTTTCCTACTCACCCGTGCTTGGTGACAATGGCAGCGTGGCCGGGTTTTTTTGTGCCTGTACCGAAACCACCGCCATGGTGCTGGCCGAGCGGCACCAGAGCGCCGAACAGGAGCGGCTGCAGTCGCTGTTCAGCCAGGCACCGGGGTTCATCGCGATCATGCGCGGAGCCGACCATGTTTTTGAAATAGCCAACCAGGCCTATCTGCAGCTGACTGGCTTTCGCGAGGTGATCGGCAAACCGCTGGCCGAGGCTTTGCCCGAAGCGGTGGACCAGGGCTTTGTCACCTTGTTGGACCAGGCCTATGCCACGGGCGAGCCTTATGTGGGGCGAGCCGTCAGGGTGATGATCAACCGCGAGCGTGAAGCCCCGCCCAGTGAAGCCTGGCTGGACTTCGTGTATCAGCCGCTGCGGGATGCGGCTGGTGCTGTCACCGGTGTTTTTGTGCAGGGCCACGACGTGACCGAGCTCCAGCGCACCCAGCAGGCCTTGATGGCTTTTTCCAACAGCATTCCCGCGATTGCCTGGGAAGCTGCGACTGATGGTTCTCTGGAGCGCTTCAACTCGCAGTGGCAGGTCTACACCGGCCAGACGGCCGAGAGTGCGTTGGGTCATGGCTGGACGGCATTTCTGCATCCGGACGACCGCACGGTGGCGCGGCAGACCTGGGAACGCGTGCGCAGCGGCAACGAGGCCTGGCAGGTGGACTACCGTTTGCGCGGTGCGGACGGGGGCTACCGCTGGTTCAACGCCCGCGCCGTACCCCAACTCGATGCCGGCGGCCGGGTGTTGCGCTGGTTCGGCACCACCACCGACATCGAGGAGTCCCGCGCCGCAGCCCAGATACTGCAGGAGGCGGACCGACAGAAGGACGAGTTTCTCGCGACGCTCGCGCATGAGTTGCGCAACCCTCTGGCGCCGATCCGCACGGCGGTTCAGTTGCTGGCCTCGCCTGCCGTGACCACTCAGGCGCGGGAGCGCGCCATCGCTGTGATCGGTCGCCAGGTGGCACACATGGCGCACTTGCTGGACGATCTGATCGACATTGCCCGCATCACGCGGCGACGGCTGGTGCTCAAAAAAGAGCGCATATCGGTCGATGATCTGGTTGAAACCGCCATGGAGACCGCCAGGCCGCTGGCCGATGCCAAGCGACAGGCCCTGGACGCCACCGTTGCCAGTGCCGGGCTGCAGCTGGTGGCCGACCCGGTTCGGGTGGCACAAATCCTCTCCAACCTGCTGAACAATGCGTCGAAATACACCGACGTGGGCGGACGCATCGCGCTCGACGTTCAGCTTGAGGGGGAGGCCGTGGTGTTCAGCGTCACGGACAGCGGCATCGGCCTGAGTGGGGCCACCATCGGCAAGATTTTCACCATGTTTTCCCAGGAGCAGTCGGCACTGGACCGCTCCGAGGGCGGGCTGGGTATTGGCCTGGCCCTGGTCAAGGGCTTGGTGGAACTCCACGGCGGGACGGTCTCGGCCTGCAGCGAAGGCCCGGGCCGGGGCAGCCGTTTTGTGGTGACCCTGCCGGCGCGCGCGCAGGCGCCGGAGCTGGGCGCAGCGCAGGCGGCAGGCCTGGCAACGCCGCCGACCCATGCCCTCACGCTGCTGCTGGCCGACGACAACCGCGATGCGGTGGACGTTCTAGCCGAGTTGCTGCGCCTGGACGGCCATACTGTATATACAGCCAACGACGGACTGCAGGCGATGGCGCTGGCCGGGCAGCTGCAGCCCGACGTGCTGGTGCTCGATATCGGCATGCCAGGCCGCAACGGGTATGAGGTGGCTCGCCACGTCCGCGCCCAGCCCTGGGGAAGCCGACCGCTGTTGATCGCAGCCACTGGCTGGGGCCAGGAAGACGATCGGCAAAAAGCACTGGCCGCTGGCTTCGATCTGCACCTCACCAAACCGTTCGATCCGCTGGCGCTTTCAGCGGCGATCAGGCAAAAACTCGCTTGAACAGTATTCAGGTTTACCCTCGATTGGCTTAGGCGCCGGGCTCTATAAACCGGGTTTTTTGCCCGGTTTTGTTGGGCAGACGAGGTTTTGCGGCAAAATAGAACGGTCGTTCTTTTTTAAGCGCCACTTCATGTCTGTAACCACACTACCCACCAAGACAGCCCGCCCCGCCGGACAGCGGGATGGCGGACGAGCGGGCCCGTCGGGCATGCAAAAAGGCCAGCAGACCAAGGCGGCCATTGTGGATGCCGCCCTTGGTCTGGCGACGCAGATCGGCCTTGAAGGCCTGAGCATAGGCGCGCTCGCTGAAGTCATGCACATGAGCAAATCGGGCGTTTTTGCCCACTTCGGCTCGCGCGAAGAGCTGCAGATTTCCGTAGTCCGCGAATATTTTTCGCGTTTCGAGGAGGAGGTGTTTTACCCCGCCCTCAAGGAAGCCAAGGGCCTGCCGCGAGTGCAGGCGCTGTTTGGCAACTGGATGAAACGTGTCGCGGTCGAACTCCAGTCCGGATGCATCTTCATCAGCGGCGCGGTCGAGTTTGACGACCGGCCCGGCCCGGTGCGCGACGCACTGGCCAGCTCGGTGCAAACCTGGCTGGCCGCCATGTACCGTGCCGTGGTGCTGGCCAAAGAGGCCGGCCATTTGCGCCAGGACGCCGACGAGCGCCAGATCGCCTTTGAAATCCACGGCCTGATCCTGGCCCTGCATTACGAAGCGCGCTTTCTCAAGACACCCGGCTCCATGGAGCGCACGCTGCAGGCCTTCCAGAGCATTCTGGCGCGTTACGGCAGCGACGCCTTGCCGGTGCCATCGATCATTTCTTCTTCTTCATCTTCCATCTAATCCCCTTCAAAAGGACGATCTCATGCCCCAATACTCCCCACCGCTGCGCGACATGCAATTTGTGATGCACGAAGTGCTCAAGGTCACCGACGAACTCAAGCCGATCGCCAAATACGCTGACGCCGACGCAGAGACCATGAACGCCATCCTCGAAGAAGGGGGCAAGTTCGCCAGCGAGGTGGTTCTTCCGCTGAACATCAGCGGTGACGAAGAAGGCTGCACGCTGGACCCGGTGACCCACGCCGTGACCACGCCCAAAGGCTTCAAGGAAGCCTACAAGAAGTACGTCGAAGGCGGCTGGCCCGCCCTGAGCGGCGACACCGATTTTGGTGGCCAGGGCTTGCCACTGGTGGTCAACCAGTGTTTCTACGAGATGCTCAACAGCGCCAACCAGGCCTGGACCATGTACCCCGGGCTGACCCACGGCGCCCATGCCGCGTTGCACGCCCATGGCACCGATGAGCAGAAAAAAACCTACCTGCAAAAAATGACCACCGGCGAATGGACCGGCACCATGTGCCTGACCGAGCCCCATTGCGGCACGGATCTGGGCCTGATGCGAACCAAGGCTGAACCGCAGCCCGACGGCACCTACAAGATCACCGGCAACAAGATTTTCATCAGCGCCGGTGAGCACGACATGGCTGACAACATCATCCACCTCGTGCTGGCCCGCATCACCGACGCGCCTCCCGGCATCAAGGGCGTCAGCCTGTTTATCGTGCCCAAGTTCATGGTCAAACCGGACGGCACACCCGGCGAGCGTAATGGCATTTATTGCGGCGGTCTGGAGCACAAGATGGGCATCCACGGCAATGCCACGGCGCAGATCGTCATCGACGGCGCGATAGGCACGCTGGTGGGCCAGCCCAACAAGGGCATGCAAGGCATGTTTGTGATGATGAATGCCGCACGCCTGGGCGTGGGCAACCAGTCCTTGGGCCTGACCGAAGTGGCGTACCAGAACGCGCTGGCTTATGCCAAGGATCGCATCCAGATGCGTTCGTTGTCAGGGGTCAAGGCCAAAGACAAACCGGCCGACCCGATCATCGTGCACCCCGATGTGCGCAAGATGCTGCTGACGGCCAAGGCTTACGCCGAGGGCGGCCGGGCGTTGGCGATTTACTGCGCGGTGCTGCTGGACAAGGAGCACTATCACCCTGATGAAAAAGTGCGCAAGGACAGCGGTGAGGTGTTGTCCCTGCTGACCCCCATCGTCAAGGCCTTCCTGACCGACAACGGCCACATTGCCACCAATGCCTGCATGCAGGTATTTGGCGGCCATGGCTTCATCAAGGAATGGGGCATGGAGCAGTTTGTGCGCGACAACCGCATCAACATGATTTATGAGGGCACCAACACCATCCAGTCGCTGGACCTGCTGGGCCGCAAGGTATTGGGCAACAACGGCGCGACGCTCAAGAAGTTCGGCAAGATCATTGGCGCGCTGATTGCCGAGGAAGGCGTCAACGAGAAGATGGCCGAGTTCATCAACCCGCTGGCTGTCCTGGCCGAGCAGATGACCAAGTTCACCACCGAGCTTGGTTTCAAGGGCTTCCAGAATCCCGACGAGGTCGGTGCGGCGGCTGTCGATTACCTGCGTGTGGCCGGCCACCTGGTGTTTGGTTACTTCTGGGCCCGCATGGCGCAGGTTGCACTGCGCGAAATCGCCGCCGGCAATGCTGACCCCTTCTACCTGGCCAAGCTGCAGACCGCGCGGTTTTACTTCGCCAAGCTCTTCCCCGAGACCGCGACGCTGATGCGTACCGCCCGCAGCGGCAGCAAGGTGCTGATGGACACCGACGCCGCGCTGGCCTGATGCCTGTTGTTTCAGAGATCTCAAGCTTTTTAGCCCTGGAGTCCTTATGTATCGTGCGCTGACAGCTATTATTTTGGGAGCATCTTGCGTCTCCGGTTTTGCACAGATGACCCCTGTGGGCCTGTGGCGCAACGTGGACGACAAGACCGGCGAAGCGAAAGCCGAGATCCGGATTGTCGAGACCGGCGGCGTGTTCAGCGGCAAGCTTGAAAAGCGCCTGGGCAAGGACGTCAAGGCGGACGCGGTGTGCGAGGAATGCAGCGATGAGCGCAAGGGCAAACTCCTGACCGGTCTGGAGCTGATTCGTGGGGCCAAAAAAAATGAAGGCAAGGATGTGTGGGAGGGCGGAAAAATCCTGGACCCCGAAAACGGCCGCGACTACACGCTGCGCATGACACCCGTAGAGGGCGGCAAAAAACTTGAGGTCCGCGGCTCGATCGGCCCGTTCGGGCGGACCCAGACCTGGGTCCGCATTCAATGATTTAACTCCCTCTCCCTCTGGGAGAGGGCGGGGGTGAGGGTAGCCTGCAAAGAACCCCTCACCCTAACCCTCTCCCATAGGGAGAGGTAACGGGAGAAAAAAATGTCTAGATTTCAAGTCAAAAAAGTCGCTGTCCTCGGCGCCGGTGTGATGGGTGCGCAGATCGCCGCCCACCTGGTCAATCTCAAGATTCCGGTGGTGCTGTTTGACCTGCCGGCGAAAGAAGGCCCGAAGAACGGCATTGTGATCAAAGCCATCGAAGGCCTGAAAAAGCTCAAGCCCGCGCCGCTGGGCGTGCCGGAAGACGCGGCACTGATCCAGCAGGCCAACTATGAAGAACACATGGATGTTCTCAAGGAGTGCGACCTGATCATCGAGGCGATTGCCGAGCGCATGGACTGGAAGACCGACCTGTACCACAAGATCGCGCCTTTCATTGCCGATAACGCGATCGTTGCCAGCAACACCTCGGGCCTGTCCATCACCAAGCTCAGCGAAGCACTGCCTGAAGCGATCAAGCCGCGTTTTTGCGGCATCCACTTTTTCAACCCGCCGCGTTACATGACGCTGGTCGAGTTGATCAACACGCCGACCACCGAGCCGCGGGTGCTCGACGACCTTGAAGCCTTTGTGACCAGTGGCCTGGGCAAGGGGGTGATACGCGCGCACGACACGCCCAATTTCATTGCCAACCGTGTTGGTATTGCCAGCATGCTGGCCACCATCAAGGAGGCCGAGACCTTTGGCCTGAGCTACGACGTGGTCGATGACCTGACCGGCAAGAAGCTGGGACGCGCCAGCTCGGGCACCTTCCGCACCGCCGACGTCGTGGGTCTGGACACCATGGCGCACGTCATCAAGACCCTGCAGGACAACCTCGGCCCCGGCAAAACAGAAGACCCGTTCTCGGACATCTACGGCACGCCGCCCGTGCTGGCCAAACTGCTGGAGTCGAAAAGCCTGGGCCAGAAAACCGGTGCCGGGTTCTACAAGAAAGTTGGCCGCGATATCCTTCGGCTTGATCCTGAAAGCATGGACTACGTTCCCGGCGGTGCCAAGGCCAATGAAGTGGTGGGCCGCATGCTCAAGAAGCCGGCCGGTGAGCGGCTCAAGCTGCTGCGCGAAGCCGAAGGCGCCGAGCCGCGTTTCCTCTGGGCCATCCTGCGTGACCAGTTCCACTATGCGGCGGTGCATCTGGAAAGCATTGCCGAGACTGCGCGCGACATCGACTTTGCGATGCGTTGGGGTTTTGGCGCCAAACAAGGCCCGTTCGAGCTGTGGCAACAAGCCGGCTGGTTGCAGGTGGCCAACTGGATCAAGGAAGACATTGACGCGGGCAAGGCGCTGTCCATGGCGCCGCTGCCCGACTGGGTGTTCAAAGGCCCGGTCGCCGATGCGGGCGGTGTGCATACACCCGAAGGCTCCTGGAGCGCGTCGGCGAAAAAATTTGTACCGAAGCGGCAACTGGCTGTGTACCAGCGCCAGTTTTTCCCTGAAGACGTGCTGGGTTCGAAAGCGCCTTCGTTCACCACAGCTGGCACCACCTTGCATGAAGACGACGCCATCCGCCTCTGGACGCTGGACGGCGTGAATGGCGAGGCGGGTGACGTGGTGATCGCCAGCATCAAGACCAAGATGCACGCGATCAGCCCCGACGTGGTGGAGGGCCTGGCCATGGCGGTGGATCTGGCCGAAGCAAGCTACAAGGGCCTGGTGATCTGGTCCAACGACGAGATGTTTTCGGCCGGCGCCGACCTGCAGGCCATGTTGCCCGCCTTCATGATGGCCGGTGTGTCCGCAGTGGAAGGCGCAGAGGCCGAGATGCAGCGTGTCATGCTCAAGCTGCGTTATTCGGCTGTGCCCGTGGTGTCGGCGGTTCGCGGTCTGGCGCTGGGCGGCGGCTGCGAGATGGCGGTGTATTCGGCCAAACGCGTGGCCGCCATGGAAAGTTACATCGGCCTGGTCGAAGTCGGTGTCGGCCTGGTGCCCGGCGCAGGCGGGCTGACCTACATTGCCCGCCGTGCTGCGGAAAATGCCGCCACCTCGACCAACAAGGACATCCTGCCTTTTCTGACAGAAGGCTTCACCGCTGCGGCCATGGCCAAGGTCGGCACCAGCGCGATTGAAAGCCGCAAGATCGGCTACCTGCTGGACAGCGACGTGATCGTGCCGAACAAGGACGAGTTGCTGTTTGTCGCGGTCAATGAAGCACGCGCACTGTTCAACTCGGGCTACCGCGCACCGCACAAGCGCCCCTTCCCGGTGGTGGGCCGCAACGGCCTGGCCACCATCACCGGCCAGCTGGTCAACATGCGCGATGGCGGTTTCATCAGCGCGCACGACTTCAACATTGGCCGCCTGATTGCCAGCGTGGTTTGCGGCGGCGACGTCGATGCCGGCACGCTGGTCAACGAAGAGTACCTGATGACGCTGGAGCGCAAGGCCTTCTGCTCATTGCTCGAACATCCCAAAACGCAGGAGCGGATCATGGGAATGATGAGCACCGGCAAACCTGTGCGGAATTAATGCACACCCCCGTCGGACACTCACTGCGTGTAGTGCCTTCCCCCCTTGCAGGGGGCGGCACCTGCAGCCCGGCAAAGCCGGTTCTGCGCTGCCCGCTGGCTGGGAATCGCGCGCGTCACTTCGCATAACTCATTAGTTCATGACCACTCCTCATTCTCCCAACCGCCTCGAACGCCAGTTGGACCGCCTGTCGGACCTGCCGGCTTTTGCGCGTACCTGGTTTCGCGGCGTGGTGATGCACCGCGCTGTGCCTTTCACGGGCACGGCGGGGCTGGACTTCCTGCAGATGACAACCGGCAGGGTGGAGATCGGCATCAGGAACGAGAAAAAAGTGCAAAACCACATTGGCGGCATTCACGCCTCTGCGATGAATCTGCTGGCTGAAACCGCCACCGGCATGCTGGTGGGCATGAATGTGCGCGATGACTGCACACCGCTGGCCAAGGAGCTGAAGATGGCGTTCAAAAAACGCGCCACCGGATCGCTGAGGGCTGTGGCGACGCTGAGCGACGACCAACGTGCAGCCATGCAGGCCAGTGACAGGGGCGAGGTGACCGTGCCGGTTACCGTGACCGACGAGGCCGGCGTGAACCCGGTCGAATGCGAATTTGTCTGGGCCTGGGTGCCGTCCGGCCCGCGAAAGTAAGCCTGGTCATGAAGACAGCCGACACCCTCACCCCAACCCTCTCCCGCAAGCGGGAGAGGGAGCAGGAGTCGGTGTCCCCTGCGTGCGACCCCCGCAAGCGGGAGAGGGAGCAGGAGTCGGTGTCCTCTGCGTGCGACCCCCGCAAGCGGGAGAGGGAGCAGGAGTCGGTGTCCTCTGCGTGCGACCCCCGCAAGCGGGAGAGGGAGCAGGAGTCGGTGTCCTCTGCGTGCGACCCCCGCAAGCGGGAGAGGGAGCAGGAGTTGGTGT
>NZ_JBDNGU010000111.1:0-66893 GCF_041689105.1 Polaromonas sp. | reverse complement strand
CGCTGCCCCCCGAGGGGGCTGTGCTTGCTTGGGGCGGCCCTGCGCGGCGCACGCTGGCCCCCACGCTTGTCGCTTCGCGTACTGCGCTGCCCCCCGAGGGGGCTGTGCTTGCTTGGGGCGGCCCTGCGCGGCGCACTGCGTGATGCATACCAACTTGACGCCTTCGGACTGGGTGCAGCGCTGGTCACACCTGGTAAGACCAGGCGGGACGGTGCTGGACGTCGCCTGCGGCCAAGGCCGCCATGCGTACTGGTTTTACAAGAGAAATAACCCTCTAGCCCTTGTGGACAGGGCGCAAGCAGCTATTGATTCCATAGCAATTCCAGCTGCCGCCGGCGAGAAGGTGGTCGCCGACATCGAAGCCGGTCCCTGGCCCTTTGTCGGCCGGCGCTTTGACGCCGTCGTCGTGACCAACTACCTGTGGCGGCCCCTGCTGCCAACGCTGCTGGACAGCCTGGCGCCCGGCGGCGTCTTGCTGTACGAAACCTTCGCGCAGGGCAATGAAACCGTGGGCAAACCCTCGCGGCCGGATTTTCTGCTGCGCCCGGGCGAGTTGCTGGAGGTCTGCAAGCGCCTGCGCGTCGTTGCTTTTGAAGACGGCTATCTGGAAACGCCGCCCCGCTTCGTGCAGCGCATTGCAGCGGTCCGCGAGGCAGCGCCCGCGACCGGCGTACCACGCCACGCGCTCCAGCAACCCTCGGCCTGACCCGACTCCAGCACTGGGTAGAATGCGGGATTGACCTGATACTGCGGTTTCACACCCGGTAACGGCCCAACCAGACACACCGACATGAAAACAATTACCGGCAGCATTGTTGCACTGGCCACCCCCCTGCATGAAGACGGCAGCGTTGACTACCCGACTTTGCGCAAGCTGGTGGACTGGCATATTGCGGAGGGTACGGACTGCATTGGCGTGGTGGGCACCACAGGCGAATCGCCAACAGTCAATGTAGAAGAACATTGCGAAATCATCCGCGTCTCGGTGGAGCAGGCCAAAGGCCGGGTGCCGGTGATGGCCGGCTGCGGCGCCAACTCCACCTCGGAAGCCATCGAGCTGGCCCGCTTCGCCAAAAAAGTGGGCGCCGACTGCCAGCTGCAGGTGGTCCCCTACTACAACAAGCCGACCCAGGAAGGCCAGTACCGCCATTTCAAGGCCATTGCCGAAGCGGTGGAGCTGCCCATGGTGCTCTACAACGTCCCCGGCCGCACCGTGGGCGACATGCTGCATCCCACGGTGTTGCGACTGGCGCAAGTCCCCGGCATTGTCGGCATCAAGGAAGCCACCGGCAACATCGAGCGCGCCCAGTGGCTGATCAAGGAAGTACCGTCCGGTTTTGCAGTCTACTCGGGCGACGATCCGACCGCCGTGGCGCTGATGCTGTGCGGTGGCCAGGGCAACATCAGCGTCACCGCCAATGTGGCGCCTCGGCTGATGCACGAGCTGTGTGTGGCTGCCATTGCCGGCGACACCCGCGCCGCGATGAAAATACAGCTTCGGTTGCTGCCGCTGCACAAACATCTGTTTGTGGAAGCCAACCCGATTCCGGTGAAATGGGCCATGGCCCGCATGGGCCTGTGCGGCGGCACCCTGCGCCTGCCCATGACCCCGCTTGAAACCGCCAACGAGGCCACGGTAGAAACCGCTCTGCGTGTTTGTGGCCTGATCTGATTTTTAAGGGAACCCAAGTGAAGAAAACCTTGCCTATGCCTGCTGCCTCCCGCCCTATAGCCATACCGGCCCCGCTGCTGGTGCTCGTTGCCGCCATCGTGCTGTCCGGGTGTTCTTCGCTGAGCGAGTCCTTGCAGGGCGACAAGGTGGACTACAAATCCGCCACCAAAGGCGCTTCGCTGGACGTGCCTCCCGATTTGACGCAGCTGTCGCGCGACACCCGTTACGTGGTGCCTGGTACCGCCGTCACCGCCAGTGGTTATCAGGTCGGCCAGACCACGCAATCCGTGCCAACGGCCGCCAGCACTGTGGGCGATGTGCGGATTGAGCGCGCTGGCTCCCAGCGCTGGCTGGTGGTCAACCGGCCGGCCGACAAGCTGTGGGGCCCCGTGCGCGATTTCTGGCAGGAAAACGGCTTCCTGATGAGCCTGGAGCAGGAAAACCTCGGCATCATGGAGACCGACTACGCCGAAAACCGCGCCAAGCTTCCGCAGGACTTCATCCGTGCCACGCTGGGCAAGCTGCTCGACAGCGTTTACTCCACCGGCGAGCGCGACAAGTTCCGCACGCGACTCGAGCGCACGCCGACCGGGGGGACTGAAATTTACATCAGCCACCGCGGCATGGTGGAAATGATCACGGGAACCATCCAATCGCCCCAGAAGGGCGACGGTACAGTGTGGCAACCACGTCCGGCCGATCCGGAACTCGAAGCCGAATTCCTGCGCCGGCTGATGGTCAAGCTGGGCGTGAGCCAGGAACAATCCAAAGCCCTGGTTGCCAGTGGCACGAACCGCCAGACCTCGCGTGTCGCCAAGGTCAACAACGTGCCGGTGGTCCAGATCGATGAAGGGTTCGACCGCGCCTGGCGCCGTGTCGGGTTGGCGCTGGACCGCACTGGTTTCACGGTTGAAGACCGCGACCGCGCACAAGGCACCTACTTCGTGCGTTATGTCGAACCCACGGCCGACAAGAAGGAACCGGGTTTCTTTGCGAAAATCTTCAGCTCGCCAACGGCCATCCCTCCTCTGAAATACCGGATTGCCGTGCGCAGCCAGGGCGAGGCAACCACCGTGTCCGTGCTCAATGAGCAAGGTGCAGCGGACGCTTCGGCCAACGCGCAGCGCATTGTGCAGGTGATCGCCGACGACCTGAAATAGGGATTGGCCGGGGGTCCACGTCAAGGTGTTGCGATTTAAAAGTCTGGGCAGTGGCAGCACCGGCAACGCCACTTTGATCGAGGCTGACGGCCAGCCCGCCTTTCGCCTGCTGGTCGACTGCGGCCTGGGCATCCGGCAACTCTCGATGAGACTGGCCGAGGCAGGCCTCGCCGACAGCGACATCGACGCCATCTTCATCACGCACGAACACAGCGACCACATCGGCTGTGCGCGCCAGTTTGCCAGGCGCCACGGCGTGCCAGTCTGGATGAGCAGGGGCACCTACACTGCGCTGGACCAGCCGGATTTTGAAGGCTGGCTCCGGATTGCCCAGGACGGCACGGCCATTGACCTGGGTGGTTTACAGCTCACGCCCTTCACGGTCCCGCACGACGCTCGCGAACCTTTGCAGCTGACATGCACGGACGGCGCGGTCAAGCTGGGCATCCTGACCGACCTGGGCCATGCTACTGCGCATGTGCTGGACCATCTGCAGCTGTGCGACGCACTGGTGCTGGAGTCCAATCACGACAGCGAGATGCTGGCGGCATCGGGTTACCCGCTTTTTCTCAAAAAACGTGTCGGTGGCCAGTTCGGGCATTTGTCCAATGAGGCCGCGGGGCAGATCGCACAGGCGGTTTGCCATGCCGGGCTGAAGTATCTGGTGGCTGCGCACCTGAGCCAGCAAAATAACCGGCCTGCTTTGGCGCAGGGCATCCTGTCGCAGGCGCTGGGTTGCCACAGTGATGAGATTGTGGTGGCCGACGCTGGTTCCGGCACCCCCTGGTTGCGGCTGTAAGGCAAACGCCAGAACGCGCCGTGGTCACGTCGCCAACGGAAAAAGCCGCCCGGAGGCGGCTTTTCGCGAGCAAAAAGAATTATTTCGCGGCGCTGGCAGGCGACATGGCTTCCGCAGGCACTGGGGCCGACGAAGGCGCAGGTGCGGAGGCATCGGCGGCAGGTGCAGAAGCGGCTTCCATCGGAGCCGGGGCCGGCGTCACGACCACGGGTGCAGGCACAGGTGCTTCTTCTTTTTTACCGCAGGCAGCCAGGGCAACAGCGGAAACAATGGCGGCCAAAACGAGGGACTTGTTCATTTGAGTGATCCTTGATGAATGAGAAAAGATTTTCTGAAAATCGTCAAAAAAAAACCCAAACCAAAACGATCCGAGTTTTTGTTGACCGGGTGAAAGGGCCTGCGCACTGTCTCCACCGACGGAGATTGTATGCGGGTTTTCACGAGCGTATAAACCCTTGGCTCACAAATAAAAGGGCAACTCAGGATCCTTCTGCCGCAGCGCGGTCAGATTCCCAAGGTGGTCGCCGCAAATGCCGGGCTGCTGCGCGATATTTTTTCAGCCAGCCATTCCTTCAACGCAACCCGCCGGCCGGCTTCCGCGCCGGCCACGCCGGTGCTGTGGACCAGATCCAGGCGCTCAAATGCCCAGGCCGGACTCCAGAACACGCTGGGTAGCTCACCCGACGCGTGGCTGCGGCAGTCAACGATGTGCGACCAGGTGCGGCGCCACGCTACGAAACGCGCATGCCGGCGAATGACCTCATCGTAATTCTGGGCCAGCATGGTCAACTTGCGCCCGGACGCAGACCAGTCGTTGAGCGACTGAGCGACAGCCCTTTCGCCAAGCGGCCAATCCTCAAAATTGGCATCACACAGAATGATTTCCCGCCAGCCCTGGGCAGCCGCAGCCGCAAAAGCCTGGCGAACCAGGCCGGCGAACTCGGAACGGCCTTCAAAGCGCCCCTGCAAAAGCGCAGGCGAAGGTTGCGGGGAAGGCGCTGACGCTGATTGATTCGTGTCCATCATGAAGCTCCGCTTGTTTATGCACGTTTCCCTGCTGACCAGGATTCTCAGGCTGATGCACGCATCAACCAGCCGGCTGCATGCCAGTCCGCCAACAACGCCAGCGCGGCTGGGCTTGCCCGGCGCAGCTCGGCCGCCGTGAGCACGCGCTGATCGGCCAGGCGCTGCATCAGTGCGGCATCGCCCCCCCTGGCGCGGTAACTCTCGCCGTTAAGAAACACATGGTCGGCGTCGTACATCATCCGGCTGCGAGGATCGAGACAAAGCCCGGCCGGATGGCGCGGCGCCCAGTCGTCGAGCGCTTCGTCAAACCACACCGAAGCTTTGGGCTCCGTCATGTATTCCCCCAGCACGCAAGCCAGCGCCAGGGGATCTTTCAGCGCATCGTGCACTGCTTTTTGCGCAAATTCAAGCAAGCTGGAAGGCACTTCAGCGGGTGTTGGCGTTGCTGGCTGCGACGCATCGCGGTACAGAAGCTGGCGGCCGTCTGGCCCGTCCGCACCGTCCCCGGCAAAATCAGCCAGGCGCTGCAACAGTTCGCTGGCCAACTCGGTCTTTGCAGGCGCGCGAAAACCAATCGAATAGGTCATGCAATCGTTGGCCTTGCCGTCAGCGCCGACACAGGGTTCGGCCAGGCCATCGTGCGCATACCGCGGCGGGAGGTAAAGCATGTCCCCGGCCTCCAGCACAAACTCTTCCTCAGGCTCGAAGTTCTGCAGAATTTTCAGAGGCACGCCGTCCTGCAGGCTCAGGTCTTTCTGACGGCCAATTTTCCAGCGCCGCCGGCCGCTGGCCTGCAGCAGAAAAACATCGTAGCTGTCAAAGTGCGGGCCCACGCCACCGCCCGCCGTGGCAAACGAAATCATCAGGTCATCCAGCCTCGCGTCAGGTACAAAGCGGAAGTTCTGCAGCAGCGCATGGGCACGCGCGTCATGCAGGTCCACCCCCTGAACCAGCAGGGTCCAGGCAGGTGATGACAGGGCTGGCAGGCTGCGCGGCCCGAACGGTCCCTGCTTCATGCGCCAGCCTTTGGCCTGCTGCTGCACCAGCCGCGATTCGACCTGCGGTTGGGCGGCCAGTCCGAAGAGTTCGCGTCGGTCGAGCAGGGGTGTGAAACCGGGGATGGCCTGGCGCACCAATAGCGGCTTTTTTTGCCAGTGACGGCGCATGAATTGCTGCGGCGTGAGGCCGCCGAGCAGGGCGAGGGTTTGAGTAACATCCATGGGACAATTGTCCGATGAAAATCACCCCGCAATGCGTTGTTGCCCTGACCTGGACGCTGAAAGACACTTTGGGCGAGATTCTGGACGAGCTCGATGAACCGGTAGAGTTTTTGCTTGGTGGCGACGACCTGCTGGAAAAAATTGAGGAGGCCCTGCAGGGCCACGAGGCAGGTGCCACTGTCGACCTGCACCTGGAGCCGGAAAGCGCTTTTGGCGACTACGATGAAAACCTGGTCTTTCTGGAAGCACGCAAGCTGTTTCCGGCCGAGCTGGAAGAAGGCATGACCTTTGACGGTGCGGCGCTGCCGGCTGGCGTCAACCCCGAGACCCCGCGCGAACGCATCTACACAGTCACTGAGATTTATCCCGAACATGTGGTGCTGGACGGCAATCACCCGCTGGCCGGCATCGCCATCCGCCTGAGCCTGAAAGTCGAGTCGGTGCGAGAAGCCACAGAAGAAGAAATCGGCCAGGGTTCGCTGGGTACCGGCTTCTTCCGGCTCGAGGCCCAAGCCCCTGGCAACAACACGCTGCACTGAGCGAGCGCTGAGCAAGTCCCCTGCGGCGCGCGATCAGCCGCGTATCCGCCAGAAATTAATCAGCGCTGCCCCAGGCACTTCACGCATGAAAAAGCCGTCAGCCCGTGAAGGCTTGACGGCTTGACGGCTTGACTTGAAGTAGCGCGATTACAGAATGCGGTACAACTGGTTGTTCTCGATCTTCACGCGGTCACCAATGCGCAGATCACCAAAAGCGGGCACGTCAAAGGCGCGCGCAGCGCCGTTGTCCAGCTGGACAGAGATGCGGTAGGTTTCGTTGACAGGCTGCGTGTTGCGACTTTTCTCGATCGCATTGCCTGCAACGGCACCGCCCACGGCACCAATGACGGTGGCAGCCGTGCGGCCGCTGCCGCCGCCGATCTGGCTACCGACCACTGCACCGGCGACGCCGCCCAGAACAGCACCCACGCCAGAACTACGGGCCTGCTCCTGCGAGCGCAGCACTTCGACGTTGCTCACACGACCATATTCCACGTAGTTGCCCTGCGGAGTTTGCACTGGGTAAGTTGCCTGCGGATAGGTGGCCGGGTAGTTGGACACCGGGGCGGGCTGGCTCATGGGCGCTGCACAAGCGGCCAGACCTGCCACGACCAGCACGGAAGAAACGGCAGAAACAAAACGGGTAGTTGGGCGCATGAAATTCTCCTGTGGATAAAAGATCAGCGAGCCGTCCGCATCGACCCCGATCAAGGAGATCTTTGCCTGAAGACTCTGCTGCCCCATTACAGGCACGGACCCGGATCACGCCGGTGAGCCCTGCGGCTGTCGTGGCGTGGGAGCGCGGGGGCGGCAGGTGTAGGAATAACCTGACGCAGCAGTGCCCGCGCGGGCTCATTCCATTTTCAGATCAATAGGAGATCAGGCGCAAAGCCGCAGACGGTGCTGTAGCACGGCAAGGCGAAGCAACAACATAGCGTATTGATCTGGAAATGGAATCAGGCTTTGCCGGTCGAGCCGTACCCACCCTCGCCACGCTGGCTGGCGACAAATTCATCCACCACCCGAAACTCGGCCTGGATCACTGGCACGATCACCAACTGCGCAATACGCTCCATAGGCTCTATCGTGAAAGCGGTGTCGCTGCGGTTCCAGGCGCTGACCATCAGCTGACCCTGGTAATCGCTGTCGATCAGGCCAACCAGATTGCCCAGCACAATGCCGTGTTTGTGCCCAAGACCGGAGCGCGGCAGGATCATCGCAGCGTAGCCCGGGTTGTGCAGATAAATCGCCAGGCCGGTTGGCACCAGTTGCCAGGCATTGGGCTGCAGGGTCAGGGGCTCGGTCAGGCAGGCGCGCAGATCCAGCCCGGCGCTGCCCGGCGTAGCGTAAGCGGGCAGATTGTCGCGCAGGCGTTCGTCGATGATTTTGACGTCGATTTTCATGTCACTTCCGTGGTTCAAATTCTTTTGCCACCTGCCGGGTTCGCTGAAGCAGCTGCTGCAACAGCGCGCCACGCGGCGCCTTCTGGAGCCGGTACACCAGCCAAATCAGAAAGGCGAGCCCAACGGGACCCACGAGCCAGGACAGTTGCGGCACCCAGCGGGACGCCAGTTGCAAGCCCAGCCACGGGATCACCATCCATCTGGCGATGGTCCACAAGGAAGCCCCGCTCAATGGCTGGGACGCAGCCGCCTTCATTGCTGGCCTCTCGGCCCCTTTGTCAGAAGCAGCACGCGCCTCGTCAGCCACGCCGGCGGCATGGAATCGGCCGTTCGGGGACGGCGGGGACGCCTCGCGCGCCAAAGCCGCAGCGGCCGCTATGGCGTTGAGCTGCTCGATGTAGCGGGCAAAGTCGCCGCCGGGCGGGGTGTCAGAAGAGACCGGCATGACACCTCACCCGGCCCGCTTCAATCGGCCAGCGATTTCTACCACCAGTTGCCGCGCCAGCGACAGTTTGGAGGCGCGCGCCATTTCCCGGCTGCCTTGCGCATCGACCAGCAACAAGGCGTTGTCGTCCCGCCCAAAGGTGGCCGGGCCGATGTTGCCCACCAGCAGGGGCACGCCCTTGCGCTTGCGCTTGGCCTGCGCGTTGTCTTCCAGGTCGTGGCTTTCAGCAGCAAAACCCACACAGAACAACTCCCCCGACCGGGCGCGCGCTGACTGCGCCACGGTTGCCAGGATGTCGGGGTTCTCGGCAAATGCCAGCTGAGGCGGCTGGCCAGAGCCATCTTTCTTGATTTTGCGCTCGGCACTGCTGACAGGTCGCCAGTCGGCGACGGCAGCGGTTGCTACAAACACAGTAGCCTCTGGCGCATGCTGCATCACGGCTTCAAGCATGTTTTGTGCTGATTTGATGTCAATGCGCGTGACACCGCGTGGCGTCGGAAGGCTCACGGGCCCGGCCACCAGCGTCACCCGCGCGCCCGCCTCATGGGCTGCGCGGGCAATCGCGAAGCCCATCTTGCCGCTCGACAGGTTGGTGATGCCGCGCACCGGGTCCATTGCTTCATACGTCGGCCCCGCCGTTACCAGCACCTGCGTGCCGGCAAGCACCTTGGGGGTGAAGAAGGCAATGATGTCCTCGAGCAACTCAGGCGGCTCCAGCATGCGGCCGTCGCCGGTTTCGCCGCAAGCCTGAAAGCCCGACCCGACACCCAGGATGGTCGCGCCATCGGCGGACAGTTGCGCCATGTTGCGCTGGGTGGCGGGATGCGCCCACATCTCGCGGTTCATGGCGGGAGCGATCAGCAGCGGTACCTTGTCGACAGGCCGCGCCAGGCACATCAGGCTGAGCAGATCGTCGGCACGGCCATGCAGCAGCCTGGCCATGAAGTCCGCGCTGCAAGGTGCGATCAGGATGGCGTCGGCCTCGCGGCTCAGATTGATGTGCGCCATGCTGTTGTCCATGCCGGCCGCTGGCCGACTGTCCCACTGGCTGGTAAACACCGGCCGGCCACTGAGCGCCTGCAGAGTCACCGCCGTGATGAACTGCTCGGCGGCTTCGGTCATGACCACCTGCACGCTGGCGCCCTGCTTGATCAGCGCACGGCAAAGTTCGGCCGCCTTGTAGCAGGCGATGCCGCCGGACAGGCCCAGCACGATGTGTTTGCCGGCCAGATCACCAACCTCGACGGCGACTGGTTCGTTTGCTTGCTTCGTCATGCTCCGCAATGTACAGGATGTGCCCCCACGCTTGCCACTTCGTGTGCTGCGCTGCCCCCCAAGGGGGCTTTTTTTCCTGGGGGCGGCCCGTCGGAAAAATTACCCCCACGCTTGCCACTTCGTGTGCTGCGCTGCCCCCCAAGGGGGCTTTTTTTCCTGGGGGCGGCCCGTCGGGAAAATTACCCCCACGCTTGCCACTTCGTGTGCTGCGCTGCCCCCCAAGGGGGCTTTTTTTCCTTGGGGCGGCCCGTCGGGAAAATTACCCCCACGCTTGCCACTTCGTGTGCTGCGCTGCCCCCCAAGGGGGCTTTTTTTCCTTGGGGCGGCCCGTCGGAAAAAATGTTTGCCCTCCCGTGGTGTCAGAGTAGATGCATGCAGCCACCCGTATAATCCCGGTTTACCACCTACGCGAACTTGCGGTTCGGGCCAAGCATGACCAAATTTGTCTTCGTCACCGGCGGTGTGGTGTCTTCCCTGGGCAAGGGAATCGCCTCAGCCTCCCTTGCAGCGCTCCTGGAGTCGCGAGGCCTCAAAGTCACTTTAATCAAGCTCGATCCCTACCTCAACGTGGATCCGGGCACCATGTCCCCCTTCCAGCACGGTGAGGTGTTTGTCACCGACGACGGCGCCGAAACCGACCTGGACCTCGGCCACTACGAGCGTTTCATCGAAACGCGTATGCGCAAGGCCAACAACTTCACCACTGGCCAGATCTACAAAAGTGTGCTCGAAAAAGAGCGCCGCGGCGATTACCTGGGCAAGACGGTACAGGTGATCCCGCATGTCACCAATGAAATCCAGGAATTCGTCAAGCGCGGTGCGGGTTACGAAACCCCGCACGCGGTGGACGTGGCTATCGTCGAAATCGGCGGCACGGTGGGCGACATCGAGTCCCTCCCCTTCCTCGAAGCCGTGCGTCAGATGAGCTTGCGCCTGGGCGCCAACAACACCGCCTTTGTGCACCTGAGCTATGTCCCGTGGATTGCCGCCGCAGGCGAACTCAAAACCAAGCCGACCCAGCACACTGCCAAGCAGCTGCGCGAGATCGGCATCCAGGCCGACGTGCTGCTGTGCCGCGCCGACCGGCCCATCCCCGCCGAGGAACGCGCAAAAATCTCGATGTTTTCGAATGTGCCCGAGTGGGGCGTGATCTCCATGTGGGACGTGGACACCATCTACAAGGTGCCGCGCATGCTGCATGAGCAGGGCCTGGACGGCCTGATCTGCGACAAGCTGCGCCTGAACACGCCGCCCGCCAACCTCAAGCGCTGGGACGAGCTGGTCTACGAAACCGAACATCCGCAAAAACAGGTCAACATTGCCATGGTCGGCAAGTATGTGGACCTGTCGGACAGCTACAAGTCACTCAACGAGGCCCTGCGCCACGCCGGCATGAAAAACCACGCCAAAGTGGTGATCGAATACGTGGACTCGGAAAGCATCACGCCCGATAACGTCTCGCGGCTGGCCAAGTTCGACGGCATTCTGGTGCCCGGCGGCTTCGGCATACGTGGCGTGGAAGGCAAGATTTGCGCAGCCCGCTACGCCCGCGAAAACAAGCTGCCCTACCTCGGCATCTGCCTGGGTATGCAGGTTGCAACGATTGAATTTGCGCGCCATGTCGCGGGACTGACAGACGCCAACAGCACCGAGTTCGAGCCCAACACACCGCACCCGGTCATCGCGCTGATCACCGAGTGGGAAGACGCCGACGGCACCATCAAGACGCGCGACGCGAAGTCCGACCTGGGCGGCACCATGCGCCTGGGGGCACAAAGCTCCGACGTGGCACCTGCCACACTGGCGCACAGCATTTACGGCGACGTCGTGACCGAACGCCACCGCCATCGCTACGAAGCCAACGTCAACTACCTCGACAAGCTGCGTGCGGCGGGACTGATCATCTCGGCCCTGACCCAACGCGAGCAACTCACTGAAATTGTCGAGCTGCCGCGCGATGTCCACCCCTGGTTCGTCGGTGTGCAGTTTCACCCCGAGTTCAAGTCCACACCCTGGAACGGGCACCCGCTGTTCAACGCCTACATCGAGGCAACGCTCGACCACCAGGCGGCCGGAAAATCATTGAAAGTAGTGGCTTGACATGAGACTTTGTGGCTTTGACATCGGCTTGGATCAGCCGTTCTTTCTGATTGCCGGCCCGTGCGTCGTCGAGTCCGAACAGTTGCAGATGGACACCGCCGGCACACTGAAAGAAATCACGGCGTCGCTGGGCATTCCCTTCATTTTCAAATCGAGCTACGACAAGGCCAACCGTTCCAGCGGCACCAGCTTTCGCGGCCCGGGCATGGACAAGGGCCTCGAAATTCTGGCCAAGGTCAAACGCGAGCTGGGCCTTCCCATCCTCACCGATGTGCATTCCGAAGCCGAGATCACGACCGTGGCTTCGGTGGTAGATGTACTGCAGACGCCGGCCTTTTTATGCCGCCAGACCGACTTCATCCACGCCGTCGCGCAGTCGGGCAAACCCGTGAATATCAAGAAGGGCCAGTTCCTCGCGCCTGGCGACATGAAAAACGTCATCGACAAGGCGCGTGCCGCCGCGCGCGAAAAAGGCCTGAACGAAGACAACTTCATGGCCTGCGAACGTGGCGCCAGTTTTGGTTACAACAACCTGGTGTCCGACATGCGCAGCCTCGCCATCATGCGCGAGACCCGCGCGCCGGTGGTGTTTGACGCCACCCATTCGGTGCAGTTGCCCGGCGGCAACGGCACCAGCAGCGGTGGCGTGCGCGAGATGGTGCCAGTGCTGGCCCGCGCGGCGGTTGCGGTCGGCATTTCCGGCCTCTTCATGGAAACCCATCCTGATCCCGCCAATGCCATGAGCGACGGCCCCAACGCCGTGCCGCTCAAACACATGAAGGCCTTGCTGGAGACGCTGCTCGAACTCGACCGCGTGACCAAGAAAAACGGCTACCTCGAAAACAACTTCAGCGCCTGAACCTGGCCTGCCAGCAACCACACGCAGGGACGACCCATGACACCCGCCTACATCATCGTTGACATGAAGATCACCGACCCCGAGCAGTACAAACAGTACATGGCGGCTGCGCCCGCCGCAGTAACGGCTGCCGGCGGTGAATATCTGGTGCGTGGCGGCAAGTTCGAGGCGCTGGAAGGACACTGGCAGCCCGCGCGTGTTGCCATGCTGCGTTTCCCCAGTTATGACAAGGCCAAGGCCTTTTACGATGACGAGATGTACCGTGCCGCGCGCGCCAAACGTGCAGGCACCACCGAATTTTTCAATATGGTGCTGGTCGAAGGCGTTGCCGCCCCGGTCTGATCGCCTCCCCTCTACAAAAAAAGGAACTCAATGAGCGCAATTGTTGATATCGTCGGCCGCGAAATCCTGGACAGCCGTGGCAATCCCACCGTCGAATGCGACGTGCTGCTGGAGTCCGGTGTGATGGGCCGCGCCGCCGTACCCTCGGGCGCCTCCACCGGCTCGCGCGAAGCCATTGAGCTGCGTGATGGCGACAGCGGGCGTTACCTCGGCAAGGGCGTGCTCAAGGCGGTCGAGCACATCAACACCGAGATCTCCGAGGCCGTGCTGGGCCTGGACGCCAGCGAGCAGGCCTTTCTGGACCGCACGCTGATCGATCTGGACGGCACCGAGAACAAGTCCCGCCTGGGCGCCAACGCGATGCTGGCTGTCAGCATGGCCGTCGCCAAAGCCGCCGCCGAAGAAGCCGGCCTGCCGCTGTACCGCTACTTTGGCGGCATGGGCGCGATGCAAATGCCGGTGCCCATGATGAACGTCATCAACGGCGGCGCGCATGCCAACAACAGCCTGGACCTGCAGGAGTTCATGATCGTGCCGGTGGGCGCGCCCAGCTTCCGCGAAGCCCTGCGCTGGGGTGCCGAGGTGTTTCACGCGCTCAAGAAGATTCTTCACGACAAGGGCATCAGCACCGCCGTGGGCGACGAAGGCGGCTTTGCGCCCAGCGTTGAAAATCATGAAGCTGCGATTGCGCTGATTCTGGAAGCCATCGACAAGGCCGGCTACACCGCCGGCGAGCAGATTGCCCTGGCGCTGGACTGCGCCGCCAGTGAGTTCTACAAGGATGGCGAGTACGTGCTCGAAGGCGAAGGCGGCCTGCGCCTCTCCGCCCAGCAATGGACGGACATGCTGGCCACCTGGTGCGACAAGTACCCCATCATCAGCATCGAGGACGGCATGCACGAGGGCGACTGGGACGGCTGGAAAATCCTGACCGAGCGCCTGGGCAAGAAGGTGCAGCTGGTCGGCGACGACCTGTTCGTCACCAACACCAAAATCCTCAAGGAGGGCATTGACAAGAACGTTGCCAACTCCATCCTGATCAAGATCAACCAGATCGGCACCCTGACCGAGACCTTTGCTGCGATTGAAATGGCCAAACGCGCCGGCTACACCGCCGTGATTTCGCACCGCTCCGGCGAAACCGAAGATGCGACGATCGCCGACATTGCCGTCGGCACCAACGCGGGCCAGATCAAGACCGGCAGCCTGAGCCGCTCGGACCGCATGGCCAAGTACAACCAGCTGCTGCGCATCGAAGAAGATCTGGGCGACGTCGCGACCTACCCCGGCCGCGAGGCCTTCTACAACCTGAAGTAGATGGCCCCCACGCTCGTCGCTTCGCGTACTTCGCAGCCCCCCGAGGGGGCGCGTTTTTCCTTGGGGCGGCCCGGCGGTAAAACCCTGGCCTTGACGTTTAAGGACCCTCTGCATAACTCTGGCGAGGCTGTGGCAGTTGGGTCGGGATGGGCTGCAAGGCGTCTTTTTGCAGGCAATAGCCCAGCTATTGCCAAGAAAAACAACGCAGCAGACCGCCCGAGTCCGGCTGATCACAGGCCGCAGGGAGTTATGCAGAGGGTCCTTAAAGCCTTCCAGCGGCATTGACCACTGTGGGAAGCCGCATCGTCCCCGCTCTGTTGATCGTGTTGCTGGTCATCGTGCATGCACAGCTGTGGATAGGCCGGGGCAGCCTTCCCAGCGTCAACGAGATGCAGCGCCGGCTCAGCGAGCAGGCCATCCAGAATGCCAAAGCCGAGGCCGACAACGAACGCCTGGCTGCCGAGGTCAAGGACCTCAAGGAGGGTCTGGAGATGGTCGAAGAAAAGGCGCGCGAAGAGCTGGGCATGGTCAAGCCCAACGAAATTTTCGTCCAGATCGCCCCCTGAGCGGAGACCGCCTGCGCCAGTCTGCGCCAGGCAGTGATTCCATTTCACTATGTTTTCGATAGCTGCTAACGCCCGACCTGAAAGGGCTGGAGCCTATTTTTATGTATAGGCTGACGGACGGAGTCATGCTGCATATCGATCTGCTCGGCGCACCTCGAACGGGCAAGACACAGCTCGCGCAGGACCTGGCAGTGGCACTGTCGGGTGGCGGCTGCCCTACCGCCTGGTTGGCGATTCACGACAACCCGCCCTTCCCCGCGCGCCCCGCCATCCCGGTTGCAAAAGGCCTGGCCTTGCTGATGGGGCTGGACCTGGCGACTTCGTCAGTGGCAAGCCGCGGGCAGCAGAGCGCCGACCAGGCGCTGCGCGACGCGCTGTCGCAAGCCGGCATCGCCTACCAGGTGGTTTACGGCCAGGGCTCTGAACGCCTGCGCAGCGCCCTGCAAGCGCTCCAGGCATGGCAGCGGGCTGTAGCAGCACCGGCCGCCCGGCCTGGCGACGGCCAGTCAGCGTGGATCTGGTCCTGCGAGACCTGCAGCGACCCGAAATGTGAACGCCGCCTGCTCAGCGACCTGCTGGCGACGCGCACTGCGGCGCCCTGATCACTGCACCGTCGGCGCCGGCGGCACCTGACCTGCAGGGTGAGTGAATATCTGCGCCGCGTCCACCGGGTCAAAGCCGTACTGCGCGCCGCAGAACTCGCAACCCACATCGATGCGACCCTGCTCGGCAATGATGCTTTCGACCTCGTCCGTGCCCAGGCTGCGCAGCATGCCGCTGACACGCTCCTGCGAGCAACTGCAGGCAAACGTCGGTGTGTTGGGCACAAAGCGGGTGATTTTTTCTTCCCAGAACAGGCGGTGCAATATCGTGTCGGCGTCCAGGCCCAGCAGCTCTTCACGCTTGAGGGTTCCGGCCAGCAGCGCAATGCGCTGGTAGTCCTCGTTGCGGCCGATCTGGTCCTCGTCGGCATCGCGGTCGCGCTGGCTTTCCAGGTTGCCCTCTCCCTTGACCGGCAGGCGCTGGATCAGCAGACCCGCCGCCACCTTGTCATCGGCGGCCAGAATCAACCGGGTATCGAGCTGCTCACTTTGGAGCATGTAGTGCTCCAGCACCTCGGCGATGTTCCCGATCTTTTCCTTGTGGTCTCCAAAAAGCGGCACCACCCCCTGGTAGGGCTGGCGGCCCGGCAATTTGTCTTTCGGGTCCAGTGTGATGGCGCAACGGCCCTGGTTGTTGACATTGACGAGCTCGCTCAGGCCAGCGCCGGGCGTCACCTCGCCCGTCACCGTGGCGGTGGCGCGCAGGCTCAGGTCGGACTGCACCTCGGCCACAGCCAGCTTGACCGGGCCGTCACCAAAAATCTGCAGCACTAGCGCACCGTCGAACTTGATGTTGCCCTGCATCAGTGCGCCGGCCGCCGTCATTTCGCCCAGCAGCTGCAGCACCTCGGGCGGGTAACCGCCGCCGGCCTCGCGGCGTTTGAGGATTTCCTGCCAGGCGTCGGTCAGGCGCACCAGCATGCCGCGTACCGGCAGGCCGTCGAAAATGAATTTATGCAGTTCGGACATCACGCAATCTTTTTGAAGCCGGCTTTATAGCGGCGAGCATTCTCTACATAGTGGTGCGCGATCATTTTTAAACCCTCTATCTGCTCGGGCGACAGCTGGCGCACCGCCTTGGCCGGGCTGCCGAGGATCATGGAGCCATCGGGAAACTCCTTGCCCTCGGTCACCAGCGAACCCGCGCCCACCAGGCAGTTTTTGCCGATCTTCGCGTTGTTCAGCACCACCGCGCCTATGCCGATCAGCGAGCCGTCTCCGATGGTGCAGCCATGCAGCATGACCTGGTGGCCGATGGAGACGTTCTCGCCGATGATCAGCGGCACGCCGAAGTCGGCGTGTAACACGCTGGCGTCCTGCACGTTGGAGCCGCGCCCGATGCGTATGGTTTCGGTGTCGCCGCGTATCACCGTGCCGAACCAGACGCTCACACCCTCCGCCAGTTCGACGTCGCCAATCACTTGCGCGCTGTCGGCCACCCACGCGGTTTCGTGCATCTTGGGGGTCAGGTCGTCGAGCTGGTAAATGGCCATGGCTTTGCTTCAGAAAGGGTGGGGGAAAGGAACAGACCCTGATTGTAAGGAGCCGCCCCGCCGCCTGCCCGCTCTGCAGCCCGGCGCGCCACCCGGCGCTTTCGCCGACAATCCAGGCATGCGCCCGCCCTGTCCCCCGCCCGAACTGCGCCAGCAGGCCCTGCAAGCGCTGCTGGCGCCGGATCCTCAACAAAAAGTGCTGCTGGCCCTTTCCCTGCGGGCGCAAGCAGCTACGTTTTCGATAGCAGACCGGCTGGACATCGAAACTCCCGCTGGCCTGCCCGGGTGCCCGGCGCGGCCCGAGCTGCGCTCGCACCTGGATGTGCCCAAGCGCTCGCCCTTCACGCCCCAGGGCCTGGGCGCCCTGCTGCATGCGGTCACCCACATCGAGTTCAATGCGATCAACCTGGCGCTGGACGCGGTCTGGCGCTTTGACGGTATGCCGCCGGCCTATTACCTCGACTGGGTCACGGTGGCCGCCGAAGAGGCGCAGCACTTCAGCCTGCTGCAGGACCATCTGCAGAGCCTGGGCTACGGCTACGGCGACTTCCCCGCCCACACCGGGCTCTGGGACATGACCCATAAAACCGCCGGGGATGTGCTGGCGCGCATGGCGCTGGTGCCACGCACGCTGGAGGCGCGCGGCCTGGACGCCACGCCGGCGATGCAGGCCAAGCTGCGCCATGTCGGCACACCCGCAGCCCTGCGCGCGGTCGAGATCCTCGACATCATCCTGCGCGACGAAATCGGCCACGTCGCCATCGGCAACCGCTGGTACCGCCACCTGTGCGCCCAGCGCGGGCTGGACCCGATTGCTACCTATGCAGAACTGGCCGCGACTTACGGCGCGCCACGTCTCAAGGGGCCGTTCAACCTGGACGCGCGCCGGGCTGCCGGGTTTGATGAGGACGAACTCGCGCTGCTGGGCAACTGAAACCAGGGGGCGCAACACCCTGCCTGAAGGCTACGCCGGACCCACTTCGCGATCGCGGGATCTCTTGCCACCGAGTAGAACCATAGAAGTAAAACACCGGCGTGGATATGCCCGTCATTTGGAAACAATCCGTTTTTTCCTACAGACGAAACCCTGAAGTTCACGCATATTCGGGACTTGCCAATGGGTCAATGGCAATCCGGTCGCCGCTGCGGCCGTCCTCGTTCCAGACCCACTTGAATGCAGAACAGGAGTGCGCCCATGATCCGGCATCTCGTTCCCCATCTGGAGTCCCGGCTGGTTGGCCTGTCGTCCCCGGTGTCCGTGCAGTTGCCCGAGGGCCAGGTCCTCGGGGCTCTGGACGCGCCGGTCAAGATGAGTTTTTCACACTGGTCCAGCCTCACGCGCCTGCGTGCCGGCTTGATCGGCGCGCTCGCGGAGGAGTACGTCGAGGGCAAGCTGCATATCGAAGGTCAAATGCGCGACGTGATGGCGGTCGCGGCCAGCCTGCTGCCGGCCAACCCCGTGCAGAGCGATGCCGGCTGGTGGACCGGCCTGCAGCGCCAGATCCGTTCGCTGCGCGCGCATTCCCCCGTAAAAGACACCGAGCAAATCCAGTTTCACTACGACGTCTCGGACGATTTTTATGCGCTGTGGCTGGACCCGCGCCGGGTTTACTCCTGCGCCTATTACCTTGACGACGCCATGTCGCTGGCCCAGGCCCAGGAAGCCAAGCTGGACCATATCTGCCGCAAGCTCATGCTCCAGCCCGGCGAGCGCTTCCTGGACATAGGCGCAGGCTGGGGCGGACTGCTTCTGTGGGCCGCCGAGCACTACGGCGTGGACGCCACCGGCATCACGCTGTCAAACAACCAGCATGCGCATGTGCAGCGCCTGATTGAGGGCAAAGGCTTGCAGGGCCGGGTGCGCGTCGAGCTGCGCGACTACCGCCACCTCGACGAAAACCTGCCCTTTGACAAGATCTCGTCGGTCGGCATGTTCGAGCATGTAGGCCGCAACAACATGACGGCGTATTTCAGCAAGATCATGCGCATGCTGGTGCCGGGCGGTCTGGTGATGAACCACGGCATCACCGCCGGCGGCCTGGACAACCATCAGCTGGGCGCCGGCATGGGTGACTTCATCGAGAAGTACATTTTTCCGGGCGGCGAATTGCTGCATGTCAGCGACGTGCTTACACACCTGGCGCGCTCGGGCCTGGAAATGGTGGACACCGAAAACCTGCGGCCGCACTATGCGCGCACACTGTGGGATTGGTCGGACGCGATGGAGGCCCGGCTGGACGAGGCACTGCAAGTCCTGTCAGCCGATGGGCATCCACCGCGCGCCGAAAAAATCCTGCGGGCTTACCGCCTCTACCTGGCCGGTAGCGCGATGTGTTTCGAGCAAGGCTGGGTCAGCCTGCACCAGATGCTGGCGGAGCGGCCGGCAAATGACAGGGGCGGTGACGGTGACACCATCAAAGGCGCGCAAAGCCGCTATCCATTCCGGCGCGACTACATGTACGCCCGGCTAGCTTCATAAGTCAAATCGGCCTCCAGCCCTTTGGTGACTTGCGCAAGCAGCTATTAAATCCATAGCAATCCCGCGTGCGCCCAGTCGGCCTTGATCTGCGCGGCTTTCGCGATGCGGGCGTTGTTGGCCAACTCCTGCGCGATCGGACGCGCGAACTCCGCCGCGCGACCGGCGGGCGGCGGCCTGCAAGATGCGGGAGCTACACGCGGTGAGCAACCGTGGGGACTCCGGCCGCAGCGACGGGCCGCCCCAAGCAAGGCCAGCCCCCTCGGGGGGCAGAGAGCTACACGCAGTGAGCGAACGTGGGGGCTCGTCTATCCCCGCGGATGATGCTGCGAATGCAGCGCCTTCAGGCGTTCACGCGCCACATGGGTGTAGATGGTGGTCGTGGAAATATCGGCGTGGCCCAGCAGCATTTGCACCGCGCGCAGGTCGGCGCCATGGTTGAGCAAGTGCGTGGCAAAGGCATGGCGCAGCGTGTGCGGCGACAGCGGTGAGTGAATGCCAGCACGCAGCGCGTATTTTTTGACCAACATCCAGAACATCACGCGGGTCATGCCGCTGCCGCGCGCGGTGACAAACAGGTCGTCGGTCTGCTGCCCGGACAAAATGGCCGGACGCGCGCCTGAAAGGTAGCGCTCGATCGCCTGCCGCGCCACCTGACCGAAGGGCACGAGGCGCTCCTTGCTGCCCTTTCCCATCACCCGCAGCACGCCTTCGTTCATGCCAACGTGAAAGGTCTTGAGCCCGACCAGCTCGCTCACGCGCAGGCCGCTGGCGTACAGCAGCTCCAGCATCGCGCGGTCGCGCAGGCCCAGAGGCGCGTCCTCATCAGGCGCGGCCAGCAGGGCCTCGACCTGGGCTTCGGACATGAGCTTGGGCACACGCAGGGCCTGCCTGGCCGACTGCAGTTTGAGGGTGGGATCGGCGCTGATGAAGCGTTCGCGCAGGGCCCAGCGGAAGTAACGCTTGAACACCGTCAGCCGCCGGTTTGCCGAGGTGGCCTTGGTCTGCGCGTGGCGCTCGCCGAAATAGGCATGGAGATCGGCCTCGCCAGCGCCGTTGAGCATCTTGCCGTGCCGGGCCAGCCACTGTGAGAACAGCATGAGATCGCGTCGGTAGGCCTGCAGCGTGTTGCGCGACAGGCCGTCCTCCAGCCACAGGGCGTCGGCAAAGGCGTCGGCAGACGCCCCGCTGGCGGTCAGCAGCGGCGAAGCCACGGGACCGGCCGGGTCGCAGACCTGGCGCGCAGCGCTTGAAGCCACTCCATCACCCCTCAAAACAGTTGTACAGACAGAGGACGCTAACACATGCGCCCACCGCCACCCGGGCCACAACATGGCGATGGCAAGTAGGCGGCTACCTGCGCCCAGCGAGCCAGTGCGGGCCCTGTTGTGCGCCTGCACGCGCGGGTTTGCCCCTATGCGTTATCCACAAGTGTCAAGCGCCGCGCTGGGGTTTAGGATAAGGTCAATCGTTTTTGAAGGAGTTTCACCATGCAACGTCGTTCCCTTATCGCCCTTTCCGCAATAAGTCTGGTTCCAGGTGCAGTCTTTGCACAGCAGCAACAGTTCATCAACGTCCTCACCGGCGGCCAAAGCGGTGTGTATTACCCGCTTGGCGTAGCGCTGTCCCAGATTTACGCCAAGGCCATTCCCAACGTCCGGGCTACCGCCCAGGTCACCAAGGCTTCGGCTGAAAACCTCAACCTGCTGCAAGCCGGTCGCGGTGAACTCGCGCTGGCCCTCGCCGACTCCGTCTCCAACGCCTGGAAAGGCGAGGCTGAAGCCGGCTTTCCCAAAAAACTCGACAAGCTGCGCGGCCTGTCCGCCACCTACAGCAACTACATCCAGATCGTGGCCAATGCGGACTCCGGCATCAAGACGCTGGCCGACCTCAAGGGCAAACGCATTTCGGTCGGTGCCGCCAAGTCGGGAACCGAGCTCAATGCACGCGCCGTCTTCAAGGCTGCCGGTCTGAGCTACAGCGACCTGTCCAAGGTCGAATACCTGCCGTTCGGAGAATCGGTTGAACTCATCAAGAACCGTCAGCTCGATGCGACCCTGCAGTCGGCCGGGCTGGGCGTGGCCTCCATCCGGGATCTGGCTACCTCGGTCAAGATCATCGTGGTGCCGGTGCCTGCCGACGTGATCGCCAAAATCGGCGATGACGCCTACCAGGCGTCAGTGATTCCAGCCAACACCTACGCAGGCCAGACCGAGGACGTGGCCACGGCTGCCATCCCCAACTTCCTGGTGACGCATTCGGGCGTGTCTGACGATCTGGCTTACCAGATGGCCAAGACCATGTACGAAAATATTGACACCCTGTACGCCGCCCACAATGCGGCCAAAGTGATCAAGCGCGAAAACGCCGTCAAGGGCATGCCTGTGCCGGTACACCCGGGCGCCGCACGCTACTACAAGGAAGTCGGCCTGATCAAGTAAGTCTGGCCCAGCGCCAGCTGATCACCAGCTGATCGCCAGCTCCAAACGGCCCCGACACAATTGGGGCCGTTTCTGTTTCCAGTTTTTGCTTCCAGTTCCCGGGGGAATTTTCATGAGTGACACCCACACCAGCCACGACCAGAACCTGCGCGGCGCGATTTTCTGGATCGCCCTCGCGTTTTCGAGTTTCCAGCTCTGGACTGCGGCTTTCAGCCCTTTGTCGAGCCAGGTCGTGCGCGCCATTCACGTGGGCTTTGTGCTGCTGATGGTGTTTGCCCTGAAACCCGCCTTTCGTGGGGACGGTCCGGGCCAGCCGGTGCTGGCATGGCTGCTGGGGCTGACAGGTTTCGCCTTCAGCTTCTACCACTGGTTTTTTGAGGCCGACCTCACCTTGCGCGCGGGCGAGCTGACGCCCGCCGACTGGGTCATCGGCACGGTCACCATCGTGCTGGTGTTCGAAGCGGCCCGCCGCATGATGGGCTGGGGCTTGCCGCTGATCTGCGGCATCTTCCTGGCCTACGGCATGTTCGGCCAGTATTTGCCGGGAGCCATGGCCCACCGCGGTTTCGGACTGGACCAGATCGTCAGCACGCTCGGCTTTGGTACCGAAGGCATTTACGGCACCCCCACCTATGTGTCGTCAACCTACATTTTCCTGTTCATCCTGTTTGGTGCTTTCCTGGAGCAGGCCGGCATGATCAGGCTGTTCAACGACTTCGCGATGGGCACGGTGGGCCACACCCGCGGCGGTCCGGCAAAAGTCGCCGTGATTTCATCCGGCTTGATGGGCACCATCAACGGCTCCGGCGTGGCCAATGTTGTCACCACCGGCCAGTTCACGATTCCATTGATGAAACGTTTCGGCTACAGCCCGGCGTTCGCCGGTGGCGTGGAAGCCACGTCCAGCATGGGCGGCCAGATCATGCCGCCGGTGATGGGCGCGGTGGCTTTCATCATGGCGGAAACCATCAACGTCCCCTACATCGAGATCTGCAAGGCCGCGTTGATCCCGGCCATTCTTTATTTCGTTACTGCGTTCTGGATGGTGCATCTGGAGGCGGGCCGCAAAGGCCTGCTGGGCCTGAGCAAGGAAGAATGCCCCAATCCCTGGACGGCGGTGCGCGAGCGCTGGTACCTGCTGCTGCCACTGGCAGGCCTGGTGGGCCTGCTGTTCTCGGGTTACACGCCGCTGTTTTCAGGCACCGTCGGTCTCGGGTTGACCGTGATCCTCATTTTCGGCGCTGCCGTGATCAGCGGCGTCAAAGGCCTGCCATTGCGCGGCCTGTTCTGGGTCCTGCTGGGCTTTGCCTGCGCCGGCTTTTTCCAGTTCGGCGTTGGCACCTTTTTTGTGCTCGCCGCCCTGCTGGTGGCACTGACCTACATCCGGCGCACCGGCGCCGACGCGCGCAAGCTGGCCGTGCGCGCGCTGGTCGACGGCGCGCGCCATGCGTTGCCGGTGGCCATCGCCTGCGCGCTGGTGGGCGTGATCATCGGCGTGATCAACCTGACCGGCGTGGCCGCCGAGCTGGGCGGTCACATCATCGCCATCGGCGAAAAAAGCCTGTTCCTGGCGCTGCTGCTGACCATGGTGACCTGCCTGGTGCTGGGCATGGGCATCCCGACCATTCCCAACTACATCATCACCAGCTCGCTGGCCGCACCGGTCCTGCTGCAGCTCGGTGTGCCGCTGATCGTCTCGCACATGTTTGTGTTTTATTTCGGCATCATGGCCGACCTCACGCCGCCGGTAGCGCTGGCAGCCTTTGCGGCCGCCCCGATCGCCCGCGAGTCCGGGCTGAAGATCAGCCTGCAGGCCATCCGCGTGGCGATCGCCGGCTTCATTGTTCCCTTCATGGCGGTTTATACGCCGGCCCTCATGCTGCAGGGCGGTGACTGGACGGACACCGGCTACGTGGTGTTCAAGGCCCTGGTGGCCATCGCCATGTGGGGTGCGGGCGCCATCGGTTTTCTGGCCGGACCGCTGAACTGGGTGGAGCGCGTGACGGCCATTGCCGCAGCCAGCTTTCTGGTCGCGGCATTGCCGATGACGGACGAGATTGGCCTCTCCGCCGTCGCCGTGTTTGTCGTCTGGCACGTCTGGCGCACGCGGCAGCTGCGTGGCGCAAGCGCCCGCCCCGGCACGTCATGAGCCTCGGGCTGGCAGGTGTCTGCCTTGCGCTGGTGACGGCTGCAGGTGCCACCTCCGGCTCCGTGGTTTTCGTACCCGTGCTCAGCTTCACCCTGGCCTGGACGCATTCGATTGAAAAGGTTCGCTGGGAAGAGGACTATGTCGTGCGGCCGGGCAAAACGCCAGGGGCAGCGCCCGTGCTAGAAGCGGTGGCCGCGCGGGTGCGCGGCTCAGGCGCCGGCATGGAACCACCGCCGGATGCCCGGCTGAGGCACGGCTGGTACGAATACACGCCGACCCTGCGCCATCCTGCCGAGTTACGCCTCACGCGTTCAGGCTTCACGGCGGACTACGACTGGTGCACCGGGGGACGTTGCCGCTCCATGGCCGGCCTGCTGCCGTCCAACGGCGGCGTGACCGTGCTGACAGCCTGCAGGTCGGCGCCTCCCTGAGAAAACCATCGCTTGCAGACGGCAGGCGGCCAAAAAAAATACCCCGCCAGGCAGAGCCTGCGGGGTGGCTGGCGCGCACCAGGCCGGGCGGCCTGCGCCGCTTGGGCAGCTTAGTCGAGCGTGAGCTTGGCGTTGGCCACCACCTGTTTATAGACCTCGTACTCGGCCTTGATCTGCGCTGCGAACTGCTCAGGCGTGTTGCCAACAATGATGGAGCCGGTGTCTTCAATGCGCTTGCGCACCACCGGGTCCTGCAACGCCTTGAGCGCGGCGGCGCTGACCTTGTCGACCACCTCTTTTGGCAGGCCTTTGGGGCCGAGGATGCCGTAATACGCCATGCGGTTGACCGGCTCCAGGCCGATTTCCTTGAAGGTCGGCACGTCCGGCAACACGGCCAGGCGCTGCGGCGCTGCCACCACGATGGGGATCAGGCGTTTTTGCTGGATGAAGGGCAGCGCCGAAGGGATGTTGTCAAAAATAATCTGCACCTGGCCGGCCACCGTGTCGTTGAGGGCCGGACCAGCGCCGCGGTAGGGAATGTGGGTGACAAAGGCGCCGCTCAGGTTCTTGTACAACTCCATCTGCAGGTGGCCGATGCCGCCGGTGCCCGAGGAGGCGTACGAGTATTTGCCGGGATTTTTCTTGAGCTCAGCGATGAACTCCTTGTAGTTGCGGGCCGGAAAACTGGGGTGGACCGCGATGATGTTGGGCGTGGCCGCGATGTTGATGATGGGCGTGAAATCATTGATCGGGTTGTAGGGGATCTTGGTGTTGATCGCCGGATTGGCGGCGGTTGTGGACACCGTGGCCATGCCCAGTGAATAACCGTCAGGCGCGGAGCGCACGGTTTCCAGCGCGCCGACCACGCCGCCGCCGCCAGCCTTGTTCTCGATGATCACGCTCTGGCCCAGCGCCTTGCCCAGCGGCTCGCTGATCACGCGGGCCACGATGTCGGTGGTGCCGCCCGGCGCAAAAGGCACTTGCAGCTTGACCACTTTGTTCGGATACGCCTGGGCAAATGCGGCACCCGTGGCAAAGGTCGCGAGGGCCACTGCGGAAAGAGAGAGAAGATAACGGCGTTGCATGTGTAGTTCCTTTCGTTCGACGAGGTTGACTCGGCAATCCTAAGCGCACAAGCACCGCCCGCGTGTTGTGGATTACGCATAGGGGCAAACCCGGGGTGGCCGGAGGATTTCGGGTTATTCTCAACGGGTGAATTACGCCCAACTGCTTTTCCCTGATTTCTCCCTCATTTTGTGCGGCTACCTGGTCTGCCGCTATACCGCTCTGAACCGCACTGTCTGGCAGCAGGTGGAAAGCCTGGTGTATTACTTTTTATTTCCGGTCCTGCTGTTCCATTCCATCGTCAGAAGCCCGCTGGATCTGGGGGCCGCGTCCAGCCTGATTGCCGCTGGACTCAGCATGGGGGTGCTGGGCATTGCGCTGGCCTACAGCCTGCCCTACCTGCCCTGGATTGGTGCGCATATCGACAGGCGCGAGCATGCGGCCAGTGCGCAAATCGCCTTCCGTTTCAACTCCTTCATCGCATTGGCGCTGGCCGAACGGCTGGCCGGCGCCGAAGGCCTGCTGCTGATCGCCATACTGATTGGCGTCTGTGTGCCTTTGTTCAATGTGGGCGCGGTCTGGCCGATGGCGCGGCACGCCAGGATCGGCTTTGTCGGCGCCCTGGTGCGCAACCCGCTGATCATTGCCACCGCCACTGGCCTGGCGGCCAACCTGCTGGGCCTGCGAATCCCCGTCTGGCTGGAGCCGACCGTCACACGCATAGGCGCGGCCTCGCTGGCCCTGGGGCTGCTGGCGGCCGGCGCGGGCATGCAGTTCCGCTCGCTGGCGTCGGCAAAAACCCTGGCGGTGTCACTGTTGGCGATCCGCCATTTTTTCATGCCGCTGATCGCGCTGGGCCTGGCCTGGGTGTTCCGACTGTCGCCGGTACAGACCACCGTGCTACTGTCGTTTTCAGCGCTGCCGACGGCCTCGAGTTGTTACGTGCTGGCCGCGCGCATGGGTTACAACGGCGCCTTTGTAGCCGGCCTGGTCACGCTGTCGACCCTGCTGGGCATCGTCAGCCTGCCGTTTGCGCTGGGCTTGCTTAGATAGCCCCCACGCTCGCTCACTGGCGGGTGGCGTTGGGGAAGAACAGCTGCTCGCCGCCTATCTTGTAGCTGGCAATGGCAGACTGCCCAGCTGGGGAGGTCACCCAGTCCACAAATTTCTGGGCCTGAGCGGCCTTGACGTGCGGGTGTCTGGCCGGGTTGACCACCATCACACCGTACTGATTGAACAGGCGCGTATCGCCTTCAACCAGCACCACCAGCTCACCGCGGTTTTTGAAGTTGAGCCAGGTGCCGCGATCGGTCAGCACGTAGGCACTGGACGAGGAGCCGATATTGAGCGCCGGGCCCATGCCGCAGCCGCAAGCCTTGTAGCCTGCGAACTGCGGGTTGTCGACAGCGGCGCTTTTCCAGTAGCGCAGCTCGGCGGCGTGGGTGCCGCTCTTGTCGCCGCGCGAGAAAAAAGTTGCGTTGGCTGCGTGGATTTTTTTCAGGGCCAGGGCGATGTCCTTGCCTTTGGTTTGGGCCGGATCGGCTGCCGGTCCGACCAGGACGAAGTCGTTGTACATGACCGGGAAACGCTTGATCGCAAAGCCTTCGGCCACGACTTTTTCCTCGGCCACCTGGTCGTGCACAAACAGCACATCGGCGTCCCCGCGTCGTCCCATGTCGATGGCCTGGCCGGTGCCCAGCGCCACCACCTTGATGTCGATGCCGCTGGCCTGCCTGAAGGCCGGCAGCAAGGCACCGAACAGGCCGGACTGCTCGGTCGAGGTGGTCGAAGCCATCACGATGGGTTGTGTCTGTGCTATCGAAAAAGTAGCTGCCAGAGCAAGCGAAACAAGGGCTGCAGCCCTGAAAACCTTGGAGAAATCGGCGTAGGAGTGACAAGAGGTCATACAATTTCTCCTTTGACAAAAATTTCGGCTTCCAGCGGCAAAGGACCGTTGAAAAAATCATGCGTAGGCAGATCGGCCAGCAGCCGGCCATGCTCGAGGTACATCACGCGGCTGGCCAGGCGCTTGACCTGGCCGAGGTTGTGGCTGCTGAAGATCAGCGTCATGCCGGCCTGCGCGAATTCGGCCATCAGGGCCTCGACCTCGCGTTTGGCACCGGGGTCCAGGCTGGCCGTCGGCTCGTCGAGCAGCAACACATCGGGCTGCAGCGCCCACGCCCGCGCCAGCGCCAGACGCTGCTGCTGCCCGCCCGACAAGGCCTTGGCATTGCGCTGCGCCAGTGCGCCCAGGCCGACTCGCTCCAGCGCGCGCAGCGCCTGGTTGTTGGCCTCATTCCAGGCCACGCCTTTGAGCCACAAGCCCAGCGCCACATTGGCCCGGGCGCTGGTGCGCAACATGTAGGGGTGCTGAAACAGCATGGCCTGGCGCGCGGCACCGTCAACCTGCAGCGTTCCCACGGTAGGCCGGACCAGGCCGTGCAGGGTGCGCAGCAAGGTGCTTTTGCCGCTGCCGTTGGAGCCCACCAGCGCCACACGTTCGCCGGCGTTGATGCGCAGCGCGCACGCCTGGAGCGCCTGCACCTTGCCGAAGTGCACGCCAACACCCTTCATGTCGAACAGCACCGTCATGGAGCGATCCCCGGCTGCCGCGCCTGCAGCGGCGAAGCGTCCGCCGGCAGGTCCTGATCAACCCGTTCGCGCCAGCGCCGCACCAACGCGATCAACACGTTGAGCAGCAGCACCACGGCCAGCAGCAACAGCCCCAACGCCAGCGCCAGCGGCAAGTCGCCTTTGCTGGTTTCCAGCGCAATCGCCGTGGTCATCACACGCGTGAAACCGTCGATGTTGCCGCCCACCACCATCACCGCACCGACCTCGGAGATGGCACGGCCGAAAGCGGCAATCAGCACCGTGAGCAGCGTATAACGCTCGTCCCAAAGCAGCAGCAGGCTGCGCATGCCCTTGCCTGCGCCCAGCGACTGGAACTGCTCGCCATGCAGGCGGTCGGCGTCTTCAATGGTCTGGCGCACCAACGCGGTCACCACCGGCAGCACGAGTACCGTCTGCGCCAGCACCATGGCCTTGAAAGAAAACAGCCAGCCCAGAAAACCCAGCGGCCCGGAGCGCGACAGCAGCAGGTAGATCACCAGCCCGACAACCACGGAAGGCAGGGCCAGCAAGGTGTTGAGCACGGTCAGCACCGCACCGCGCCCGCGAAAACGCGCCACCCCGAGCCACGCGCCCAGCACCAGCCCGGCGCTGCAGGCCAGCAGGCAGGCGCAGGCGCTGACAGCCAGCGAGCGCAACACAATGCTGCCGAGCAAGGGGTCCAGGGAGGCGATGAGCGAAAAAGCCGTGCTGACGCTGTCGGAGAAGGTATTCATGCGGATCAAAAAATTTGGCCTATGGTAGGCAGGTAAGCCTTGCAGAGCCATCCGGACTCACGAGTTATGAAACCAGCTGCATAGGTTCGGGCCGGTCAGGTCCCGGCCTTGCGCTCATAATCAGGACACCCCGGTCTGCCATGCACAAAGTCGAACTCTCCTACCTGCTGTCGCCCGAACGCAGCAAGAGCGCGCTGATCCGCAACCCGCTGATGGATCTGCTGCAAGCGGTGCGCGAGCACGGTTCGATCTCGAAAGCAGCGCGCGCGCTGGCGCTGTCCTACCGCCATGTCTGGGGCGCACTCAAGAAGTGGGAGCAGACGCTGGGGCGCCCGCTGATCGTCTGGGACAAAGGCCAGCGCGCGCAGCTCACCGAGTTCGGCGAAAAGCTGCTCTGGGCCGAACGCCAGGCCCAAGCGCGGCTGGCCCCGCAGATCGAGGCCTTGCGCGGCGACATTGAACGCGCCTTCTCCACCGCTTTCGACAACGACGCCCATGTGCTGACGCTGTACGCCAGCCACGACACGGCGCTCAGCGCGCTGCGCGACGACGCCGCCACGCGTGGCCTGCACCTGGACATCCGCTTCATGGGAAGTGTTGACGCTATCGCAGCGCTCAACAGCGGGCGCTGCATGATGGCCGGCTTTCACACGCTGGACCAGCCGGGCACGGCCTCGCTGGCGGCACGCACCTACCGCAATCTGCTCAAGCCGGGCTTGCACAAGCTGATCGGTTTTGGCCACCGCAGCCAGGGCCTGATCGTGGCCAAAGCCAACCCGCGCCGGATCCGCCAGTTGGCCGACATGCAGCAACCCGGCTTGAGGTATGTCAACCGCGCGCAGGGCACGGGCACGCGTGTGCTTCTCGATGAACTGTTGGCTGAAGCCGGCCTGGACGCCCGCAGCCTGCGCGGCTACGACACCCAGGAGCCCTCCCACACTGCCGTGGCTCAGGCGGTGGCCAGCGGCGCCGCTGATGCCGGGCTCGGCATTGAAGCCGCCGCGCGCGAAAAAGACCTGGACTTCGTGCCGCTGGTACAGGAGCGTTATCACCTGGTGTGCCTGAAGTCCGCGCTGCCGCAGGCCCCGGTGCAGGCGCTGCTGGCAGAACTGCAAAGCGAAAACTGGCAGGCCACGCTGGCCCGCCTGCCGGGTTACAGCGGCGAGCGCGCGCAAGGCGGACAGGTGCTGTCTCTGCGGGCGATGTTGCCCTGGTGGAATTACCGGAAAGCCAAGGCTTCCCAGCCTTGAGGATAATTTCGGCGAAGTATGTACTTGAAAAACCTAAAGCTACTTTAAGGTTTGCAGCCTGATCAACAGGCACTGAACACCTCTACTGCTTGGGCGTTGGAGGGGTTTTCTCTTTTGGCTTTGGTGGCGTCTCTAACATGCGGCGCAACACTTCATCCATTGGATTAACTGGCGGAGGCTCTGGTGTAGTCATTATTGAATTATCGACGCGGCAGCGGGAACTGCAACATTCACGCCTCTTGTGTCTTTACAATATCTTTACACGAACAGTGTTATCCAGTCCTTAAGCGTCTGTTGTTCCGCGTCTGTTATGGTAATATATCGTTATGGACATCGACCAACTCATCACTGATAAGCAGGACACGCTAGCCAAGCTAAAGCGTGCGGCCTCGGATATTGAGGCGCAACTAGTGACGCTGCGAGCGGCTGCTGCTGCGGCTAAGCCGACCGAGTTCGAACTGATGCTCAAGAAGCCCACGGTCAGCACAGGGAGTGAGATTTTCCAGCCAACACAAGCAAACCCAATTCTTGATCCAGTCAAGATTGTTCCGGCGGGTAATGAGAAGCCACGGGTTGATTTGTTTGCAGGGGTCAAAAACACTGAAAGAGTGCGAAATCCCAAAGGCAGCGTAGACAAGATAGCGCGTTTGGCCCTAACGCAGGAAAAACAGACGCTTGACGCGTTGGAAGTCACTATCAATTCCCGCGCTGAAAAGCCAGTTTCCCGCGCAGCCGTTCGTACGCTGATGATGAATCTTAAAAAGGACGGCTATGCCGTCAGTGATGCGCCGGGCGTTTTTCGTCTGGCTGAAAAGGGCGAAGCCGCTACAGACTCGCGATCTGTAACGGCTTCAAGTGCAACTGAGTCTAGCGGCTCGAACTGAAAGGACACCAGTGCTAACAACACCATGGAGACGGTACGCGGGTAACGCCATCCGGTTATCAATCAGCCCTAGCCTTGCGAACTAGGGCGTAGAGATTTTAGCACCTAAGGCGCGGCTTGTCCGCGCCTTTTGTCGTTTCTGGCGGCGTGTTGCGTATGTGTATTCCAGGCAGTAGCGTGGATAAGACATAACCCGCTTGAGCGGGTTATGTCGGGCAGTTTAGAAGCGCCTTAAATCTGCGGTCAATTTGAGCGGAATGGCAAAGCCCTAGACGCAGCTTTTGCAAAAGCTGAGCGCTTACGACCTCGTCTCGCGGCGCCGTCATCGCATCTAGTGCCGATGCATCGTCGGTGCGTATCGCCCGATAGTAGACATAACTTGGATGCTTAATAAACGGGTGGTCGCCCACATCCAGAACGCAAGCTGCGTCGTGTGGAGATCCGGGATAGATGGAAGTTATGCCTACGGAAATCATTTGCGGCTTGCTTGCGCGGAATGGAACGTCAGTCGGCCCCCAAATTACAACGTACAGGTGTTTTCCAACAGGGCCGCAATCAACCAGCAGCGTGTCCCCGATTGCGGCCATCGGTCAAGCGAAAGCGAGATTTATGTTTCGCTCGGCGACTATTCGACGCCGAAGATCGTCCGACACATCGGACGAAAACCCGATAGCTTTAAACAGATCGTCAAACTCAATTGACATGCTGCTGCCTCGCGGGTCTTTCCACTCAGGAAGGGTGTGAGTGTATTTCACTAGGTCCCATCGGCTCATGTGGCCAAACCTTGCCCAAACCTCCCCTAATACCTCAAGATCGCTATCGCTAAGCGCCATCAAGTCATTTTCGGGAGTGTCGCCCACTACGCCGTCGCGCAAAGCAACCATATGATCAGCGCGATCAGAAACCCACGAATCCCAACCATTCTCTTTTGAGCGAATGGCACCATTCATGTGATTGAGGGTGGTGGAAAGGACGGGGCCATAGTCCATTGAAACAAGCGAATCGCCGGTCAACGGCACCCCGTATCGTTCAAATGACAGGCGCTCAGAAAGATACATGAGCTTAACCAGAGACAAAAGGTAAAGCTTTCCCTTCGCGCGACTTAGCAAGAAAGCGGCAGCTTGCGCGGCTTTTTCTTCGTCATACATGCTTGCGGATTCCTTCTGGCTCAGAACGGCCAAGTTGCCGAACACTAACATTTTATGCCTAATTGGCAAACTTAGCCAGCGCGACGCATCAGCAGGTGCAGCAGGGTCTCAAGCGTTGGCTTCTTGCTGGCCGTTAATCCGCCGATAGGTCAGACGCTTGCCTGCGATACCTTTGAGCGCTGCATCAGCACGGTCTGAATCAGTGAATCCGTTGCCCAGTCGGAAATTCCAGCGGAAATCAAACTCGTTGGCGTAGCGCTGTAGATGACGCTCAGAGACGCTGTGGAAAGTGCCGTTAAGGCCGCGCTTGAAAATGGCGAAGGACGCCTCTACGGTGTTGCTGGTGACGTTACCGCGTGCGTATTCTTTGCGGCTGTGGTTCACAGTGCTGTGAGCGTCAAAATCCTTGCCGATGCGCTTGTAGACTACGGATTCATCGGTCATCAGGTGAGTGTCTGCATGCACTTGAGACTTGAGAATTGCGCCGACAGTTTCGGAAGTGACGTTAGCCACATGGAAAGAGCGCTTTTGGCCTGACTCGCGCTCGACGAGGGACACGACTTTCATTTTGTGTGCAGGGCCACGGCTGCCTTTGTAGAGGTTGCCCCAATAGGTTTCGTCAGCTTCCACGATGGTGTCAGGGCCGCCCATTGGGCCGGTGGCGGTGTGGTCAGGGGTCATTGCTTCGCGGATGCGATGGCACATGAACCAAGCTGTTTTGTAGGACACGCCCAACATGCGCTCGATCTGCTTGGCAGATACGCCCTTTTTGCTGGCGCTCATCAGGTGGACAGCTTGCAGCCAGATATGCAGTTTGATTTTTGAACGTTCAAACACGGTGCCCACGGTCACGGTGAACTGATCGGAGCAAGCGCCGCACTTGTACAGGCCAGGGCGCGTAGAGGTGCCCTTGAGTTCATAGTGACCACCAATCACGCCGCAATGAGGGCAGACAACACCGTTAGACCAGCGCAGAGCTTCAAGGTAAGCGCGGGCAGCGTCCTGGTTCTGGAAGTGGGGTTGATTCAGGATTGGTTCAGCCATGATCGTCTTTCGGTATGGCTCTATTATCCCTATTTATTAGGGTTTGTCAAGTACATACTTCACTAATTTCGGCCTCTAGCCCATGTCGGACGGGCGCGAGCAGCTATTGAATTCATAGCGGATCATTCTCGCGGCTGTCATCCCGGACTTGATCCGGGATCCATGGTCACTGACTGTTTACGTTGTTCAAGGTGCGGTAGCTTGCCAACAAGCCGGGGCTTGCCCGGCGGCAACTCACTTTCTTTTTGCGTCGCCAAAAAGAAAGTAAGCAAAGAAAAAAGCGACCCGATGGTCTGGGTCCCCTGCGCTGCGCTTCGGGGCAACCTGTGGTGCTCGCCAAAAGCGGGGTCGAGCTCGAACTCGCCTTCGGCTCAGACAATCGCTCGCCCTGATCCGTTTTCGGCTGTGCTCCTCGGCCCAGCCCGACGGGTGGGGAGCGGACTCGAATCCGGGTCGGGGATGGATTCCGGCCTTCGCCGGAATGACAACCGGTGTGTGCGCGCAAAGCGCACACACCGGTGAATACGCGACCGCCAGGTTTGCACGCGAGCGCAGCACACGCGGCCAAATGGGGCTCCCTTCTCTCGCCCAGCGGGGCGAGAGAAGGGTCGGGAGTGGGGAGTTGCGCCTACTGTCCCGGGCGAGCCGGAGACGCAGCGTGACGCCTTACAGACGGCGAACCCGCTCACACAGTCGATTTCATGAAGAAATTAGCCTCTAGCCCTTATGTAGCAAGCGCAGAAAGCTATCAAACCGATAGCGCCTACAACGCACAGGACCGAAACCCGCAAAAGATGTCATCCCGCTCCGGGAGGTAGAAATTGCGGTACTTCAGATGTTTCATGCGCGCGCGGGTCGCCATCGAGGCACCGCGCAGCACCTTGTGGGTGCCGAACCAGGGTTGCGAATAGTCGGCATAGGGACCGGGCGTAAAACCCGGGTAGGCCCGAAAGCTGCTGCCCGTCCATTCCCATACATCGCCCCAGCGAAACCCGCGCCGCGCGGCAGTGTGCGCCGCCACCTCCCACTCGACCTCGGCCGGCAGCCGCCGCCCGGACCAGCGGCACCAGGCGTCGGCCTCCCACCAGCTCATGTGCATGGCCGGCTGGTTGCCGAGCATGCGCATGGGCTGGCCAAACCGCGTCTGCATCACCGCGCCGCTGGCTACGCCAATCTGCTCCACATAACGCGGACCGCGCCGTCCTTCACGACTCGCCGTGGCCTGCAGCCAGTCCCAGCCTTCGCGCTGCCAGAACTCCGGCTGGTCATAACCGCCGTCATCGACAAACTCGACAAACTGTGCCCAGCTCACCGGTTGGGCGTCTATCTCGAACTCGGGGACACTGACATCGTGTTGGGCCAGCTCGTTGTCAAACACAAACCCTGGTGCTGCGGCACTACCGAGCCTCCAGACGGTGGCCGGCACCAGCAGCGGCTCACGCAGGGTCATGGGAGGCGGCGCAAAAGCCTGCAAGAGCGCCTTGTCCAGGCTCAGACCCAATGTCTGCGCGGTGTAGCTCAGGGCCTCGGCATGCATGTCTTCGTGGAACAGGCAAAGACGGAAAAAATAGAGGGCGTCATCGTCCTCTTCCGTTTTTTCCAGCAGCTCCAGTGTGCTTTCAAGCGTATCGAGCAAATAAGAACGGCAACTCGCGACCTCGGGAAGGTCCAGCGTCCAGCGCTGGTGGTGCGGCACGTTCGCCGAGTCCCACCAGCGGTCGGCGTCCGGTTCGATGGAAGCCAGCCGCGCGTGAACGGGCTCACAGCGGACACCGCGCGCCCGCTGCATGTTGCGGCCCGTCCACCACTCCTGAAACCAGCCGATATGCCCCAGCTCCCAGACGGGAGGATTGAGGACGGGCAGCTCGGGCACCACAAAGTTGACGGCCTCCAGCGCCTGCTGGTACTGGCCAAACAGGTGCAAGGTGTGGTTGCGTGCATCCATCAGGGCCAGCGAGAGGGCATCCCGTCCGGCACTGCGCATCAAGGGCGAATCAATCAGGCTGGCCGCTTGGGCCGCAGATGAATGGGCAGATGAAGGAGGTAATGAGGGAGGTAAAGAGGGGAGTGGAGGGTCTGAAGCCAAAACCGTCGTCCTGGTAAGCCGGCTGCAGCCTGCCAACCCTGGCAAGTGCGCACCGCGCATGGGGTGAGCCAGAATAGCAGACAAGCGTATGCCCTGAGTTGGTCCGAGGCACCCAAGACCCGTCAGCTCACTGGTGCCAGTGCCTCTGCTGCTTGACCTCTGGTTGCCCGCCTCCCCAAGACCCTCTACCAGACAAAATTCAGGGTTAACCCGAAAATTCTCCCTCTCCTGCTTTCAGTGCTGCGTCAGGCTTACCGCTTAACATCAGGGAACCGAAGAGTCACTTCCTGCACAGCGCTTTTCCTCTTTTTCTCGGAGACCTCTCTTGTCCGCACTTCTCAAACTGGCGAAAGCCATCGACTGGCTGAATGCCCAGGTCGGTAAATACGTGATCTGGCTGATCTTTGCAGCCACCATCATCAGCGCCGTCAATGCCATCGTGCGCAAAGTTTTTGACATGAGCTCCAACGCCTATCTTGAAGCCCAGTGGTATCTGTTTGCCTGGTCCTTCCTGATGGCGGCCGGCTACACCTTGCTGCACCGCGAGCATGTGCGGATTGACGTGCTCAACAGCCGCTTGTCCAAGCGGACCCAGGTGTGGATAGACATCTTCGGCCTCACCTTCTTCCTCACACCTCTGTGCCTCGTCGTACTCTATTTCAGCGCACCGATGGCCGTGCAGATGTACCAGAGCGGCGAAACATCAGGCAACTCTGGCGGTCTGATCCGTTGGCCGGTCTGGGCCGCCCTGCCCTTCGGTTTTCTGCTGCTGATGCTGCAAGGGTGGTCTGAACTCATCAAGCGCATCGCCTTTTTACGCGGCCAGGGACCGGACCCCATGGGCCGGCTCACGGACAAGTCGGCCGAAGAGGAGTTGATCGAGGCGCTGCGCGTCCAGGCCCTTTCCGAAATCCCTGAAACCAGCCTTCCGGCCGGCAACCCCACTCAACGCTGAGCGCGCGGACTTTTTATGGAATTTTTCACCACCAATTTCGCCCCCATCATGTTTGTGGGGTTGATCATGTTTTTGCTGCTGGGTTTTCCAGTGGCCTTCAGCCTCGGCGCTTGCGGGCTGTTTTTCGGCTTCGTTGGCATAGAGATGGGCGTGTTCCCTTCTTCGGTGATTGCGTGGTTGCCGCAACGCCTGATCGGCATCATGTCCAACGACACCTTGTTGGCGGTGCCCTTTTTCACCCTGATGGGGCTGGTGCTTGAACGCACCGGCATGGCCGAGGACCTGCTCGACACCGTCGGCCAGGTGTTTGGCCCCCTGCGCGGCGGCCTGGCGCTTGCCGTGATTTTTGTGGGCGCCCTGCTCGCGGCCACGACCGGCGTGGTAGCGGCCTCGGTGATCTCCATGGGCCTGATCTCTTTGCCCATCATGCTGCGTTATGGCTATGACCGGCGACTGGCCAGTGGCGTCATTGCTGCCTCCGGAACTCTTGCACAAATCATTCCCCCCTCCCTGGTGCTGATCATCATGGCCGACCAGCTCGGCCGCAGTGTCGGCGACATGTACAAAGGTGCGTTCCTGCCGGGCTTCATGCTCATGGGCCTGTACGTGGGCTATGTGCTGTTGCTGGCATTCTTCAAGCCCGAACGGGTTCCGGCGCTGCCACAGGAAGCGCGCACTTACCGTGAAGCCGATGGCAGTGGCGGTTACACCTCGCTGGCGATATTGGCAGCGCTGTCCACCACGGTCGCCGTCTTTCTGGCACGTCACATGGAGGACTTGCACAGCTGGTGGCAGGGCAAGGAAGTCGCCATGGTCGCGACCGACGAAAAAGTCGTGGTCGCGTTGTGTGGCGGCGTGTTTGTGGCGCTGGTCATTGCGCTGCTCAACCGCAGCGCCAAGCTTGGCCTGCTGTCGCGCCTGGCCGAACGCGTGACGTTTGTACTGATCCCGCCGCTGCTGCTGATCTTCCTGGTGCTGGGCACCATTTTCCTGGGTGTGGCGACGCCGACCGAGGGCGGCGCCATGGGAGCCATGGGTGCGCTGATCATGGGTTGGGCGCGCAAACGACTGAACATGAAACTGCTCAAGCAGGCATTGGCCTCGACCACCCGGCTCTCGAGCTTTGTGATGTTCATTCTGATCGGCGCGACCGTCTTCAGCCTGGTGTTCCAGGCCGCAGATGGCCCTGTCTGGGTTGAGCATCTGCTGGCAAACCTGCCAGGAGGCCAGGTCGGATTTCTGATTGTGGTCAACCTGCTGATTTTCTTCCTGGCCTTCTTCCTCGACTATTTCGAGTTGTCTTTCATCGTGGTTCCCCTGCTTGCGCCGGTCGCCGACAAGCTGGGCATCGACCTGATCTGGTTTGGCGTGTTGCTGGCGGTGAACATGCAGACATCGTTCATGCACCCGCCCTTCGGGTTTGCCTTGTTCTTCCTGCGCTCGGTGGCCCCCGAAAAGCCTTATGTCGACCGCCTGACCAAGAAAATCATGGAGCCGGTAACCACCATGCAGATCTACAAGGGCGCCATTCCCTTCGTGATCATCCAGCTGACCATGGTCGGCCTCCTGATTGCCTTCCCGCAGTTGGTCACTGGCAGCCTTGACAAAAAGCAGGTTTACAACATGGAAAGCATCGGCGAGCAGATGCGCGACAGCTTGCCATCGACAGACTCACTCTACGGCTCAGAAGAGCCAAAACCAGCCGAGGAAGCGCCTGCCGAGGAAGCCCCCAGGCCGGAGGCTGCTGAACCGGAAAGTCCAGGTGCCGAAGACGATCCGATGAAGGCCATGCAGGAAGCCCTCAAGGACAAGAGCGGCAGTAAAGACAGCAAGGCAAGCAAAGGGATCAAGAACTAGCCACCCCGCTCCGCCGGGGCGCAGCCACTTCCTTCCGATCAAGCCGCAAATCCCCGCCCAATAAAAAAGCCGCCCTGGGGCGGCTTTTTGCATGATCACCTGCCTTGAAGGGCAGGTAGTCAACAACTCAGATCTTGACCGTGTTCATGTACTGGTTGAACGGGTACTCGGAGAAGCGGTTCCACAGGATTTGGTCGCGCTGGAAAGCACGCATGTCCTGGTGGATCTTCTTGAACTCGGGTGACTTGGCTTCATGCTCGGCAAACACCTCCATGGAGGATTTGTAGCCAGCGTCCATGACGGCCTTGGGGAAAGCCACGAGCTTGGTCTTCTCGGCCACCAGTTTTTTCAGGGCGATCGGGTTGTACGCGTCGTACTTGGCAGTCATGTCGGACGCTGCAACCTTGCAGGCGGCATCCAGAATGGCTTTGTTCTCGTCCGACAGCGTGTTGAACTTCTTGATATTGATAAAGAACTCCAGGTCGGCGCCGCCTTCCCACCAGCCGGGGTAGTAGTAGTAAGGGGCAACCTTGTTGAAGCCCAACTTGGCATCGTCGTAAGGACCGACGAATTCAGCGGCGTCCAGCGTGCCCTTTTCGAGCGCCTGGTACACATCACCGGCGGGCATGTTTTGTGCCACCACGCCGAGCTTGGCCATGGCCTCGCCGAACAGACCGCCACCCAGGCGCATTTTCAGGCCTTTGAGGTCGGCCACGGTCTTGATCTGCTTGCGATACCAGCCACCCATCTGGGTACCAGTGTTACCGCCGCTGGCCGTCTTGAAGTTGTACTGGGCGAAGAAGGCATCCAGCAGCTTGCGGCCATTGCCGAAATCTTTCCAAGCGGCGTTCTGACGTCCTGTCAACCCAAAAGGCACGGCAGTGCTGAACGCAAAAATGGAATTTTTTCCGCTGAAGTAATAAGCGGCCGTCTGGGCCATATCGATCGTGTCCGCCTGCAACGCGTCCACCACGCCGAAAGCGGGCATCAGCTCGCCAGCAGGATGCACCGAAATTTCAAACTTTCCGCTCGACAGCGTCTTGACGGTTTTGGAGAGCATCTCAGCGCTTCCGAAAATGGTGTCCAGCGATTTGGGGAAGCTCGACGCCAGGCGCCAGCGGACTGCAGCCTGCGCATGGACCGCCGGTGCAATACCGGCAGCCAGCACGCCGGCGATGCCGGCATTTTTGATAAGGGAACGACGATCCATGAATTCACTCCAGGTGCATTAAAAAAAACACGGCTTGTGGCCGGGTCACCAACTATTTTCAAGTTGTTTTCGATTGTAAAACTCGCCCTCAGGGGTCCAAGGGCGGGTTTACCCTGCGGGGCGTTGCGCGCCAAACAAGCAGTCAGTCGGCTGTCAGCACGGAGCCTTCATAGCTTCTGGCTTTGCATGAAGCGGTCAAACGTTGATTCGGTGAAGCGGAACCAGAGGTTCTGGTCGCCGCGAAATCTCGCATAGTCGGCATACACCTTGCGCCAGTTTTCGTTGCTGGCCGACAGTTCGCCATAAAGCTGCATGGATTCCTTGAATGCGGCATTCATGACGTCCGCGGGGAATGGCCGGAGCCTGGTGCCGGCCCCGACCAGCTGCTTGAGCGCCGTCGGGTTCCTGGCATCGTATTTGGCCTGCATTTCCACATGGGCCGCAGAACTGGCGATTTTCGCGACCGCCTTGTTGGCGCTGCTCAGAGCCTCATAGGCCTTCTGGTTGATGTACAGGTCCAGCTGCAGGCCGCCTTCCCACCAGCCAGTTGGGCGCGACTTTGTTGAAGCCCAGCTTCTGGTCATCGTAGGGTCCTATCCATTCGACGGCATCGATGCTGCGCTGCTGCAGCGCCTGGTAGATGTCGCCGCCAGGCAGGTTTTGCGGCCGCGCGCCCAGGCGCTCGATGACCTTGCCGGCGAACCCGCCGATCCGGAATTTCAGGCCCTTCATGTCCGCGACGGAGCGGATCTCCTTGCGGAACCAGCCCCCATCTGCGCCCCGGTATTGCCGCAGGCGAAATTGATGATGTTGTAGCCGGCATAGAAATCGCGCATCAGCTTGAGGCCGTTGCCCTCGAAGGTCCATGCGCTCATCTGGCGGCTGTTCAGGCCAAAGGGAATCGCGCCGCCAATGGCAAAGGTTTCGTCCTTGTCCGAGAAATAATAGGGCGCCGTATGGGCCGCTTCGATCAAACCATTTCGCACGTTGTCGACCACATCAAAGGCGGGCATCAACTCGCCAGCCGCGTGGACGGAGATTTCAAACTTGCCGCCCGACACGGCCCGGACATGCTGGGCAAAACTTTCCGCCCCGCCGTAAATCGTGTCCAGTGACTGGGGGAAGCTCGACGCCAGGTGCCAGCGGACCGTTGCCTGCGCATGCACAGCTGGCGCCACGTCAGCCGCTAGCACGCCGGTGATACCCGCATGTTTGATCAGGGCGCGACGATTCATGAAGGACTCCGAAAAGGGAAAGCCAGCTTGCACGGGACCGCGGATCAAGGACAGACGCAGAAGTTACTTCTTGAGCGATTGTAAAAAACCTGGCGCACAGGGGCTTCGTCGGCCCTTGCGTTTCAGCGCTTTCGGAGCCACGCCGCGCCGACGCCGCTAACTCACTGACTTCAGCACCGGCTGGGTCGCCCTTGAAGGGGCCAACAAGCTGTTGAAACGCGCGGTGATCGAATGCGCAATGCCCGCAGCATCCAGGCCCTGCAGTGCCAGCAACCTGGCCGGATCGCCGTGCTCGGTGAACTCATCGCGCAGACCCAGTTGCAGCAACGGTTTGCCGATGCCGGCCTGGGCCAGCGCCTCGGCCACCGCACTGCCGGCGCCACCCATGACGGCGCCCTCTTCCAGCGTGACCAGCGCCTCGTGGCTGGCTGCCACCTGCAGCAGCAGGTCCAGGTCCAGCGGCTTGGCCCAGCGCATGTTGACGACGGTGGCGCCGAGTTTTTCGGCGGCTTGCAGCGCCGGATACAGCAGCGTACCGAAGGCCAGAATCGCGACGCCCGCGCCCTGGCGGCGCACCTCACCCTTGCCGAAAGGCAGGGCATCGAGATTGGGCTGGGTCGCCACGCCGGCACCTGCACCGCGCGGGTAACGCACGGCCACCGGGTGGTTTTGCTCAAACGCGCTGCTCAGCAGCATGCGGCATTCGTTCTCGTCAGCGGGGCAGGCCACGCTCATGTTGGGGATGCAGCGCAGGTAGGCGATGTCGTAGGCGCCCGCATGCGTGGCGCCGTCGGCCCCCACCAGGCCGGCGCGGTCGAGTGCAAACACCACCGGCAGATTCTGCAGCGCCACATCGTGGATCAACTGGTCATAACCGCGCTGCAAAAAGGTCGAATAGATCGCCACCACCGGCTTGAGGCCTTCGCAGGCCATGCCTGCGGCAAACGTGACCGCGTGCTGCTCGGCAATGCCGACGTCGTAATAACGGTGCGGAAACCGCTGGTGAAACTCGACCATTCCCGAACCCTCGCGCATGGCCGGCGTGATGCCAACCAGCCGACTGTCTTTTTCAGCCATGTCGCACAACCAGTGGCCGAACACCTGGGTGAAGGTCTGTTTGGCCGGTGCCGTGGATTTTTGCAGCCCCATGGCCGGGTCAAACTTGCCAGGGCCGTGGTAGGCCACCGGGTCGGCCTCGGCCAGCTTGTAGCCCTGGCCTTTTTTGGTCACCACATGCAGGAACTGCGGGCCCTGCAAATGCTTGATGTTTTCCAGAGTCGGGATCAACGACTCCAGGTCGTGGCCGTCAATGGGACCGATGTAGTTGAAGCCAAAATTTTCAAACAGCGTGGCCGGCACCACCATGCCCTTGGCATGGGTCTCCAGCCGCTTGGCCAGCTCGAACAGCGGCGGTGCGACCTTGAGCACCTGTTTACCGACGTTTTTGGCCGAGGCATAGAACTGCCCGCTCATGAGCTGCGCCAGGTAGCGGTTCAGCGCGCCAACCGGCGGGCTGATGCTCATGTCGTTGTCGTTGAGCACCACCAGCAGCTTGCAGTCACACACGCCCGCATTGTTGAGCGCCTCAAAAGCCATGCCCGCGCTCAAGGCGCCGTCGCCGATGATGGCCACCGCGTGGCGGTCTTCGCCCTTTTGCCTAGCCGCCATCGCCATGCCCAGCGCGGCGGAAATCGAGGTGGACGAATGCGCGGTGCCGAAAGTGTCGTATTCGCTTTCTTCGCGGCGCGGAAAGCCGCTGAGGCCGCCGAGCTGTCGCAAGCTGGCCATGCGCTCACGCCGGCCGGTCAGGATCTTGTGCGGGTAGGTCTGGTGGCCCACGTCCCAGACCAGGCGGTCGTCCGGCGTGTTGAATACATAGTGCAACGCTACCGTCAGCTCGACCGTGCCCAGGTTGGAGCTCAAATGCCCGCCGGTTTGCGACACGCTGTGCAGCACATACTCGCGCAATTCGTCGGCCAGCGTCTTGAGCTGGGCGCGCGGCAGCAGCCGCAGGTCTGCGGGGCTGTTGATGGTTTCAAGCAGTGGGTACATCGTGGCGTGCCTTGTTGTTTGCGGGCGCTGCGCGCCTCATTCCTGTTGTTCCTGGCGCATGCTCAGGTCTTTCGGTTCACCAGCATGTCGGCCAGCGCACTGAGCGCCTCCGTGTGCCGGAGTTCGCTGGCCTTCAGGCTGTGATGCGCCTGCGACAGCAGCTCTTGCGCATAGTTGCGCGAGGCAGGCAGGCCCATCAGCGACACAAACGTGGGCTTGTCCTGGGCCGCGTCCTTGCCGGCCGTTTTGCCCAGTGTGGCTGAATCGGCCGTCACGTCGAGAATGTCGTCAACCACCTGGAAAGCCAGGCCAATCGCCGCGCCGTATTCGCGCAACGCGTTCTGTGCCGCCGGCGAGATCGCGCCGCAGGCTGCCCCCATCATCACACTGGCCTGCAGCAGGGCGCCGGTTTTCAGGCGGTGCATGTCGTGCAACTGTTCCGACGACAGGGCCTTGCCCACGCTGGCCAGGTCAATCGCCTGCCCGCCGGCCATGCCCTGGTAACCGGCTGCCCGGGCCAGCATGCGGCACAGCACGGCCTGCGACCGCGCATCGAGCGAGCCGTCCTCCGGCGTCAGGAATTCAAAGGCCAGCGCCTGCAGCGCGTCGCCGGCCAGAAGGGCCTGCGCCTGGCCGAACTTGACGTGCACCGTGGGTTTGCCGCGCCGCAGGATGTCGTTGTCCATGCAGGGCATGTCGTCGTGCACCAGCGAATAGGCGTGGATCAGTTCGACCGCGCAGGCCACACGCAGGGCGGCGGCCGGGCTGCCCTCCACCGCTTCGCAAGCGGCCAGCACCAACAGCGGACGCAGTCGCTTGCCGCCGTCGAGCACCGCGTAACGCATCGCGTCCCCCAAGCCGGCCGGGGCCGGCACCGGCTCGGGAGGCGCGACCCAGTGCATCAAGGCCTTTTCTACGGCAGCGAGTTGCCGGGCGCTCCAGGCGTCCAGCGCAAAAGAGGTGTGCTCAGTCAATGATTTACTCTTGGTTCCAGGGCTTGAGCTCGCCGCCTTCCAGCACCTTGATCTGGCCCTCCACCGCTTCGAGCTTGCTGCGGCAGAACTTGAGCAACTCGGCTCCTCGCTGGTAGCCGGCGAGCAGCTGGTCCAGCGGCAACTGGCCCGATTCGAGCCGGGCCACCAGGGCTTCGAGCTCTTCCAGCGCAGCTTCATAACTGGCCGGGGGAGTGGGGACGGGAGAGGAGGACGTTTTTGCCATGGTATTGGTTCAATGCCTGATTTTAGGCTGTTACGCAGCCTCTGCCGGCGGGCTGTCACTGTCAGCGGCGGCGGGGCCCCTCTGCGGGCCGCGATCCATGCCCGGCGCCAGGGTGCTCACGTTACAATTAACCTTGGTTTCCGTCCTGGCGGCCCCGGCCATGTGGCAAGCCGCCTGCCTGTTCCTCTACCCCCGAACCGCCTCTTTCGGCAAACCCATGTCAGACTTAAGCCTTCGCTTGCTGCAGGCCACCAGCCAGCTTCCCATCTCCAGCTATTTTGATGTCGGCCTGTACCAGCGGGAGCAGCAAAAGCTCTTCACCCGCGGCCCGCGTTATGTGGGGCATGAGCTGGCGGTGCCGAACCTGGGCGACTACTACGCCCTGCCGCAGGAGCTGGGCGGGCGCGCGCTGGTGCGCAATGCGACCGGCGTGGAGCTGATCTCCAACGTCTGCCGCCACCGCCAGTCGACCATGCTGCAGGGCCGCGGCTCGCTGGGCAATGGCGCCGACAGCAACATCGTCTGCCCGCTGCACCGCTGGACCTACAACACCACCGGTGAGCTGATAGGCGCGCCTCACTTCCAGGTCGACCCCTGCCTGAACCTGAACCGCTACAAGACCAGCAGCTGGAACGGCCTGGTGTTCGAGGACAACGGCCGCGACATTGCCGCCGAGATGGCACCGCTGGGCCCGATGCAGGACCTTGATTTTTCCGGCTACCAGCTCGACAAGATCCACCTGCACGAGTGCAACTACAACTGGAAAACCTTCATCGAGGTCTATCTCGAGGACTACCACGTCGGCCCCTACCACCCGGGCCTGGGGGCCTTCGTCACCACCGACGACCTGCGCTGGGAACTGACGCCGCATTACTCGGTGCAAACCGTCGGCGTGTCCGACAAGCTGGGCAAGCCCGGCACCGACACCTACAAGAAGTGGCACGACGTGGTGCTGCAGTACCGCAATGGCGTGCCGCCCAAACACGGCGCGATCTGGCTGACCTGCTACCCCAACGTGATGGTGGAGTGGTACCCGCACGCGCTGGTGGTCAGCACGCTGCACCCGCAAGGCCCGGACAAGACCCTCAATGTGGTGGAGTTTTTCTACCCCGAGGAAATCTGCGCTTTTGAGCGCGAGTTCATCGAGGCCCAGCAGGCTGCCTACATGGAGACCTGCGTCGAGGACGATGAAATCGCCCTGAGCATGGACGCGGGCCGCAAGGCACTGATGCAGCGCGGCGACAACGAGTTCGGCCCCTACCAGAGCCCGATGGAAGACGGCATGCAGCATTTTCACGAGTGGTACCGGCGCGAGATGGGCGCCAGCAAAACCACGCAAATGCTCTGAGGCCGCAGCAGGGGCTGCACTCTATTACTGATTTGATAGCTGCTCGCGCCCGACGCATATGGGCTAGAGCCACTTTCTACTTATAAAAACAGGACACAATGCAAGCCCTCTGGATGCTGGCCGCCGCCTTCTTCTTCGCAACCATGGCGGTCTGCGTCAAGTTTGCGTCCGAGTATTTCAACAGCGCTGAACTGGTTTTCTACCGTGGCCTGCTGGGCATGTTTTTCATGTGGGTGCTGGCCCGCACACGTGGCGTGGCGCTGGCCACCCGCTATCCTGCCATGCACATGTGGCGCAGCCTGGTCGGCGTGATCTCGCTGGGTTCCTGGTTTTACGCCATCGCGCATCTGCCGCTGGCTACCGCGATGACCCTGAACTACATGAGCAGCGTCTGGATCGCCACCTTTCTGGTCGGCGGCGCGCTGCTGATGGGCTTGCTGCCGGCGCGCGGTGACGGCGCAGTACCCGGAGCGAAAGGCGTGGGAGCTCTGTCCAGCCAGGGGCCCCTCGTCCTCACCGTGCTCGCCGGGTTCATCGGCGTCATCATGATGCTGCGCCCGACCATCGAGCAGAACCAGGCTTTTGCGGGCCTGATCGGTCTGATGTCCGGCCTGCTGGCCGCCTTTGCCTACATGCAGGTGATGGCACTGGCACGGGTTGGCGAGCCCGAGACGCGCACCGTGTTTTATTTTGCCGTCGGGTCAGCAGTGGCCGGCGGGTTGGCGATGTTTGTAGCCGGCACCTCCGACTGGAACTGGCATCACGCGCTCTGGCTGATCCCGCTGGGCGTGCTGGCCTCGCTGGGCCAGTTGTGCATGACGCGGGCCTACACCCAGGCGAAAACCCGCAGCGCCACCCTGGTGGTGGCCAATTTGCAGTACTCGGGCATTGTGTTTGGCGCCATCTACAGCCTGGTGCTGTTTGGCGAGCGGCTGCCGCTGATCGGATGGGCTGGCATGGCGCTGATCATGGCCAGCGGCATTGCAGCCACCGTGCTGCGCGCCCGCGCCGCGCCAGGTGCGCCCGCGGAAGAACACTAAGACCAGCCGGGGGCACTTGTCCGACACCACCCGATGCCAAAAGCCAAAAGTCCTTGCAGCCCCTTGCCCCTGCGCGAGATACTTGGCAACACCCTGCGCTGGCCCGCGCTGGCAAATTCCTACCCAGAATTCCATTTTTTGAGCACCGTCTGCCATGTACACCACCCTGATCTCCGCCGAACAACTGCAGGCGCTGGTCGCCGCCCAGCAGCCCCTGCGCGTTTTTGACTGCAGCTTCGAGCTGACCCAGCCGCACGCGGGCAAACAGCACTACCTGCAGGCGCACATTCCGGGGGCGGTGTACGCCGACCTGGACGTCCATCTCAGCGCCAAACACGGCTTGCCCGGCTCGCACGGCGTGGTCACCGCCGGCGGGGCCGACCACCCTGCCTCCGGCGGGCGTCACCCGTTACCCAACCGCGAAAAATTCGCCATCTGGCTGTCCAGCGCGGGTTTGACCAACAACATGCAGGCCGTGGTGTATGACCGCAACGGTGCCAACTATTGCGGCCGGCTGTGGTGGATGCTCAAGTGGGCGGGCCATGAGGCGGTGGCCGTGCTCGACGGCGGGCTGCAGGCCTGGCAGGCGGCAGGCGGCGCCGTGGCCAGCGGCGAGGAGGCTTCTCACTTCCAGTCCAACTTTGAGCTCGGTCCTGAACGCGCCGTGCTGGTCGATGCCGGCCAGGTGGCAGACAGGCTCGGGCGACCGGCGCAAACCCTGATCGACGCCCGCGCTGCCGCGCGGTTCCGCGGCGAGGTCGAACCGCTGGACCCGGTGGCTGGCCACATTCCCGGCGCATTGAACCGCCCCTTCGGCCAAAACCTGGGCGCAGACGGCAAGTTCAAGCCGGCCAGCGAACTCCGGGCCGAGTTTGATGCCCTGCTGGGCGGCCGTGAGCCGGCCAGCGTGGTGCATCACTGCGGCAGCGGCGTCAGCGCCCTGCCCAACCTGATCGCCATGGAAATCGCGGGTCTGGGCCGCACCGGCCTGTATGCCGGCAGCTGGAGCGATTGGTGCAGCGACACGGATCGTCCGGTTGCGCGTGACGCGTGACGCGTGACGCGTGACGAATAAAAATAGCGCCCCCCGGTGCCGCACTGCGCTAGCATCAAGTTGTAACCCATTGCCGCCATGCCCGCCATTCCCCCGCTGGAGTCGGCCTATCTTCTGCCAGAAGAGCTGATTCAAAAACGCCAAACACGAGACCTGCAGACCGTGTCGCTGGTGCTTTTGGTCGGGATGCCGATTCTGATCGCCATCTCGGTGCTGCAAAAACGCCTGTGGTTCGAAGCCCTGATTTGTCTTGCCACCCTTGTCACGGCGGGTGTGGCGCTCTGGCTGCTGCGCCGTGGCCGCTACCTGTGGGCAGGTCACCTGTTGGTATTTTCAATGATCGCCTGCGCGGCGGTGGGCATTTATGCCTTTGGCTCCGTGCGCAGCGCCCTCGTCGTGGGATTCACGGGCGCGGTGGTGACCGCAGGGATGGTCCTGGGCAAAAAGGCGTTGGTCGCGGCGGTGGCGCTCAGTGCGGCAGCGCTGGGCGTCATGACCTGGGCCGAGCGGGCCGGCCTCATGGGCCAGCCCGACCTGTCGGTCGGTCTGCTCTTCTGGCTGCTGCATGTGCTGCTGCTGGTGGGAACCGGTATTGGCCTCTACACCAGCCGCGAGGTTGCCCTGCGCGCCCTGCGCGAGCAACGCACCCAGTTGAAGCGGCGCCAAGAGGCAGAGGCCGAACTGCGCCTGAGCGAAGACCGCTTCAGCCGCATCTTCCGCAGCAGCCCCGCCGCCATCGTTGTGCAGACTTTCGGCAGCATGCAGGTGCTCGACGTCAATCCGGCCTTTGAGCGTCTGTACGGCTACAGCCGGGGTGAATTTATTGGCGGTACCGATGCCGCACTCTGGAACTCACCGGAAGACCGAAAAACGTTTGTACATCAGATGGCCAAAGCCGGTCGCGTGATCAACCTGCCGATGGACGGGCGCACCAAAGACGGTCGCCAGATTCATATCCTCCTGTCCACCGAGATTGAAGGGGATGGCCCGGGCCGCATCGTGGTCTCCACCATCACCGATGCCACCGCCGAGCACCAGGCCAGGCAGGCGGCACGCCAGTCGGCAGAGCTGTTTTCGAAGGCCTTTGATTTCAGCCCCATCAACATGACCATCACGCGGGTGGCCGACGGCCAATTCCTGGCCGTCAATGCGGCCGACGACCAGGTGCAGGGCTTTACCCCGGCCGAATTGATAGGCCGCACGTCGGTGGAGGCCGGGGTTTGGCGCAATGACGCCGAGCGCCAGCAATTCATCAAGGAACTGCGTACACACAGCCATGTAAAAACGCGCGACACGCAGATGCGTCACAAAAACGGCGCCCTGGTGGATTGCCGGATTTGGTCAACGATCGTTGATATTGACGGTGAACCCTGCGTGCTGAGTTCAACCATCAACATCAGCGAAGAAAAGCGGCGAGAGGCCGTGCTGATCGACATCGCCAAGGGACTGTCGGCTGAAACCGGCGAAGCCTTCTTCCGCGCCGTGGTCGAGCACCTGGGCAAGGCCGTGGGTGCTGACCTGGTGATGGTGGGCGAAACGGCCGACGACCGGACGGTGAATTCACTGGCCATGATGCAGGACGGCGTGCTCAAGCTTCCCCTCAGCTATGCGCTGGCCGGCACACCGTGCGACATGGCTATCGCCCAGGACGATTTGTGCGTGTACGGCGACGGTGTGCAAAAGCTGTTTCCGCAAGACCAGTTCCTGGTGGACGGCGGTTTTCAAGCCTATGCGGGCGCAGCGCTGCGTGATGCGGACGGCTCGGTCATCGGTATCGTTAATGCTTTCTGGCGTCGGCCGCAAGCCGCTTCACCCGACCGCAATGCGTTGTTGCAGATTTTTGCCAGCCGCATCACGGCCGAGCTGGTGCGGCTGCGCCGTGACCGCGAGATCCAGCGCCTCAACGAAACGCTGGAGCAGCGCGTCAACGAGCGCACCGAACAGCTTCAGGCCACCAATGCCGAGCTGGAGTCCTTTGGCTACTCGGTTTCGCACGACCTGCAGTCCCCGCTGCGCAGCATCGAAGGCTTCAGCGTGCTGCTGGCCCGCCGGCTCAAGGGCCGGCTCAGCGACGAGGAAGAACGCCTGTTTGACCGGGTCCGCAGCAACGTCGTGCGTATGCACGAACTGATCAACGACCTTCTGGCCCTGGCCCGCGCCAGCAAGGGCAAGCTGGTCCTGGAACGTGTGGATCTCAGCAGCATGGCCAGTCAGGTGCTTGCACAGCTGCGCCAGCGCAATCCGCAGCGCCAGGTGGAGGTGACGATACAGAGCGGCATCAGCGCGCGCTGCGACAGCAAGTTCGCGCGCATCATTCTGGAAAACCTGATCGGCAACGCCTGGAAATACTCACGCGACAAGGACGACGCCAGCATCAGCTTCGGTGCCCTGCCGATCCGCGAAGACGGACGCCGGATGCTGGCCGTCAAAGACAAAGGCGCCGGTTTCAACATGGCCTTTTCAGCCAGTTTGTTCAAACCTTTCCACCGCCTGCACCATGACAACGAATTTGAAGGCAGTGGCATTGGCCTGGCTACCGTGCACCGCATCCTGGAACGCCATGGCGGCCTTATCCGGGCCGAGTCGACCGAAGGCGCGGGCGCAGTTTTCTACTTTTCTTTCGATCCGCGCGGAGGCGTTGCGGGTAGCTGAACCTGCTGCTTGCGGCAGCGTCGCCTGAGAGGACAAGGGTAGCTGCCCGGTTCAGCCGCACGCAAGGGTTGCCGCAGCCAGCGGCGAACCCAGCGTACGGCCTTCACTCAGGCTGTGGCGCTGTCGTTGGCCAGCAACTCTTCCTTGAGCGCGGTGAGCTCGTCCACCATGCCTTTGAGGTCCATATCGCTTTTTCGGGCTTTTGGAAACATCTCGTTGCGCTCTTCTTCAACGTGGTGGTCGATGTATTCGCCCAGCACGATCACCTTGGCATCAAACAGCGCTTCGTCGGGGTCCATGGCGGATATCTGGGCAATCAGGTCCTTGGCGCTGGCATGCTCGACTTCCGCTTCATCGAGCAGCGGATCGTCGGCGATGGCCTCGCGCGCGGCGGGATAGAAGATCTGCTCTTCAATCTCTGCATGCACCGTCAGCTCCGTGCAGATCTTGTCGGCAATCGCCTTGCGCTCGTCACCGGGCGCCTTCGCTTCACTGAGTTTCTTGAACTGGGTAAACATTTTTTTGACAGCAATATGGTCGGCATCGAGCAGGTCGACCGCATCGTTCATCTTGGGGGGTGCTTTGCTCATGTTGAGGTTCCTTGTTCGTGGGTCATTTCACTTCACAGCAAGGTGTGTGTGCTTGCTGTATGCATGGCGGACATGCCAAACACAAAAAAGACTTTAGGTAGCGCCAGCAGGCGCCTGTGTCGGACGCCTTTGATGTTGTTGTAGGACAGTGCGCGGGGGCGCCTGCGCATGATTTGTCCTACACGCAAAGACTGACCGGGTTGACAAGCGCCCCGCGCAGACCCTGCTCAGATGGCCTCATCTTTTTTTCAAGGAGCAAGGCCATGCCGCAAGGAGACAAATCAGCCTACACCGACAAGCAAAAACGCCAGGCCCGGCACATCGAGGAAGCTTATGAAAAAAAAGGCCTGCCTGAAAGCAAAGCTGCGGCTCGCGCCTGGGCCACGGTCAACAAGACCGACGGCGGCGGCAAGAAAAAAAGCGGTCAGGCATGACCGCCTCCTCCAAAAAACCTGCGGCAAGAAAAAGACCTGCGGCCAGGGGTGATCGCGACGAGGCGACTTCCACGGTGCGCAAGCAGCGCAGCATCCAGGCTGACCAGGATGCCAGAGACAGGCGCAAGCCCAACAAACTGCCTGCCAAAAAGGCGGTTCAGGCCGGCGCCCGCGACCAGCCCGCCACACCGCTGCCGGCGCAGCACCTGGACAAACCCGGCCTGGAAGCCGGCATGGCGCTCAAGCCCAACTTCCTGGCGCCTGCCTACGAAGGCAGCAACAAGCTGCGCGGCAAAGTAGCGCTAATCACCGGTGGCGACTCCGGCATAGGCCGGGCCGTGGCCGTGCTGTTTGCGCGCGAGGGTGCCGACATCGCCATCGCCTACCTGAACGAACATGAGGATGCCCGCGAGACCCGGCGATGTATCGAGGCCGAAGGCCAAGCCTGTGTACTGATCCCGGGCGACGTCAAGAACCCGGCTTTCGCGCGCAAGGCGGTGGCAAAAACCCTCAAGGCGTTCGGCCAGCTCGACATCCTCGTCAACAACGCCGCCTTCCAGGAGCACGCGCAAAGCCTGGAGGAACTCGACGAGAAGCGCTTCGAGGAAACCTTTCGCACCAATGTCTTCGGCTACTTCCACATGGCCAAGGCGGCCGTGCCGCACCTGCGCCGCGGCAGCTGCATCATCAACACCGGTTCAGTGACAGGCCTCGAAGGCAGTGCCCAGCTGCTCGATTACTCGGCCACAAAGGGCGCCATCCATGCCTTCACCAAGTCGCTGGCCAGCAACCTGATAGACAAGGGCATACGCGTCAACGCGGTGGCGCCGGGTCCGGTCTGGACGCCGCTGAATCCGGCCGACAAATCGGCGGCCGACATCCGCAAGTTCGGTGAAAAAACCGACATGAAACGCCCGGCGCAGCCCGAAGAGATTTCGCCGGCCTATGTGTTTCTGGCCGCGCCGGTGTGCTCGGGCTACATCACCGGCATCGTGCTGCCCATCACCGGCAGTGTGGGTGCCTGAAGGCGGGGCCGCCGGGTTTTCATTCAAAATCGGGCTGCTGCCCTTGACCAGTATGGGAAAGCAGCTATCAATTAGATAGCCATTTTGGAATACCAGGGACACTCTGTATAACTCTGACGAGGCTGTTGCAGTCGGGCCGGGATGGGCTGCAAGGCGTCTTTTTGCAGGCAATAGCCCAGCTACCGAGCATGGACCTGATGTGCCGCGCCGGGCGCACGGTGTCGTTTGACCCCAACCTGCGACCCACGTTGTGGGCCACGCCGGAGCTGATGCGTGAAGCCATCAACGACCTGGCGGGGCGCGCCGACTGGGTCCTGCCCGGACTGATGGAAGGCCGTTTCCTGACCGGATAATCCACGGCTGAAGGCATTGCCCACTCTCAGCCCTTTGCGGTCGGGCGTCAGCGGCTATCAAAAAGGGAGCGTTTGCCTTGTCGCGCATTGCGGTCACCCGTGCCACGGTATCAGGCGCGGGGAAATCACATCGGCTTCGGCGTGGGCTGGACCTGACCGGGGTTCGGCGGAGTGGTCAAGGGCTGCACCGGCTCGGGCGGCGGCACGTTGGGATCAGTGGCCATGTTTGCTCCGTGTGGTTGTGCCTTCGGGCTTTTTTTCGGGAGAAGGCTCGACTGGCTTGTCCAGCTCACGGATCATGCCCTCGCCTTCCCGGTCTCGGCCGTCGGAAGGAAGGTCGCGTTCATGGTGGATATCAGGCTCTGCCTTGTCGTGATTTTTGAGGGGTTGACGGGTGCTTCCCGACGAGCCTGCCGGATTGCGCCCAGGGATATTGCGGTCAGGCTCCGCAGGCAGCGGCGGTGTCGGGTCGTCGTTGCTGTCGTCGCCCGGCGGCACAGACTCTTGCTCCGGGAGGCGCGGGACGGCGTGCATGACTCAGAACCCCGTGACCAGCAATATCGGCGCGGTTTCTTTGACCACAACTGCCGCAGCAGCCATGCTGGCGCAGACGGTGGTGAAGTAAGCGACGTACGCGGCCAGCAGGCGGCGCGCGCGGCGGGGTTTGGCGGGGCGGTATTGGGGGGTGAGCGGGTTCATGGCGCATTCCTTGAAAGATTGATTCCATGATCTCCCCCGGGCAGCGCCCCGGTTATAGGCAGCCATGCCCTGTTCTTGTCAGCATCCGGCTGACACGGCCGCAGGCATCCGGAACGCTCAGCGCGCGTGCGCCAGCGCGCTGACGAGCGTCACCAGGGCAATGCCCACGCCCAACCAGCCGATTTGCGCAAAGGTTTCACGCGCGCTCAGACGTTTTTGCAGTTGCGGGATCAGGTCGGCCAGCGCCACATAAACAAAGCTGCTGGACGCAACCACCAGGAAATACGGCAGCCAGTCGTGCAGCATGTCGACCAGCGCATAACCGACCAGGCCGCCCAGCGCCGTCACGGCGCCCGCCAGCGACACCTTGACCAGCGCGGCGCGCTGATTGCTGGAGGTCTGGCGCAGCACCACCAGGTCGCCCATGTGGTGCGGTATCTCGTGCGCCAGCACGGCCAGCGCCGTGATCACACCCAGGCGCATGTCGGCCACAAAGGCCGACGCGATCAGGATACCGTCGCCAAAAGCATGAACACTGTCGCCCGTCAGCACGGCCCAGCTGCCCGACAGGGGCGCATGGCTGTGTGGGTGGTGGTCGTTGTGCCCATGGCCATGCTCCTGCGAACTGTGGTGCTCATGGCCATGGTGATAAAGCTCGGCCTTGTCGAGCAGAAAGAAAAACACCAGCCCGACCAGCAAGGTGCCAAACAGCTCCTTCGCGCCAGCCTGGCTCTCGAAGGCTTCGGGCAGCAGATGCATGAAAGCGGTGGCCAGCAAGGCACCGGCCGCCAGGCTCAGCATGTGGGTGGTGTAACGCGCCAGAATGCCAAAACTGAGCAGCGCCGCCAGCCACACGCTGCCAATGCCGGCGGCCAGCGTACCAACCAAAATTGCTATCAATGTCATAGCTGCTTGTGCCCGATCCATAAGGGCTGGAGCCCTAATAAGTTATAAAAAACTGCCCGCCGCCGAAAAGCGCACGAAAAAGCCGCCACACATTGCTGTGGGGCGGCTCCATGCCGGCTCGCTTCCAGTGCTTCTGGTTTAAGCGACGCCGTTGGCCTTGAACCACGCCAGAGCGCGTTTCCAGCCGTCTTCTGCCGGCTCCTTGCGAAAGCTCGGGCGGTAGTCGGCGTGAAAAGCGTGCGGGGCATTAGGGTACACCACAAACTGCGATGCCTTCGCCGCCGGGCTGCCGGCGGCAAGAGCCGTTTTCATCTTATCAACTGTGTCAAGAGGGATGCCGCTGTCCTGCCCGCCGTAGAGGCCCAGCACCGGCCCATTGAGGATGGGCGCGATCTCCACCGGGTGTTTCGGTGTCATGGGCGTGCTGGCGCCGACCAGGCGGCCGTACCAGGCCACGCCGGCCTTGACGCTGGGGCTGTGCGCTGCATACAGCCAGGTGATGCGGCCACCCCAGCAAAAGCCGGTGATGCCGACCTTGCCAGTGTCACCGCCATTCGCGCCGGCCCATTTGACCGCGCCGTCCAGGTCGGCCATGACCTGGGCATCAGGCACCTTGGAGACAACTTCGGCCATCAGTTTGGCGATTTCTCCGTATTGCAATGGGTCGCCCTGGCGCGCGTACAGCTCGGGCGCGATCGCCAGGTACCCGGCTTTGGCAAAACGGCGCGCGGTGTCGGCAATGTATTCATGCACGCCGAAAATCTCCTGGATCACCAATACAACCGGGAGATTGGTCTTGCCGGCCGGCGCGGCGTAATAAGCGGGCACCTTGAAACCGTTGACCTCGAAACTCGTTTCGCCGGCCTTCAGGCCGTCGGCAGGGGTCTTGATGGCGGTCTGCGCCATGATGGGCAGGGCCGTGGCGGCATAACCCACACCCAGTGCAGCCTTGAGCGCGGTCCGGCGGGTGGCACCGTTTTCGGTGCTCTGGCCGGGCAGCAGGGAATCAAACTCGTTTTTCTGGTCCTTGTTGAGCATGGTGGTTTCCTCAATATCTGGGTTGATGGGGAGTGAAAGAGCCGTGAACGAAAGCAGACGGAGTCTAGGTGGTCGCGCAAGTTGTTGCCGGTGCAGGGAATTATCGGAGGGTATGCCCTGCCGCCCATTCGCTGGCCGCCTTGTGGCCTTTACCCTGCGGATTCAATGTGCCTGTTCCCAGTTCGGGCCGATGCCGATTTCAGCGAGCAGGGGTACCCGCAGCTCGGCCACGCCGGCCATCAGGCGCGGGATTTCGGTGCGCACCCACTCGACCTCCGCTTCGGGCACCTCGAACACCAGTTCGTCGTGCACCTGCATGATCATTTTGGTGGCACGTTTTTCAGCGTCCAGCACCTGCTGCACCTTGACCATGCTGAGCTTGATCAGGTCGGCTGCCGTGCCCTGCATGGGTGCGTTGATGGCTTGACGCTCGGCGGCCTTCTTGCGCGGGCCGTTGCCACCGTTGATCTCGGACAGGTACAGGCGGCGGCCGAAGACGGTTTCCACAAAATGGTTCTCCTGTGCAAACACCACGGTCTGGTCCATGTAGTTCTTGACGCCCGGGTAGCGCTGGAAATATTTGTCAATGTAAGCCGCCGCGGCCTTGGTTTCAATGCCCAAATTGCGCGCCAGGCCGAAGCTGCTCATGCCGTAAATCAGGCCGAAGTTGATGACCTTGGCATAACGTCTCTGCTCGCTGCTGACCTGATCGACCGCCACGCCAAAAACCTCGGCGGCGGTGGCGCGGTGCACGTCCAGGCCGTCAGTGAAGGCGCGCAGCAGCGCCTCGTCGCCGCTGAGGTGGGCCATGATGCGCAGCTCGATCTGGGAGTAGTCGGCGCTGGCGATCACGCTGCCGGCAGGGGCCACAAAGGCCTCGCGCACGCGCCGGCCTTCCGGTGTACGCACCGGAATGTTCTGCAGGTTGGGGTCGTTGCTGGACAGCCGCCCCGTCACCGCCACGGCCTGCGCATAGTGCGTGTGCACCCGGCCCGTGCGGGGTGAGGCGAGCTGGGCCAGCTTGTCGGTGTAGGTGCCCTTGAGCTTGCTGAGCGAGCGGTGCTCCAGCAGCTTGGCCGGCAGCGGGTAGTCCTCGGCAAGTTTTTCCAGCACCTCCTCATCGGTGCTGCGCGCGCCGCTCGGTGTTTTCTTGATCACCGGCATGCCCAGCTTGTCGAAAAAAATCTCGCCTAGCTGCTTGGGGCTGCCCAGGTTGAAAGGCTGGCCGGCGATCTCGTAAGCTTCGGCCTCGAGCTGCAGGATGCGCTGGCCGAGCTCGTGGCTTTGCGTGGCCAGCATGGGCGCGTCGATCAACACGCCGTTGCGCTCGATGCGGTAGAGCGCCTCGCTGCTCTGCATTTCCAGTTCATACACAAAGCGCAGCCGCTCGTTGGCCTGCAACTGCGGCCAGAGCACACGGTGCACGTCCAGCGTCTGGTCCGAGTCCTCGCAGGAGTATTCGGCGGCTTTGGCGATGTCGACCTGGTTGAACTTGATCTGGTGCACCCCCTTGCCGCACAGGTCCTCGTAATTGATACCACTGCGGCCCACATGGCGCTCGGCCAGGCTGGCCAGGCCATGCGGCTTGGTCACCTCCAGTACATAACTCTGCAGCATGGTGTCGTGCGCATACCCCTGCACCTCGATGCCGTGGTTGGCAAATACATGGCGGTCGTACTTGACGTGTTGTCCCAGCTTGGCTTTGGTTGGGTTCTCGAGCCAGGGCTTGAGGCGCGCCAGTACCTCATCGCGTGGCAGCTGCTCTGGCGCGTCGGGATAGTCATGGGTCAGCGGGATGTAGGCTGCCTCGCCGGGCTTGACGCTGAAACTCAGGCCCACAATCTGCGCGAGCATTTCGTCGAGCGAGGTGGTCTCCGTGTCCAGCGCGACCAGCTCGGCCTGCTCAATTCTCGCGAGCCAGCCCTCGAATATTTTCCAGGTCAACACAGTGTCGTACAGGAGGTTGGTCGTGCGTTCGGCCGGCGGTGCAGCCGCATCGACCGCATCCGCCGGCTCGTCGAACAGGCCGGGCGAGGAGGCGTCGACGGCTTTGGCTTTGGGCTGTACCTGCCGGCCTTCGGGACCCCCGATCAGCTCCGGGGGTGTGTTTTCAACGTCAATCTGCCGGACCAGGCCCTTGAAGCCGTACTTCTCATAGAAATCCTTGAGAGCCCCGGTCTGTTGCGCCCCCATAGCGATGGATTCCATAGCAGGCAAACCTTCGATGTGCGCCTGTAGCTCGCAGTCTTTCTTGATGGTCAGCAGTTCGCGGCCCTTGGGCAACCAGTCCAGCGAGTTGCGCAGGTTGTCGCCGACCACGCCCTTGATCTCGCCCGCGCGCGCCACCAGCGCGTCCAGCGAGCCGTACTCCAGCAGCCACTTCACCGCCGTCTTCGGGCCCACCTTGGACACACCCGGCACGTTGTCCACGGCATCCCCAACCAGCGTCTGGTAGTCCACCATCAGGCGCGGCGGTACGCCAAACTCGGCCTCGACGCCAGCCAGGTCGCGGCGCCGGTCGTTCATGGTGTCGATCACGGTGATGTGTTCATCCACCAGCTGGCTCAGGTCCTTGTCGCCGCTGGAGATGATGACTTCAATGCCCTGGCTGGAGCCCATACAGGCCAGGGTGCCAATCACGTCGTCGGCTTCCACGCCGGGCACGGTCAGGACTTTCCAGCCCAGGAGCTGCACCACCTCGTGGATCGGCTCGACCTGACTGCGCAGGTCGTCGGGCATGGGTGAGCGCTGGGCCTTGTAGTCGGGGTACATCGCGTCGCGAAAGGTCGGGCCCTTGGCGTCAAACACGCAGGCTGCGTAGTCGGCCCGCACGTCCTTGCGCAGCTTTTGCATCATGTTGACCATGCCGCGGATCGCGCCGGTGGCTGGACTTTGCGGGTCGCCGGGGTTGGCGCGCAGGTCGGGCATGGCGTGAAAAGCGCGGTACAGGTAGCTGGAGCCGTCCACCAGCAGAAGTGTTTTTTTGTCGGTGCTCATGGCCGCAATTGTCACCGTTTTGCCTGCGCTACCCATCACCCCGCCAGCCCCCTACAATGGGCCCATGCAACACCCTATTTGCTCCCTTCTGATCGCCGCCGTTGCGGCGGTGCTGACCGGCGCCCCGGCACTGGCCCAGACGGCGGCACCTGCCCCGGCAGTGGCCCCTGCGGCGGCCCTGGAGCCCGGTACCAACCCAGCCAGCCGCCGACCCGATCCGGCGATCCAGCGCATCCGCACTGAAGATGCCGGTTCGCGCATCGACGAAGTGCGTGTAGGCGGTGAAACACAAAGCATCACGGTGCAGCCCAAGACCAATGTGCCCGCCTACGAAGTGTTGCCGTCTGACTCGACCAGGGGCGGCGGCACCGCTCCGTCCAAATCGGGCACCGGCACCACCGGCAGCCGTGTCTGGAACGTGCTGAAGTTCTAGCCGCCGGTTAGGGCATGGCCGTTTACACCGAAGTCTCGCTTGACGAGGCAGCCCCTCTTTTGCAGTCGCTCGGCCTGGGCCAGCTGCAAACTATCAGTGCCTGCGCAGGCGGGATCGAAAACACCAACTATTTCGTGGACACCGACCAGGGTCGGTATGTGCTGACCCTGTTCGAGCGCCTGAGCTTCGAGCAACTGCCCTTTTACCTGTACCTGATGCAACACCTTGCACAGCACGGCATCCCCGTCCCCGAGCCGCAGGCCATCACGGCGGCTGGTGCCGGGCCGTCCGGCAAGGCCGGCGACATCCTGCTGCGCCTGAAGGGCAAACCTGCCGCCGTGGTCAACCGGCTGCGCGGCCGCAGCGAGCTGGCGCCTGCGCCAGGCCATTGTGCGGCGGTCGGGCAAACCCTGGCGCGCATGCACCTGGCCGGCCGGGACTTCCCGCGCAGCCAGCCCAATCTGCGCGGCCTGGCCTGGTGGAACGAGACGGTGCCGGTGGTTCTTGCACACCTGGACGAAGGGCAACGCCGTCTGATCCTGTCCGAGCTGGCTTACCAGAACCACGTCGCGGCCTCATCAAGCTGGCAGGCCCTGCCGCGCGGACCCGTCCATGCTGACCTGTTTCGCGACAACGTGATGTTCGACGGCGAAGGCCAGGACGGTGCCCCGGAAATCACCGGTGTTTTTGATTTTTATTTTGCTGGCTGCGACGCCTTCCTGTTTGACATTGGCGTCAGCCTGAACGACTGGTGTATTGACCTGGCCAGCGGTGCGCACGATGCGGCGCGGGCTGATGCCTTCCTGGTCGCTTACCAGGCGGTGCGCCGGCTGACCCCGCAGGAACGCGCCCTGCTGCCGGCCATGCAGCGCGCCGGCGCGCTGCGCTTCTGGATTTCACGCTTGTGGGACTTTTACCTGCCGCGCGAGGCCGCCGTGCTGCAGGCGCACGATCCCGGTCATTTTGAACGCGTTCTGCGCGAGCGTGTCGCCCATCCCCACTCCGTTTCACACTGAAAGCGGGCCGTGATGACCGCACGCACATAAAGTTGCTGCGCCGCCTTCTTTTAAAGCAAACTTCAACGGCAGCGTTAAATTGTTCACCCTGTCGCCCTGAACCTCTCAACATGCAACTGACGCAATGAAACTCAACATCGTTCCCGCACGCACCGGCATCACATGGGTCAAGCTCGGCATCCAGACTTTCTTCAAGCAGCCTCTGGCGCTGGCGGGGCTGTTCTTTCTCTATATGGCGGCCGCCACATTGGCGTCGCTGATTCCGTTTGTCGGCGTTGTGCTGGCGCTGGCCATCGTGCCGGCGGCCACGCTGGGCCTGATGGCCGCCACGCTGGAAGCCACCAAAGGCCGGTTCCCCATGCCGGCCATCCTGGTCAGCGCCTTCCGGGCCGGCCAGCAGCGCGGCCGTGCCATGCTGGTACTGGGCTTTCTGTATGCGGCCGCCTGCCTGCTGATCGTCTCCATCGTGCCGCTGTTTGCCGATGCCCCTGTCAGCCGTGAAAGTGCGCTGTCGCCCGAGATGCAGGGGGTGATGCTGATGGTCATGGTGCTTTATCTGCCGGTGTCGGTGCTGTTCTGGCATGCGCCAGCGCTGGTCCACTGGCACGGCGTTACGCCGGTCAAGAGCCTGTTTTTCAGTGCCGTCGTGTGTTTCAGAAACGCTGGCGCCTACGTCGTGTTTGGCATCACCTGGATGGCGGTGCTGTTGCTGGCGGGCGTCGTCATCACCCTGCTGGCGGGCCTGTTGGCCAGCCCCGAAGCGGCGGCCGCGCTGATCATGCCGGCAGCCTTGTTGATGGCAGCGATGTTCTCAACATCGATTTATTTCACTTTTCGCGACAGTTTCGAAGCTTCCCCGCCTGAAGGCTCCACCCCCCAGGGAGACACACCATGACCCAGCACCTGCTACAAGGCCGCCAGGAAAAAGAAATCCTTTGGTTTCAGAGGCGAGACACGCTCAAGGCAGCGGCCGCCTGGCTGGCACTGGGAGGCTTGCCCGGCGCCATGGCCCAGCAGCGCGGCAACATCGTTCAGCTCACGGGCGACGCCACACTCAACGGCAGCCAGCTGAATCCCCAGCAGGCGATCCAGACTGGCGACGAGATCCAGACGGGACCCGGCAGCAATCTCATTTTCGTGATCGGCAACGCATCGTTTCAGGTCCGGCAAAACTCGCGGCTTTCGGTGGAGCGCGGCAATACGCTCAACGCCGTCAGCCTGCTGCGCCTGCTGACCGGCGCGGTGGCCAGCGTCTGGGGCAAGGGTGTCAACCGCAGCATCGTGATGCCCACGCTGACCGCAGGCATACGCGGTACCGGGGTGTACGCAGAAATTTTTGCAGAGCGGGACAACCGCAATTATTTCTGCAATTGCTACGGCACGGTTGATGTGGGCGCGGGCAACCAGAAGCTGGTCTCGCAAGCCGACTACCACCAGTCATTCTGGGCCGATTCAGAGGCCAAAAACGGCGTCTTCCTGACGCCGGCGCAGGCGCTAAACCACACCGACGAAGAGCTGGAGTTTCTGGCGGGGTTGGTTGATCAGCGCACCACCTGGCAGATTGCCGGTAAAAAAGGCACCAAGGATGGCAGCGGCAAGATGACCTACTGAGAGGCTGCGCGCAGCAGGCCCCGCAGGGGACTTGTTCAGCGCGCCCTCAGTTCTTCGCCTTGTAGTCAGCGATTGATTTGCTCAGGTCGGCGTACTCTTCGCAGGTCTTGTTGCCACAGATCTTTTCCAGCTCGGCCAGATGTTTCTCGGCCTCCAGCGGTCGCTTTTCCATCAGATAGGCCTGGCCGATGTACTCGTGCGCGCCCTTGTGCCGGGGATCAATTTTTAACGCGGTGTAGTAGTGCTCGAAGGCTTTGGTGATGTCAGGCGTGGCGCGCTTTCTATAGCTGTAGCCGAGCAGGTTGTGCACATCAGCGTTGCGCGGCTCTTCCCGCGCGGCTGCACTCAGTTCGGACATGGCGCGGCTCCAGTCCTTGGCGGCAATCGCGGTGCGGGCTATGCCCAGCCGGTCGCTGACCGAAGTGCGCGGCATGTTGGGAATGCTGCCAGGGGAATCAACGGCATGAGCCAAAGAGGCGCAGGCCGCCAGGACAATCAGTAAAGGCTTGAAGTTCATCGCGAATTCTCCGGAAGTCGGCGTTGTTGCCGATTGTAGTAACGCTGCAAAACAGCCAGCGGATGCGGCACCAAGTCACGACTTTGCTGCCCGCGTCCGATCTGACGCACAAAAGTGCGCGTTTTCAAAAAGCCTCGCCGGAAGCGCTCTGCAGCTTCCTGACCAGGCTCACCAATTGCGGGCGCACCTGCATCATCAAAAATTGCGGCGACAGCTTGAACCCCGGTCCGCCGCAACTGACCACCATCACTGCGCGGCCGCCCTCTGGACGAAAGGCAGAGGCAATGGCGTTGACATCTTTTTGCCAGTCACCAAACGAAGCACAGCAACCGTGCTCCCGGTAGTGGGCCAACGCCAGCTCAATGCCTGTGCGGGCCGCTGGCCAGGCTTTCTCGTCATGGGCGCGGATACGCTCCATCAGATCGGCACGCTCGCTCTCGCTGGCGCCGGCCAGGTAGGCACGCCCCATCGCACTGACGCCCAGCGGAATGCGTGAGCCCACATCCAGACTGAGGGTCAGCGCCGATTCGCTGCGGCAGTTTTCAACATAAATCATGCTGAGCCGGTCGCGTATGCCCAGCGAGACCATGGCCTGCGAGCTGTCAGCCAGATCCTGCATCAGCGGCCGCGCGATCTGGCGCATGTCCATGCGTGCCAGCATGGCGCCGCCCAGGGCCAGCACCGCACTGCCCAGGCGATAACCAGTTGCGCCTTTTCCATCGGTCGCCGGGACCAGGTAGCCTTGCCGCGTCAGCGTGTAGGTCAGGCGTGAAATGGTGGACTTGGGCAGACCGCAGCGCCGCGCCAGCTCCTGGTTGCCCAACATCCGGTCACGCGAGCGAAAGGCGCTGAGCACATCAAGGCCACGCGCAAGCGCAGTGACGAAGTGCCGGTCTTCCTTGGCCTGGACAGGTCGGGTTGTCGCCTTGGCGGTGACGGATGAAGCGGGTTGTTTATTTGGCATACTGTTCTGCATTGCGGAATTAGATTCTAGCAAGCACTTGATCGAGTGTCACCTGTGCGCCTCTATCCCCGGGAATACCATAGTTAGTGGTTGGAAAGTCTCTTCCAGAATCCGCAAACCACATCTGTGGATCATTATTCTGCAGTGCAGAATTAAAACCAAACGAGGAGACATTCGACATGAAGTACCCACAATGGATTGCATTTTTCGCCATCGCGATGGCGGCCGGCCTGGCGCAGGCAGCGCCCGGGCGCGAAGATATCGTCATCGGCCAGGTCGCGCCGCTGACCGGCGTGATCGCTGGAACCGGCAACGAATACGTGGCGGGTGGCGCTGCGTATTTCGCCTATATCAATGACAACGGCGGCATTTATGGCCGCAAGATCCGCGTCGCCCTCAAGGACGACAGCTACAAGCCGGACCAGACCCTGACCCTGACACGCCAGATCCTTGCGGAGGACAAACCGCTGGCGCTGTTTGGTTTTGTCGGCACTGGCAACGTGCTGGCGCTGAACAAAAACAAAGTGCTCGAGGAAGCAGGCATTGCGCTGCTCGCACCCTATACCGGCGCCAAGGATTTGCGCGACCCGATGAACCCGCACATCTTCCACATCCGGGCCAGCTACACCGACGAGACCGCGCGCATGGTCGAGCATCTGCACACCATCGGTCTGCGGCGCTTCGCCGTGATGTACCAGGACGATCCTTTTGGCAAAAGTGGCCTGGTGGGTGCCGAAACCGCGCTGCAAAAGCTCGGCATGAAGGCCGTGGCCACGGGCGCTTATGACCGCACCAAGCCTGAAGAAGTTGATGCAGCGGTAGCTGCCATCGCCCCGGCCAATCCCGACGCCATCATCATGGTCTCAGTCAATCGGGCTTCTGCCGCCTTCGTCAGGAAAATGCGTGCACAGGGCAGCAAGGCGCGCCTGTTCAGCATCTCTGTGGTGAACTTCAAGGAGCTGCTGAAAAACGCTGGCGAGGACAACGCCCGCGGCATCGGCATTTCACAGGTCATGCCCTACCCTTACTCCACGCTGGCACCGGTAGCGCGGGAGTTCCAGACCCTGATGGCCAAATACCAGCCGGACAAGGTGGTTTCCTACGCCAGCATGGAGTCCTTCATCGCAGCCAAGATTCTTGTGGAAGCGATACGCCGCAGCGGTGCCGATCCGACCCGTGCAAAGATCATCAGCCAGCTGGAAAAAATGAACAGCTATGACGCGGGAGGCTTCAAGGTGAGTTTCTCGCCGGAAAACCGCGTCGGCTCGAAATTTGTCGAAGTCACCGTGATCGGGCAGGACGGACGGCTGCTCAGGTAGCGCGACGTACTTCCAGGATTTCGTACTCGATCGCTTCCCGGTAGGTCCTCGCATCATGAAGCGCCAGATGCAGCAGGATTTTGGCGGCATGCGCCTTGATGACGCGGGGCATCAAGGCGCCGACAAGCACCAGTGGCAGCCCCCACCACACAAAGCCAGACAGGGCCAGTGCCGTGCCTATGCCCAGAAGCGGCAGCGCGATGCCGACCACGAACAGTCGGTGCTTGACGTATTTCTGAGCGCGCTCGGGGTTGACGATCAGGCGGAAACGGCCCATGGGCAGGCCGTTCTTGAATTCCTGGTGGCTGACCTCGACGGTAGCATCGTCTGCTTCAAGGCTTGTCCCGGTCTCATTCATGGTTGTCTCGCAGTTTTTTCGAACAGTTGTCGCCGGTCATCTTACCTAGACGACCGTGAGCTTGGCCACGCTCAGAGCCAGCCATTTCACGCCATGCCGCGTGAAGTTGATCTGAGCGCGCGCGTCGTCGCCGCTGCCTTCGAGCATCATCACGCGGCCTTCACCGAACTTGGCGTGAAACACTTCCATGCCGGTCTTCAGGCCGTGCGCCGGCGCGTTGCGCTGCGGAGGCACCGGCGGATTGGCAAACTTCTCGCCGCCCTGATTTCTTGATGAAAAAGCAGCTGCAGCCCAGTCCCCACGGGTGCCAACAGTTCCTGAATGTGTAGCGCCCCAGGCACTGCTGCCACCGCCGTAGGCCGATGCCAAGCCCTGGTTTTTCGGCGTAATCCATTTGAGCGCCGCCTCCGGCAGCTCGTCGAAAAAGCGGCTTTTGAGGTTGTAGCGGGTCTGGCCGTGCAACATACGTGTCTGCGAATGGCTCAGGTACAGGCGCTGGCGCGCGCGTGTGATGGCCACGTACATCAGGCGGCGCTCTTCCTCGATGCCGCCGGCGTCGCTCAGGGAGTTTTCATGCGGAAAAATGCCGTCTTCCAGGCCGGATATGAACACGCAGTCGAACTCCAGGCCCTTGGATGAATGCACCGTCATCAGTTGCACCGCGTCCTGTCCGGCCTGCGCCTGGTTGTCGCCGGATTCGAGTGCGGCATGGGTCAAAAAAGCGGCCAGCGGCGACAGCGTCTCGCCGGTCTCCTGGTCGGGCGCCAGCAGTTCCGGCAGCGGCTCGTCGCCCAGCGGCGCCGACGGGTCCAGCCCCTGACTGGCCGGGGACTGCCGCAGCGGCGTGCCCAACTCGTCCACCGGCAGCGCCACGGCATCGCGGCCGAAGCCTTCCATGCTGACAAAGGATTCGGCCGCGTTGACCAGTTCACCCAGATTTTCCAGCCGGTCCTGGCCTTCCTTTTCGAGCTTGTAGTGTTCTTCGAGCCCGCTGTGCTGTAGCACCAGCTCGATGATTTCGCGCAGGCTCAAGGTCGGCGTCTGCTCGCGCAGCACATCGATTTTGGCAACAAAGGCGCCGAGGTTCGCGCCGGCCTTGCCGGGCACGGCACTGACTGCGTCGTGCAGCGAACAGCCCGATGCGCGCGCGATGTCCTGCAGTTGCTCGATGCTGCGCGCACCTATGCCGCGCGGCGGGAAGTTGACGATACGCATGAAACTGGTGTCGTCATGCGGGTTGTCCATGAGGCGCAAATAGGCCAGCGCATGTTTGATTTCGGCGCGCTCGAAAAAGCGCAGCCCGCCGTAGACGCGGTAGGGAACGCCGTTGTTGAAGAGTGCGGTCTCCATGACCCGGCTTTGCGCGTTGCTGCGGTAGAGCAGCGCGATTTCCTTGCGCGCCGTGCCATCACGCACCAGCTGGCGCACTTCATCGACAAACCACTGGGCCTCGGCAAAGTCCGAGGTGGACTCGAACACGCGCACCGGCTCGCCGGGACCGGCCTCGGTACGAAGATTCTTGCCCAGGCGGTTGCTGTTGTGGCTGATCAGCGCGTTGGCCGAGTCGAGAATGTTGCCGAAGCTGCGGTAATTGCGCTCCAGCTTGATCTGGTGCTGTACATCGAACTCGCGCACGAAATCCGCCATGTTGCCGACCCGCGCGCCGCGAAAGGCGTAAATGCTCTGGTCGTCGTCCCCCACAGCCACCACCGAGCCACCCGGCATGGCATTGCCTGCGGAGGTAGCGTCATCGCCCTGCCCGGCCAGCATCTTGATCCAGGCGTACTGCAGCTTGTTGGTGTCCTGGAACTCGTCGATCAGGATATGGCGAAAGCGCCGCTGGTAGTGCTCACGTACCGGCAGGTTGTCCCGTAGCAACTCATAACTGCGCAGCATCAGTTCACCAAAATCAACCACGCCCTCTCGCTGGCACTGCTCTTCGTACAGCGCATAAATTTCGGCCTTTTTACGGGTTTCTTCATCGCGCACCACCACGTCTTTGGCGCGCTGGCCGTCTTCTTTGCAGCCAGCGATGAACCACATCAGTTGCTTGGGCGGGAAGCGCTCGTCGTCGATGTTGAACTGCTTGCACAGGCGCTTGATCGCCGAGAGCTGGTCCTGCGTGTCCAGTATCTGGAAGGTCGACGGCAGATTCGCCAGCTTGTAATTCGCGCGCAAAAACCGGTTGCACAGACCGTGGAAGGTACCTATCCACATGCCGCGCACATTGACCGGCAGCATGCTGGTCAGGCGTGTCAACATCTCTTTGGCTGCCTTGTTGGTAAAGGTCACCGCCAAAATGCCGCCGGGCGAGACGTAGCCGTTTTGCAGCAGCCAGGCGATACGGGTGGTCAGCACGCGGGTTTTGCCGGAACCGGCGCCGGCCAGGATCAGCGCATGGGTGGCCGGTAAAGTGACAGCCGCCAGTTGCTCCGGATTAAGATTTTGTAAGAGTGGGGAGCTGGGTGCGACTTCTGAGAACATCCCCTGATTGTAGAAAGCCCGCCATGCCCCTGATGTTTGCGCTGCGCATACCCGTTTTGATGCCCCTGCTGCTGGCCACCTGCCTGTTGCAGCCTGCCCGCGCCCAGTCGTCGTGCGCCAGCGACGGCCAAAGCCGGCCGGTCGCGCTGTTGGAGCGATTTATCAGTGCCGATTGCCGCGACTGCTGGGCCGATCCGGCCACGGCAAGGGCGCGCCCGCGCGAGATCGCGCTGGACTGGATTTTTCCCGGCACCCAGGGCGAGGACGCGCCGCTGTCAGCGGTGGCGACGCGAGACGGCCTCAACCGCCTGCAGGCACTGGGCATAGCGCCCCCTGCGGGCGGCGGCAGCCGCAAGACAAACATGACCCGTGCGCCGGGCACACTGCGGG
>NZ_JBDNGU010000110.1:0-12847 GCF_041689105.1 Polaromonas sp. | reverse complement strand
GGGATTGGCTTTTGTAGGTCGGGTTAGCGCAGCGTAACCCGACATCGGCGGTTGTGGTGGGATTTGTCGGGTTACGCCCTTTGGGCTAACCCGACCTACGGGATACGGCGGGTACGGGGGCTTTTGTAGGTCGGGTTAGCGCAGACGCAGACCGACATCGGTGGAAGTTACGGCGGGCTCCAGCGCAGGCCGGCGTACAGCGCGGTCTGGCGGCTCTCAAACACGGCCAGGTTGCTGCGCTGGCGGCTGTGCTCGAGCGTGACAAACCCTTCGGCCCCGGCCAGCCAGCTTGTGGGCAGGGGGTGCGCCAGCTCGGCACGCAGGTTATGCCGGCTGGCGCGCCGGGCCAGGTTGCTGGACAACAGGGGGCTGTAGCCGGTGGCGTCGTGCTGGCGGGTGTAGCTGTAGTCGGCGTTGGCTTTGTACCGGCCCAGCCGGGCCTCCCAGGTGGCGCGCAGCTCGGCGCGGCGGTAGCTGCCGCCGGGCCGGGTGGCGCTGTCGGGCTGGTCCTGGCCCAGGCGCAGCTGCAGGCCGATGAGCGGGTTGCCCAGCCCGGCCTGGCTGCCGGCAGCGTCCAAGCTACCGCAGTTGACGGCGGCCAGCAGGCCGCTGTAGCGGCCGTTGAGCTCGGGCGAGGCGGGGTAGCGCCGCAGCTCCAGCTCGGCGCCGGTGCCGGGCCGGCATCTGGCCAGCGGGCCCAGCGACGCGGCAGCAGCCCACTGGCTGGCCTGCCACTGGTGCAGCGCACTGAGGCGCGCGTTGTTGAGCAGGCGCTGGCCGCCAAAATCGACCTGGCTGAGCCCGCTGCGCACCACCCACTGCCGGGGTGCCTCGGGCGCCTGCAGCCAGCTTGCGGCCAGATCGGCCTGCTGGTAGCGGGTGGCGTGTGAGGCGGTGTGGCGGTTGCGCACTTCGGCCTGCAGCAGCCAGAGCTGGGTGCCCTGCGGCTTGAGCGCCTGCCACTGGGCGGTGGTCAGCACGGCATGGCCGCTTTGGGGCCGGGCGCTGGCCAGCAGCGGCAGGGTCAGTGCGCCCTGGGGGAAAGTGAGTGTTAACTCACTGGCAGCGGGGCCGTTGTTGAGGTTGCTGTCGCGGCCCAGCGCGGTGCTGAGCATCCAGCGGCTGCGCCAGGCGTCGGGGTCGCGGTGGGGGTCGGGCGCCAAGCCGTCGCCGGGGTGACCGGGATGGAGGCTGGTCAGGGCCAGCTCGCGCTCGAGCAGGGGGCGCAGGTTGGCGGGCAGGTCGGTACGCGCGGAAATCTGCAGCAGCAGGCCCCGGGCTGAGGCGGTGTCGCCGACGGCCAGCAACGCGTCGGCGTAGTCCAGCAGGGCGCCGGGTTGCTCGGGGTCGAGCAGCAGCGCGCGCTCCAGGGCTTCGGTGGCGGCTGCGGGCTGGCGCAGGGCCAGCAGCACGGCCCCGCGCCAGGCATGGTAGGGCGGGTTTTTCAGGCAGTCGGATGCCATGGCATTGATCTGCGCCAGCAGGGCCTGCAGGGCCAGTGCGCCGGCAGGCAGCGGGTAGGCGGGCTGGGCCGGGCAGGTGGCAGCGGCCGGTGCAGCCCCGGTTGCGGCGGGTGCAACGGGTGCCGTGGTTTGGGCTTGCAGCGGCAGGCTGCCCAGCGCCAGGCAAACAGCCAGGGCCTGCTGAAGTCTGGAAGCGCGGACCCTCACCCCCACCCTCTCCCAAAGGGCGAGGGAGTCATGCGGGGTCTGGACAATTCAAAGGTCATCGGGCCGGAGCAACAAGTTGAAGCCTGCGGCGCAGCCTCTCCCAAAGGGCGAGGAGTCATGCGGGGCCTGGACAATTCAAAGGTCATCGGGCCGGAGCAACAAGTTGAAGCCTGCGGCGCAGCCTCTCCCAAAGGGCGAGGAGTCATGCGGGGTCTGGAGGATTCAAAGGTCATCGGGCCGGAGCAACAAGCGCATGTCTGAGGCCGCCTGAGGAAGGCTTGGCTTTCAAGCTGCGAATTTTTTCTGTTGTTGAAGGTAATGCAGGGTGCTTTGCTCGGCAGCGCTTCCTGGTTGTAACAGCGTTCGCAGTGTAAATACTTTGCAGCCGTGCTGCAAGCCGGGCAACAGAAAGCTGCCGAGCGGTTTGAGGGTCAGGTCGGACTGCTCAAACAGCAGCCCCAGGCGCTCGGCTGCGGTGGGGCCCACCAGCACCGGGTAAGCGACGTCGGCTGTGAGAGCCTGCAGCCGCAGCGCGATGGTGACGGTTTGGCCCAGCACGGTATGCACGCGGCGGCGGGCCGGGCCATACGAGCCGACCAGCGCCATGCCGCTTTCCAGGCCGATGCTGACGCTGAGCGGCTCCAGCCCGAGGCCGGCGGTGTTGGGCAGCTCTTCGGTGCAGCGCAGCCACACCTCGCGGGCGGCGCGCAGGGCCTGCAGCGGGTGATCGGGGCAGGCCAGCGAGCCATTAAAAACGGCCAGGAGGTTGTCGCCGACCATTTCTTCGACCACGCCGCCATGGGCCTGAATGATGGTTTCGGCCGTGCCAAAAAAGCGGTGCAACACGCGCGCGGCGTCTTCAGGGGGCAGCGCCTCGCAGTAACGCGAGAAGTTTTGCAGGTCGGCGGCGAGCACGGTGACGTCGTTGCGGCTGGCCTGGATGTCGCCGCTGGGCTCGGTCAGGGCAATCTGCTCGGCCACCGGGCTGGACAGGTAACTGGAGAGGTTGCGGAAAAGCCGGCCTTTTTCAGCCAGGCTGCGGGCGTGTTCAAACAGGGCCAGGCTCAGCCCGGCCAGGGCGATGGCCAGCGCGGGGCCGGCCCAGCCGACAAACCAGCCGGCCTGCAGCAGCAAGGCGGCATGCGCGGCAAACCCCAGCGCGGCCAGGGCCGCAGCGAGCACGGGCAGCAGCACCACGGCGCGGTGCTGGCGCAGCGGCCGACCGGCCGCCAGAGCGAGCAGTGCGGCGACGGCCAGCAGGGCATAGACCAGCTGCAAGCCGCCTGCCGCCCGGGGGGTGTAGGGCACGGCGTTGTCGAGTGCTGCGACCAGCAACTGGGCGTGTACCTCGGCACCGCTGACAGCGCCACCGAGTGCGGTGGGCACCACATCGGCCAGGCCAAAGGCGGAGGCGCCGACGATCACCCATGCGCCTTTGAGCATGTCGGCGGGCAACTTGTCCTGCAGCACGTCAGCGGCTGACACGGAGGTCATGGCTTGTCGGGAAATGGCGTAGGGCACGCGGACCTGGCCCTGCGCGTCCATGGGAATGGGGCTGCCGGACAGCGCTGGCATCGGCAACCGCCAGGCGGGTTGCCACGGACCGGTGCCGGCCACGGGCAGCAGAGGCGGCGTCTGGCCCGCCGCGCCTGCGCGGGCAGGCGCTGACGGCGACAGCGCCGCAAGGCCGGCCACGGTGAGGCTGGCGTACACACGGTCTTCGAAGCAGACAAACGCCGGCAGGCGGCGCACGGCACCGTCGCTGTCAAGCAGGGGGGTGATGTGCCCGACGCGGGGGTGCAGGCCGGCGGTGTTGGCAATAAACCCCTGGGCGGGCATGGCGGGCGCCTGGCAACCCAGGCCGGGAACGGCCCCTGCCAACGCGCCCAGACGCAGCTGGCTTTCGTTGCGCAGGGCAAACACCTGGGACAGCACCGAGGGGGCTTCGGCGTCGCGGGCGGCCAGCGCCTGCGACAAGCCGGCATTGCCGCTGCGCGTTTCGGGAAAGACCACGTCAAACAATTTGAGCCCGACGCCCTGGGCGTCGAGTTTGCGGGTCAGCTGGGCGATCACTTCGCGTGGCCAGGGCCAGGGGCCGACCTGGGTCAGGCTGGCGTCGTCAATGTCGACCAGAATGACGCGGCGCTCGGGGGTTTCGCTGGCAGACAGGCGCCAGACCAGGTCGGTGCTGCGTTCGTCGAACTGCTTGAGGCTGTCGGGTGCCAGCCCCACCCACGCCAGCCAGGCCAGCGCGGCCAGCGCCAGCGCCATGGCGCGGCTGCGCCAGGGCTGCAGCAACCAGCGGCTGGCCATCGCGCGCATTACCGCGACCAGAGGGTGATGCCAGACAGGACGCCGCCGGCTGCGGCTTTTTCGAAGAGAAGGCCCACGGACTTGCCATCGAGTGCGATGGCACCGGCGACGCCCTGGGTGGCTGTGCGGGCATTAAAAATGCCGTCTTCACGAATGTAGCCAGCGGCCTGCAGCCCGACTTTGCCGGTCGGCGCTGAAGACAGGCTCAAGGCGGTGTTGAACTCGCGAGCCGGGAAGTTGATGGACAGGGAGCCGCCGTCCACGCTGGCGGCCTGAATACCCAGCCCCGAATTGAACTGGGCATGCGCTTGCTGCAGGGCAAAGCGCACGTTGCCCAAGTCGCCGGGCATGGTAAACCCGCCGTTTTCGGTGCGGTACAAAATAAAGTCGTTGTCGCCGACGGTGACCACACGCCCGGCCCGGGCTTCGCCGCGCGCGATTGAGAAGTCAGTGACGCCCAGGGGCCCACCCCCCCAACGACCCCAGGCAAGCTGCGGGGGTTCCGGGGGCACCACGGGGACGGGCGGTATTTTGATGGGTTCGAGCGGTGGCGCCACCACCACGACGGGAGGCACCACGACCACGGGAGGCGCCACGACCACGGGAGGCACCACGACCACGGGCGGCACCACCGCCGGTACTTCACTGGCCTTGCGAACCACCTCCTGCACCAGCGCGGTGGAGATGGCTTCGTCGCTGGAGCTGCGCGCTGCCGGTTTACCGGCCTCACGGGACCGGGCAGCGTCGGCTGCGGGCGAAGCGTCGGCCAGGGCAAACAGGACTTCAGGCGGTTTCACGCCGTTCAGGGGCTTGATCTCGGGCTGGGCCAGCGTACTGCGGAACTCGACCAGCATGTTGCCCATGTCGGCAGACAGCAGCTTGGCGCTGACCGACCCGCAGGGGCCGAAAGCCTGGGGCGAACAACCCGCGCCAAAGGGCGCCATGACAATAGCGCCCTGGTTGACCGTGGCAATGGTTTGGCCGGGTTGGCTGCGCACCACAAAGTCGGTGCCACGAACGCCGATGGCCACCAGCGGGGTGTTCAGGCGAAAACGCTCCTTGGCGCCTTCGGCGGCGGCGCCGGAAATAGCTCGGGTGACGCCTTTTTCAAGGCGAAAGCGCACCAGGGACTGGGCGACCTGCTGCGGGTTGTACTGGTAGTCTTCGATCACCAGGCGGCTGGTGGGACGCACGCTGACCAGCGCGCCATCCACAAACCGGATATGCACATGGCCGCCTTCGGAGGTCTCGATGCGGTCACCGGGGTGCACCTGGCTACCCCGGCGCACGGCCTCGGTGGCGCCACTGGCCGAGACCACCAGCGCCTGCCCGATATGCAGGGTGACCTGGCCGACCGGTTGCACTTGCGCCGCAGCGCTACCGAACGTGGCAAGGCCGACGGCCCCTAGCCACGCAGACGCAAGAACGGAAGCAAGTTGAGTTTTCACGGTGGGGTGTGAAGGGTTGAAGGGTAATAGTTACAAAACTTGTTCGATTGGGCCACAAATCCGGGCCAGGCGATGTGCGTGGGGTCACAAGCGGGTATGTGTTTTTATACAGAAGTGGCGGGGTTTGTCGGGTTACGCCTTTGGCTAACCCGACCTACGGGTCTCGGGTCTCGGGTCTCGGCTGGCCCGCGATGCATTGACGTCTACGGGCTACGAACTTCCCCGAATCCTGTAGGTCGGGTTAGCGCAGCGTAACCCGACATGGGCGGCGGTGCTGCCGCCCTGCCACGCGTCCTGCCGTCCGGCTGGGGAAGTGTTGCACAATCGACGGGCGCCGACCGTGCTTCGCGCGCCTGGCGTTCAGCGCCCTCCTCTCCCCCAACATGCCCATTTCTGTCACTGTTTTGCAAGGTCTTCCTTTGCTTTCCAGCCTGCCGCAGGTGACGGTTACCCATCTGGCGCAACATGCCGTGGAGCGGGTGTACGCCAAGCGCGAGATCGTTCTTCAAAAAGGCGGCACGCCGGCTCACCTGTGCTTTTTGCTGGAAGGACGCCTGCAGGGCGTTGACTTCACCATGGATGACCGGGAGGTGGGCCTGTATTTCATCAACCCCGGTGACTATTTTGGCGAAGTGGCGCTGGTGGACGCCGGGCTGGAGCCAGAGTTTGTGACGGCGGTGGCGCGCTCGCGCGTGGTGCTGATACCGCGCGAGATGATCAAGCCGATTTTGTTTGCCTCGCCAAAACTGGCAGAGTCGCTGTGTGTGCGCTTGGCCGTGCGGCTGCGCAGCGTGTCGGCGCAGCGCCGGATTCTGGGCTTGTCCAACCCCTTGCAGCGGGTCTGCGCGCAGCTTGAGCTGTTGTTCGTTTCGCAGGGGCCGGGCACGGGACGCATCCCCAACGCGCCTACCCACCAGGAGCTGGGCATTATGATCAACGCCAGCCGCGAGACCGTGACACGGGTTTTTCAACTGCTGCAGAGCCGTGGCATCGTGGAGCGCGACGGCAACGACCTGCATCTGCAAGACACCCAATTCATACGCCAGGTAGCCGCCGGAAAAACGGACATCCATAAATGAAGCAAAGAATCAACGCGTTCAGGCGGAGCGACCTGACCGACGCCCTGCTGCCTTCCAGACACAGCTACCTGATCTGGCAAATGGCCAAGCGGGAAGTGTTGGGGCGCTACAAGGGCTCGGCGCTGGGCATTGGCTGGAGCCTGCTGTACCCGCTGCTGCTGCTGGCCACCTACACCTTTGTATTCCGGCTGATTTTCAAGGCGCGCTGGCCGGGGGTGGACGACCACCCCGCCAATTTCGCGCTGAATATTTTTTCGGGGCTGGTGCTGTTCAATCTGTTTGCCGAGCTGGTGGGGCGGGCGCCGCGGCTGGTGGTGGATCAGCCGAATCTGGTCAAACGCGTGGTCTTTCCGTTGGAGGTGCTGCCCTGGGTCGGCGCCACGGGTGCGTTTTTTCATGCGGGGCTGAGCATGCTGGTGCTGCTGGTGGGGGTCTTCGCCATGCAGCAGTCGCTGCCGGCGTCGGCACTGGCCGCGCCCCTGATCATGCTGGCGATGTTGCCGATGCTGCTGTGCATGGGCTGGCTGCTGGCGGGTTTTGGCGTGTTCCTGCGGGACATCGGGCAGGCGATCCCGCCGGTGCTCAATGTGATGATTTTCCTGACACCGGTGCTCTACCCGGCCTCGTCGCTGCCGCAGGGGGTGCAGAACTGGCTGGGCGTGAACCCGCTGACCCTGCCGATTGAATCGCTGCGGGGAGCGCTGCTGATGGGGCAATGGCCCAACTGGACCGCCCTGCTGATGTATGTCGTGATCTGGACGGTGCTGGCGAGCCTGGCGGTCTTTGCGTTCTGGCGCTTGCGACCGGCCTTTGCCGACCAGCTGTGAGAACGAAGATGTCGGGTTGCGCTGGCTGTGGGAACGGAGATGTCGGGTTACGCTTCGCTAACCCGACCTACGGATTCGGGGAAGTTTGCAGGTCGGGTTAGCCGAAGGCGTAACCCGACAAATCCCGCCTCCCCCCGCCGCCCTGTGAGAACGAAGATGTCGGGTTGCGCTGGCTGCGGGAACGGAGATGTCGGGTTACGCTGCGCTAACCCGACCTACGGATTCGGGCAAGTCCGTACGCCGTAGGTCGGGTTAGCCCCCCGGGGCGTAACCCGACACATCCCACCACCCCCGCCGCCCTACAGCTCAAGGGCAGAACGAATGCACTGGTGCTGGTTGACCCAGGTGTATTTGGACAGCGCGTCGGCCCGGCCACGCAAGGACATGTCCGGCGCGCCGACTTGTTGCACGGCTTCGCGGATGACGTCGGTCCACTGGTGACATTGCGCCAGGTAGCCGTTGTCGCCATGGCGGATGGCCCGGGCGTAGACCGTGCTCGGTGACGCAATGCTGATGGTGCCCACGGCTGCCGCTTCAAAATACTTGAGCTCGGACTTGCTGTTGGTGAACACATTGAACTGCAGCGGCATGAGATTGATTTCCACCGACCCGACCAGCTTTTGCAGGTTGACGTAGTCCTGAAAATGATACCGCGTCACGCGTTTGCCAAAACGCTCCAGGCGCGGGCCGGCCTCGATATAACCGACCACCACCAGGCCCAGGCGGGGGTCTTCCTCGAGCAGCTCCTCGAGCGCGGGAATGATCAGCGCGAAGTCCTTGTTGTGGGAGGGCGAGCCGCTGAAGTAGCCGAGGTGGATCAGACCGTCCGAGCCGGGCGCCTGGTTTTGCTTGGCGGCGAAAACGCGCTCGGACAACTCGAGCTGCTCGCGGTTCATGAAGTTGGGCACGACCGCGACGGGCAAGCCTGAAAAGTCGTGGATCTTGGCCGCCAGGACTTCGTTGGTGGTGATGGCGCCGTCGCACAGCTTGAGCGTGGCGCCCATGCGGCTGCAGTAGGCATACCAGTCGTCCCAGACCTGCGGGTTGTGGATGTCCAGGTCCAGTGTCTTGACGAGCAGGTGCACGTAATCGGTATTGAATACAAAGTCATCGATATCGAACAGCACCTTCTTGCCGCGCTTGCGCAAGGCCATCACCACCCGGTTGATGTTGCTGTCGTAGCGGCTGCGGCAGATCACCAGCAGGTCGGCCAGGTCGGCAATGTCATCGAGCCGGTCCAGGTCGGCGATGAAAAAATAGGCGGCCGAAGTCTCGTCGCCGCTGTCGTTGAGCACTTGCGCCATGTTGTAGGCGCGGTAGCGGAAGGTGCTGTTGTTGGGGGTTTCGTAAAAGTAGGCAACCCGTCGTCTGCCGGCGGCCAGGATACGCAGGCGTTCGTGCAGGGGCAGGTGCCAGGGATCCTGGTAATCAAAGGCGGCGACATCTGACAGCGCATACATCAGCGGGGCCCCTCAAAGCGCTGCACCACGTCGGCAAATGAAGCCTTCCAGTCTGTGCCCAGCTGATGGGTCTGGAAGTTGTGGCTGCGCTGGGTGGCGTCGGTGGCCAGCGCCACCCCGCTGGCCATGGCAGCCAGCATGGACTCAAGCTGCAGATCGCCGCAGAGAATGTTTCTCGAGTAGCCGCCGAGGTCCTGCTTGTTGCCGAAGCGGTTGGTGACCACCACCGCGCCGCTGGCGGCCAGGTCGAAGGGCGGATAACTCGGGTGCGGTGTGTACATGAGCGACAGCGCCAGGTCGGTGTTGCCTGCCAGCTCGGCGTATTCGGTCCAGCTCAGGTTTTCGAGTCGTTTGGCGGTGTAGCGGCCATTGTCAAAGCGCAGTTTGGGAATGTCTTTGCCGACCAGCACGATGTCCCACTCATCAAGGTTGACAATGCCCCGGGCAATCGCTGCCTCGAGGATTTCGAGCCCGAAATAAAACAGGTTACGCACGTTGTGGGGCCGGGCGTAAAACAGCAGCTGGCGCTTTTGGCCGGCCTCACGATCGCGCGGCCGGAACACCTCACGCGGGAACGAGGGCTCAAACCACATGCCGTGTGTCGCCACGTTGTGCAAGCCGCTGGCGACCAGATGGTCAAAAAGCAGCTGGGTATTGATGATGAAGCGGATGTCGGTGTTGCCGAGGATTTGCGCACAGCGCATGTGCTCGTCACCATAGGCGTAGAACATCCGCTCGTCTTCCTGCAGCAGGTAGGTGATGAACTGGCTGGGCACGCTGGCCAGGGTGGCGGCGGTGGTCCACCAGGAGGTGGTGATGAACTGCTCGCCCTCGAAACAGTCGATCTCGTAGCTGCTGTCGCCGACGGGCGCGTGGGCGAACTCCACCTCGTGGGTCAATGTGATGCCGTAGGTGCTCAGGACGATCTGCAGGCCTGCTGGCTGGGCTGGCTCGGTCCGCGTGATGATGCGCAGCCGGGACTGCGTGGCCTCGGCCACCAGGGCGGCCATGATCAGGGACGTACCGACGCCGCCGTACAGGCTGCCCTTGTTGATGCTGTCTGTCACCAGACTGATGCGCGGGGGCTGGCTAGCCGGAACCATGAACAACCTCAGCGGCGTGCGGGTCGGAATGTACTTTTGCGCCATTTCGCGTGCGCTGACCCAGCCGTTGTCGTCGCCAAATGCCAGGCTGACCCAGCGCTTGTCTTCACCCGGCATGGCGGCGTCCGGCACCGCGCCGCCAGGCGAGAAACTGCGTCGTTTCACACGGTTGAAAATCTCTCTGAGCAGTCGCCTGGTGCCGTGAACACGCTGGAAGCTCAGCACGCGGTAAAGTAAATTAAACATGGGGGATGGGGCGGGTTTCCGGGAGGGGTGAATGGCAAGTCAGGCTTTGCGCCTGAGCCTGGCGGACAGCCAGCGCAACGGGGCGGTGACTCTCCAGCTGGCACTGCCCAGGAGATCGGCGACCTCGCGCGCATGGCGGGTGGCCTGAAGCTCGGCCTGGGCGCGCTGCTGCTCGGTGCGGGCAAGCTCCTGCTCCACCAGCTTGCGCAACGCCTCGGCATGGACGCGCTGCTGCTCGGTCTCTGCACGCCGTTGCTCGGTGCGGGCCAGCTCCTGCTCGAGCCGCTGGCGCAGCGCCTCTGCATGGGCGCGCCGCTGCTCGGATTCTGCGCGCTGCTGTTCGGCCCGGGTAAGCAGCTGATCCATGTTCACCGCCTGCTGATGGACCGTCTGGCGCTGCTGCACCAGCGATGCTTCAGCCTGCTCAAGCGACCGGTTTTTGTCGGCCAGACGCAGCTCAACATCGTCGTGCGACCGCACCCGCTGCATCAATTGAATGGCCTGGCGGGGCTCCCACCGGGTCTGCCACTTGTTGAAGATGTTCTGGATCGAATCGAGGTTTTCGGAGCTGTCGGTGTGCACGCCCGAACTGTCGGACATGCGGTAAGCCGCACTGACGCCGGGAACATGGGCAAAGGCGGTGTGGCGTGCCACCTGGAGCCAGAAATCCCAGTCTTCGTGAAGGCTCAGCGTCTCGTCAAACTGGCAACCCAGCGCGAGCAGTTTGTGGCTGAACAACACGGCATGGATGGGCATGAGGTTGCCGGCGAGCAGGCGGATCGCGTCATAAGGCAAGTCCATCACCTGGCCCTGCGGCTCGCCCCGGGGGCCCAGCAAGGTCACACCGGTGTAGGCCGCCAGGCTGGCGGGTAAATGCTGCAGCACCTGCGCCAGCCGGGCGACGTGTCCGGGCAGCAGCCAGTCATCGTCATCGAGGAACAGCAAAAACTCTCCGCGCGCCTGTGCCAACGCCTGGTTGGCGGCCTGGCTGCGCTGCAAAGGCTGTTCGGTGGGGATCAGGCGCAATTCGAAAGGACCACAGCGCGGCGGCAGGTCTTGATGCCCGGGTTGCGCCGCCACCACCACCACCTCGATGCGCGGGTAGGTTTGCAGGGCAACGGAGTCGAGGGCTTCCTGCAGGTGCTGGCGGTCCATGCTGCGAATCAATACGGACACCAGCGGCAGGTTGTCCAGGGTGGCGCTGGCCGAAGGACTGGCGCCCAGCGTCACCGGCTGGGCGATGAGCAGGCCGGGCAACGTGGTGCCGAGGTCGGCGGCCGACAGCAGCAGGTAGGCCTCGGCGGCAGTGACCTCGGCGGGCAGGGTGTAGGTGCGGTACAGGTTGAGCGCGGCAATGTGACGGCCGTAGTCCTGCTGCGCCATCTGCGAGGCAAAACACTGCATGGCGCGCTGCTTGGCCTGGGCATGGGCGGTGATGTCGAGCAGCAGGTTGGGGCGCAGGGGGCTGCCCACTTCATAAAAAGCGATGCGCACGCCGGTGCGGCGTACGGCCTCGGCGGCGGCACCAGCGGCCTGCCGGTGGTCGGGGTGGACCTCCCAGGGTGACGGGGCATAGACCAGATCTGCCCCGGTGGCAGCAATCTTCTGCACCAGCCGCCCGACCAGTTCCTGATCATGGCGCAGGGCCCGATCCGGATAAGCCCAGAACTCAGGCTCACCATAACCAAGAACGCCAGCCGCTGCCCGGCTTTCGGCCATTCGCACGGCGACGTCGCCGTACAGGCTGCCATCGGTCAGGACGATCACACTGACCGGTATGCCGTGCTGCACATGGCTGGCCATGGCGCCGCCGCAACCGAATACTTCGTCATCGGCATGCGGGGCGATCACCAGCGCGTGCCGGGCGGGCAACTGGGCAACAGTTTGATAGGGAACGAGATCGGATTCCACGGCGTCCCCGGGAACAAAGCCGCAGATCATAACATTCAGGCAGCGCGCCGATTAACGGAAATCAGTGTCGCCAGCCATCAACCACAGGGGAGCGGGCGGGCGGGCGCTGTCGGCGTCGCGTCCCCAGAGGTTGACCGGGACACGGATGTCGTTCGGTTCCAGTGTGGCCTGGCCTTGCGAAAACTCGTCCACCAGCGCCGAGCTGAACCAGCCTTTCACACTGGCCAGACCGAGCTCTGCGGCATGCATGCGTGCAGCCCGCAGCGCCAGCGCTATACCGTCCCGGGGGCCGAGATAGTCAAGCCACTCCAGATGATCGGGGTGGGCGCGCAAAACGATGGCGGCCAGCGGCTTTGTGGTCCAGCGGTTGCTGACCATCAGTACGCGGTAGCTGTACTCGGGATGCCCGGCATAACGGTAGTTCCAGCGCGCGGCATCGCGAACCGGCAGCAACATGCCGGGCCAGTCCTGCTGCATGTCGCGCCACAACTGGTCCAGCCGGGACGATTCGGCGGTGCCTGAGAGATGATGCACGACCCGGGTTTTGGTGAGCGGGTGGCGAGCCGGGGCCAGGGCTGTCCAGCTCAGGGTGGAGATGACATCGACCTCAAGGTACAAACCCAGCTTGATGCCGAGCGTCACATGCCTGAGGGACGGGAAGCCAAAAGCCAGACGGGCCTCGGGGTAGAGTTCGTGCATGTTGGCAAAATAAGCTGCCGCGCTGCGAAACAGCGGACCGGTCCGCGAGAGTGCGCCCCGGTGTGCCGGCGCCACCATCACGTCGCCGATC
>NZ_JBDNGU010000109.1:0-40023 GCF_041689105.1 Polaromonas sp. | reverse complement strand
GCTCGCAGAACAGGTCGCGCAGGTCGAAAAGCGCGCGATTGCCGCCGCCCTGGCGGCCACGGGTGGCAACAAGCTGGCGGCCTCGCGGCTGCTGGGAATCTCTCGCGCCAAGTTGTATGAACGTCTGGATAACCCTGATCAAAAATAATGCAATTGCCTGAAAATAGTACAAAATAATTGTATGAACTTTGGACAATAAGCAATTGATGAAAAAAATATCCATATAAATCAATAGCTTGTAGCTGGCACGGCCTGTGCATTCTTGGTGCGCAACCCACAACAGGAGACATTCCATGCATCGTCGTACCCTGATCGCGCTTGCCGCCATCGCCACTTCCCTGGTTTCGCCGCTGGCTCTCAGCCAGGCCAAAGACATCAAGATCGCGCTGATCGCCAGCAAGACCGGCCCGCTGGAGGCCTACGCCAAGCAGACCATTGTTGGCTTCAATATGGGCCTGAACTACGCGACAGGCGGCACCATGATGGTCGCTGGCAAAAAGCTGGTCGTGATCGAGAAGGATGACCAGGGCAAGCCCGATGTGGGCAAGAGCCTGCTGGCTGCCGCCTATGCTGACGACAAGGTCGATATCGCGGTGGGCCCCACGGCTTCGCCCGTGGCGCTGGCCATGCTGCCGGTCGCCGAGGAATACAAGAAAATCCTGCTGGTCGAGCCTGCTGTGGCGGACTCCATCACGGGCGACAAGTGGAACAAATACATCTTCCGCACCGGCCGCAACAGCTCGCAGGACGCTGCCGCCAACGCAGCCGCCCTGGACCAGACTGGTAACGTGATTGCCGTCCTGGCCAACGACAACGCCTTCGGCCGTGACGGCGTGAAAGCGGCCAAAGAGTTCACCAAGAAGGCCAAGATCGTCCACGAGGAATACCTGCCCGTCGGCACCACCGACTTCACCGCCGGCCTGCAGCGCATCATCGACGCGCTCAAGGACCAGCCCGGCCGCAAGTACATCTCGGTGGGATGGTCCGGCGCGCCCACGCCCTTTGCCAAGATTGCCGACCTGGACCTGAAAAAGCGCTACGGTATTGAGCTGGCCACCGGCGGCAACATCCTGCCGGCGATGGTCGCCTACAAGCAGTTCCCTGACATGGAAGGCGCGCTGTATTACTACTTCGGCATCCCCAAGAACCCGGTGAACGACGCGATGGTGGCCGAGCACTACAAGCAGTTCAAGACGCCGCCTGACTTCTTCACGGCTGGCGGCTTTTCGGCCGCGATGGCTGTGGTGACCGCGCTCAAGAAGACCAATGGCGACACCAATACCAACAAGCTCATCGACGCCATGGAGGGCATGAGTTTTGACACCCCCAAGGGCAAGATGACCTTCCGCAAGGAAGACCACCAGGCCATGCAAAGCATGTACCACTTCAAGATCAAGGTCGATCCGGCTTTTGCCTGGGGCGTGCCTGAACTGGTTCGCGAGATCAAGGCAGAAGAACTGGTCATCCCCATCCGCAACAAACGCTGATTGAATCGGTGCTCGGCTACTGCGCGGGCACGATGCGTCGTTGGGCGGTGCTCGCCATCCTCACGTACCTTTAGTACGCTCCGGTGGCTGCGCTCCGTCCGCCTAGCCTCCTGCCCGCTCGCTACGCCGCTCCCCGATTCAACGGGAATAGAAATGCTTCAAACCAAAGAACTCACGGTTCGCTTCGGCGGGCACGTGGCGGTCAATGCTGTCAGCTGCACCTTTGCGCCTGGCACGCTGACGGCCATCGTCGGCCCCAATGGCGCGGGCAAGACGACCTATTTCAATCTGATCTCTGGTCAGCTCAAAGCCAGCAGTGGCACGGTCACGCTCAATGGGCGCGAGCTCTCCGGCCTGAGTACCTCAGCGCGCACTCATGCAGGTCTGGGTCGGGCTTTCCAGCTGACCAACCTGTTTCCCAACCTGACGGTCCTTGAGAATGTGCGCCTGGCCGTACAGGCCACGAAGCAGGGCGCGCACCGCCGTGGCCTGAATCTGTGGAGCATCTGGAGCGACCACAAGGCGCTGGTGCAGCGTGCCGAAGAAATTCTGGAAGCCGTCGCCATGAACGGCAAGGCCGGCATGACCGTGGCCAGCCTGACGCATGGCGACCAGCGCAAGCTGGAAGTGGCCTTGTTGATGGCGCTGGAGTCGAAGGTGTTCATGTTTGACGAACCCACGGCCGGCATGAGCACCGACGAGGCGCCGGTGATCCTGAACCTGATTCGCGACCTCAAACAGGACAAAAGCAAAACAATTTTGCTGGTGGAGCACAAGATGGACGTTGTACGCGAGCTGGCCGACCGCATCATCGTGCTGCACAACGGGTCGCTGGTGGCTGACGGGGAGCCGGCCGAGGTGATTGCTTCGCCGATTGTTCAGGAAGCTTATCTGGGCGTGGCGCCTGCCAACGCGGAGGCTGCGTGAACTGGATGTTCACATCGGCATTTTGTTCCCTCTCTCTTCGGGAGAGGGCTAGGGTGAGGGTGCTCCCATCGCCGAAAACCCTCACCCCAACCCTCTCCCCAAGGGCGAGGGAGTAACAGCCATGAACGACCCGCTTCTTATCCTTAACAGTGTGCATACCCACATCGGCGCGTACCACATCCTGCATGGGGTGGATCTGGCGATCCCGCGCGGCCAACTGACCATGCTGCTGGGCCGCAACGGCGCCGGGAAAACCACCACGCTGCGAACCATCATGGGCTTGTGGCAGGCCTCACAAGGCAAGGTGAGTTTTGCGGGCCGCGACATCACCAGGCTCAGCACGCCGCAGATTGCCGAACTCAACATTGCCTACGTGCCCGAAAGCATGGGCATCTTCTCCGACCTGACGGTCAAGGAGAACATGCTGCTGGCCGCACGCCATGCCAGCCGTGCCAGCCAGATGGACGAGGCGCGGCTCAAGTGGATCTTCTCGCTGTTTCCGGCGGTGGAGACATTCTGGAACCACCCGGCCGGCAAACTCTCGGGCGGGCAAAAGCAGATGCTGGCTGTGGCGCGCGCCATCGTCGAGCCGCGCGAACTGCTGATCGTGGACGAGCCCAGCAAGGGCCTGGCGCCCGCCATCATCAACAACATGATCGACGCGTTTGCACAGCTCAAGGCCAGCGGCGTGACGATTTTGCTGGTGGAGCAGAACATCAACTTCGCCAAACGCCTGGGCGACACCGTCGCGGTCATGGACAACGGCCGCGTGGTGCATGCGGGCTCCATGGCCGAACTGGCCGAAGACGCGGCGTTGCAGCAATCGCTTTTGGGGCTGGCATTATGACTCGGTCCGTGATCTGCCTCCATCGCCACCCCTCACCCCAGCCCTCTCCCACCGGGAGAGGGGGCAAGACGGATTACGCATGAAAAATATTGATTTCGACTGGAAGCCACTTGCGCTGGTGCCGTTGCTGGCGCTGCTGGTGTTTCCCTTCATCGGCTCCGGCTCCACCTGGCTCACGCTGACCGTGGCCGGGCTGGCCATGGGCATGATCATTTTCATCATTGCCTCGGGCCTCACGCTGGTTTTTGGCCTGATGGACGTGCTCAACTTCGGCCATGGCGTGTTCATTGCCCTGGGCGCCTTCGTGGCCACCAGCGTGCTGGGCGCCATGAGCGACTGGACCGGCTCGCAGGAGCTTTGGCGAAATCTGGTGGCGGTGTTGCCGGCCATGCTGGTGGCCATGCTGGTCGCGGGCGCGGTCGGGCTGGCTTTCGAACGCTTTATTGTGCGGCCGGTGTACGGCCAGCACCTCAAGCAGATTCTGATCACCATGGGCGGCATGATCATCGGCGAAGAACTGATCAAGGTCATCTGGGGCCCGGCGCAAATTGCGCTGCCGCTGCCCGAAGGCATGCGCGGCGCATTGCTGGTCGGCGATACCGCGATTGAGAAGTACCGCCTGATGGCGATGGTGGTCGGGCTGGCGGTGTTTGCGGCATTGATCTGGACACTGAGCCGTACCAAGATCGGCCTGCTGATCCGCGCCGGCGTGCAGGACCGAGAGATGGTCGAGTCACTGGGCTACCGCATTCGCCGGCTCTTCATTGGCGTGTTTGTGGTGGGCAGTGCGCTGGCCGGCCTGGGCGGCGTGATGTGGGGCCTGTACCAGCAAAGCGTGGTGCCGCAGATGGGCGCACAGGTCAACGTGCTGATCTTCATCGTCATCATTATTGGTGGCCTGGGCTCGACCAGCGGCGCGCTGATTGGCGCCTTGCTGGTGGGGCTGATGGCCAACTACACCGGGTTTCTGGCGCCCAAGGTGGCGCTGTTTTCCAACATCGCGCTGATGGCGGCGGTGCTGCTCTGGCGGCCCCAGGGGCTGTTCCCCGTGACCAATCGCTGAGGAAGAATATGGCCCCCACGCTTTTCACTTCGTGCAATACGCTGCCCCCCGAGGGGGCTGGCCTTGCTTGGGGCGGCCCGGCGCGGCGGCCGTCTTTTTGGAGCTCATCATGCTGAAAAGACTTGTTTCCAACGACTTTCCGCGCAACCGCGTGCTGGCGGTGATCCTGGTCGGGCTGCTGCTGGCGCTGGCTTTTGCGCCTTTTGTTTTTCCCGGCGTCAAGGCGCTCAACGTGGCGGCCAAGGTGCTGATCTTTGTGGTGCTTGTGGCCAGCTTTGACTTGCTGCTGGGCTACACCGGCATCGTCAGTTTTGCCCACACCATGTTCTTCGGCATCGGCGCTTACGGCATCGCGATCGCCACGACCCGTATGGGCGCGACCTGGGAGGCGCTGGCGGTGGGCTTGCTGTGTTCTCTCGTGCTGTCGTTTTTTCTGTCGCTGGCGGTGGGGCTGTTTTCATTGCGCGTCAAGGCGATCTTTTTTGCCATGATCACGCTGGCCGTGGCCTCGGCCTTCCAGACCCTGGCGTCGCAGCTGTCTGAGTTCACCGGCGGCGAAGACGGACTGTCCTTCAAGGTGCCGGAGATTTTGTCGCCGAGTTTTGAGTTCATGGAACAACCTTTCCTGGGCGTGTCCATCGACGGGCGCCTGCTGTGTTACTACTTGCTGTTTGTGATGGCGCTGGTGCTGGTGCTGAGCCTGCTGCGCATCGTCAACTCGCCGTTTGGCCGCGTGTTGCAGGCCATCCGCGAAAACGAATTCCGCGCTGAGGCCATTGGTTACCGCGTGGTGGTGTACCGCACTACCTCCAGCATTTTGTCGGCGCTGTTTGCCACCATGGCTGGGGCCATGCTGGCGCTCTGGCTGCGCTACAACGGGCCGGACACCTCCCTGTCGTTTGAAATCATGATCGACGTGCTGCTGATTGTGGTGATCGGTGGCATGGGCACGATTTACGGCGCGGCCATCGGCGCCGCCATGTTTCTGGTGGCGCAAAGCTACCTGCAGGACCTGCTGCGGCTGGGCAGCGAGGCCGCCTCCGGCTTGCCCTGGCTGGCCGCATTGCTTTCCCCAGACCGCTGGCTGCTCTGGCTGGGCCTGCTGTTTGTGTTGTCTGTTTATTACTTCCCCACCGGCGTGGTGGGGCGGCTTCGGGCCCGATCAATCACGCGTCAGCAAGCAAGCAAGCCTGGATTCAGGCCACAACGAGCAGGAGACAAACCATGATGAACAACACATTCAGGACCTGGGGACGACAGACGGTGGCTGCGTTGGCTTTCAGTGCGGCAGGGGGGCTGGTTTCGGCAGCCGACCTGGTGATCGGGCAGGTTGCGCCGCTGTCCGGCGTGCTGGCCAGCACCGGCCACCAGATGGTGGTCGGCGGAAAGATTTACTTCGACCACATCAATGCGCAGGGCGGCATCCACGGCGCGAAGATCCGCCATGAGGTGGTGGACGACGGCTACAAAGTGCCCGAGACCGTGCGCCTGACGCGCGAGATGCTGGCCCGGCCCGAGGTGGTGGCGCTGTTCGGTTTTGCCGGCACCGCCAACGTGACCCAGTTACTCAAGGACGGCGTGCTCGCCGTGGGTGGCGCCGCGCTGGTGGCCCCTTACACCGGCGGCGAGTCTTTGCGCAACCCGTTCAACCCCTGGATCTTCCATGTGCGTGCCGGCTATGCCGACGAGGCCGAACACATGGTGCAGCAGGTCACCACGCTGGGCATGACCCGTATTGCCGTGATGTACCAGGACGACGGTTTCGGCAAGGCGGGGCTGCTGGGCGTCGAAAACGCACTGGCCAAGCGCAACCTGAAGCTGTCCGTGGCGGCCGGTTATGAGCGCAACACCGACAAGGTCGAAGATGCCGTCAAGAAAATCAAGGCCTCGGACGCTCAGGCCGTCATCATGATCTCGGTCAACAAGTCCACTGCGGCTTTTGTGAAGCTCTACCGCGAAACCGGCGGCGGCGCGCAGTTGTACAACATTTCAGTCGTGAACCCGGCCGAACTCGTCAAGCTCGCTGGCCTGAAAAACGCCCATGGCCTGGGCATCAGTCAGGTGGTGCCTTACCCTTTCATGCCCAACATGCCGGTGGTGCGCGAGTACCAGGCTCTGCTGAAAAAATACGCACCCGATGAGCTTGTCAACTACACCAGCTTCGAAGAGTTTGTCGGCGCCAAGGTGCTGGTCGAGGCCCTGCGGCGCGCCGGCCCCAACCCGACCCGGGCCAAGGTGGTCAAGGCCCTGGAAGGCATGAACAGCTACGACACCGGCGGCGTCGTCGTCAACTACTCACCCAGCAACCGCATCGGCTCGCGTTATGTCGAAGTGACCGTGATTGGCAGCACCGGCAAGCTGCTGAAATAGAAACCCGCAACGCAGCCACCGTCCCAGACCACAGAGAGTCCCGCTCCATGTCCTTCACGTCGCATTACCTGACCTGCGCCGGTCGCGAAATCCATTACACCGAATGGGGCTCGCAGCACAGCGCGACGGTGATTGCCTGGCACGGGCTGGCGCGTACGGGGCGCGACATGGACGAGCTGGCCGCGCACCTGAGCACGCGTTACCGCGTGATCTGCCCCGACACGATTGGGCGCGGGTTGAGCCAGTGGAGCCCGGAGCCGGCCAACGAGTACCAGCTCTCGTTTTATGCCCGCATCGCCGCCAGCTTTTTTGACCAGCTCGGGATAGAGAAGGCGCATTGGGTAGGCACCTCCATGGGTGGCGCGATTGGCATGGTCTGCGCGTCGGGTTTGTTCGAACCCAGCCTCAAGACACGCATCCAGAGCCTGGTGCTCAACGACACCGCGCCCAGAATCGCCGACGAAGCCATCGACCGCATTCGCTCCTATGCCGGCAACCCGCCAGCCTTTGACACAGTGCGCGCGCTGGAGGCCTTTTTTCGTCAGGTCTACAAGCCTTATGGCTGGCTCAGCGACGCGCAGTGGCGGCGTCTGACAGAAACGTCCACTCGGCGCCTGCCAGACGGTCGCGTGACGCCGCATTACGACCCAGCCATGGTGCAGCAGTTCATCCACCACCCCGACGACTATTTGATCTGGAATCACTACGATGCGCTCAGCATCCCGGTGCTGTGCCTGCGCGGCGCAGAGTCCGACCTGGTGCTGCGCGAAACCACGGCCGAGATGCTGACCCGCGGGCCAGGCGCACATGGTTTGACGGAAGTGGTCGAAATCGAAGGCTGCGGCCACGCGCCAGCGCTCAATGTGCCCGACCAGTTGGAGCGGGTGGCGGCGTTTATCAAGGTTTCAAGCCGCGCAGAGATTGCTACTGAATAAATAGCTGCTTACGCCCGTGGATAAAGGGCTGGAGGCCAATTTGATTCATAAATTGCAGTGCGCCGCGCTTTCTTGACTTGTCATTGCGGACTTGATCCGCCATCCATGGCTCACGTCTCGTTGATGTAGCCGTTTTCCATGGCCCGGGCCTGATCGTCGAAGATCGTCATGGCCGTTGTCATGCGCTTGAAACCCAGCTTGCGATAGAAATCTTCCTTGCCGGGGACCGCGTAGAGAATGGTTTTCCGGTGGCCGCGCGACAGGTCCATGAGCTTGCCGACGATCTCTTTGCCCAAGCCGACGAACTTGCCGTCTGCATGGACGAAGCAGCGGAACATGCTGTTGGTGAAGACGGTTTGCAGGCTGGTCGGGCTTTTGTTGCCTAGCGGTGCGGCCAGATAGAGCGCTGAGAGCTCGCTCCAGTCGATGTCGGTCAGCTGGTGGGTCCAGGTGAGGGGCATACCTTTTTCGGGGGACTCAACGTTGAAGTCAAGCCGCAGTGCGTTTAGGCGCTGCCGGGCTTGGACGACCAGTTAAATTTCTCGCTGGCCGAGGCCTGCGAACCAGCCGGACCTCCAACTTGCACCCCAACGCATCCGCGTACTTGGTCAGTGTCGCAAGCGATGGCGAATGGCGGCCGCTACCAGACTCCATGCGCGCGACTGCGGATTGGGTGGTACCAATCTTCTCGGCCACCTGCGCCTGGGTTAAACCCTGGGCAGCCCGCGCCTTCAGGAACTCGTCCAAAAGAGAAAACTCATCGGCCAGCTTTTCGTATTCCGCCTTTACCTCAGCATTTTCCAGTGCCTTGGTGCGAAGTTGTTTATGCGTCAACATTTTTCCACTCCTTCATTCGCTTGCGCGCAAGTGCCAATTCTTTGGGAGGCGTCTTATCAGTCTTTTTCACAAACTGATGGAGCATGACGATCTTGCGATCCACCAAGGTGCAGTAAAACACCCGTCCGATGCCCTCACCGGATTTCAAACGCAATTCGAAGAGACCCAAGCGCATTGCCCGCGTGTGAGGCATTCCTAAATCAGGGCCGAACTGCACCATGCGATCGGTGCAATGAAAGTACCTGGCCAAAATGCGCGGCGGCAACGCCAGCACATCAGCTTGCAACTTTTCATCGTGATATTTGACCTCCCACTTCATCCGGGAAATATAGCATGTTTGAGATAATTTTACAGTGATGACCGCAGGTAATTTGCGCGAAATTTAAAGTAATGCATGCCGCACGAGCTGCGGTATAACTTGGGCGCCAGATTCACCACCAAGTGGGTATCACTAATCAGTTTTTTGATCATGGCGTCTTCCTCTCAGGTCGATAAGAGGTCGTCAAACACCGCATGATTCTAGGCCGGGCATTGGGACGACACATCCTCCAAAAGGAGGGCGACCTTCAAAAATGCGGCGGCAAATCATCCCGCAGACTGCGCACCCCACCCACACCGCCGTCCACCGGCGCCTGCTGCTTCAAATCGGCAATCTCGCGGATCAGGGCGTCGATTTGCTGCTGCTGGCGCACGATGACGCTGTCGAGTTTGTCGAGCAGGTCTTCGGTGAACGAGGCCTTGATCTCGAGCTCGGTCAGGCGCTGGTCGGTGTTGTGGATGGGGTGGGTGGTTTCCACGGTGTTATTGGACAGGATATTCAGAGCGGGCCCAACGCCGCGTTGAGGGCTGCTTCATCGGGCGTCACAAACGAGGTATTGTGGCGGTCGGTCAGCGGGCCGCCGCCGGGAATGACTTCGCCGTTGGGATCGTAGCCGATGGCTTTGAACTTCCACACGCCACCGGCGAGCTTGAGGTTGCCCACGTGGCCGACCTGGCTGTGCGTGACGCGCCAGACGCCGGCGTTGACCGGGTGGAGTTTCAGTTCATGCACTGCTGCTCACCTTGCTTCATTTTGCTTTTCATGGGTCGATGGCATGCGCAACGTGCGGTTGCCGCGCATTCCCCGCCATTGTCAGCCAAGTGTTGGGAAGTGGGTATCCCCCCATATTCATGGGGCACCCGTCACCGGGTGATCGTGGTGGTGGCCGCCATAATTGCAGGGACGGGCAAAGGCGCGGGTGCGTCTGGTACCTCGCGGCTTTTTGCCAGTGGTCAGAACCATTTTTCAACGGGAACAACCATGATTTCCAGAATTCACGCTCTTGCAGCCAGGCTTTTTCTGGTGCTTCTTCTGGCCTTTGCAGGCGACCACGCCATGGCGGCCGGCTCGCTCGCCATCGACACCCTGCAGGGCGAAAAATATGGTTTCTCCTTTAACCACCCCAGCATCGACCAGGCCGACCAGCGCGCGATTCGAGAGTGCGGTTCGGACTGCAGCGTGGTGCTTCGCTTTCGCGCTGAGTGCGGGGCCTATGCGGCTGACCAGGCCAAAGGGTCCAACGCCTACGGCTGGGGCACTGGCGCCACGAGCTCAGTCGTTCAGCAACGCGCATTGTCGGAATGCCGGTCCAAGGGTGGCTCAAGCTGCAAGGTGCGTGCGTGGGGCTGCGATGCGACAAACGCTTCCGTCCAGGAAGCTGCGCCCAAAGATATCCCAGCGTCCAGAGGAACCCCGGCGGCCCGAAGCGAATTTCCGATGCAGGGAGAGTGGCTGGTGGACTATGCCGGGTCGGCGGGCTTCGCCTACAACGGCACCCTGCGGGTCAGTGAGCGACTCGGCAACGGCATGTTCCGGGGCGTGATGGTGCTGGCCTACACCACCAACGAGGGCAAGGCGAAACGGGTGCAGCAAGACGTCCAGGTCAGCGTGCGCGGCGACACCGTCACCGTTCAAGGCAGCAACCCGGTTTACCTGCAGGGCTCGGGCAGCTACAGTGCCGACGCCTACACCGTCACCATTGCCAGCAACAACCTCATGCGTGGCACCAACAACGATGCTGGTGGCGCTGGCGGCGCCGTGGTGATCAGCCGGCGATAACGCCGCCGGGCTTACTGCGTGGCGCCCATCGCGAGCGCGGACGCGCGCGACGCAGCCAGGGCCTGTGCATCGGGCCCGGCTTGTGTCGGCCAGCCGGCCAGATGCTGCTGCGCGATGTCGCCCAGCGCCTGCAGCCATTCGGGGCTGTCGTTGAGGCAGGCGACGTAGTTGAAGCGCTGCCCGCCGGCATGCATGAAGGCCTCTTTGGCCTCCTGCGCGATTTCTTCCAGGGTTTCCAGGCAGTCGCCAGTGAAGCCGGGGCACATCAGGTCCACGCTGGTCGTACCGGCCTGTGCCAGCGCGACCAGCGTGGGCTCGGTGTAGGGCTGCAACCATTTGGCCTTGCCGAAGCGTGACTGGAAGGTCACGAGGTATTGCTCTTTGGCCAGGCCCAGTGCTTCAGCCAGCAGGCGCGCCGTTTTGTGGCACTCGCAGTGGTAAGGGTCGCCCAGGTGCAGCGTGCGCTCTGGCACGCCGTGAAAACTCATCACCAGTTTGTCGGCGCGGCCCTGCGCGGCCCAGTGCGCGCGTACGCGTGCGGCCAGTGCGGCGATGTAGCCCGGATGGTCGTGGTAGTTGTTGACAAAACGCAGCTCGGGAATGCGCCGCACTTTGGCCGCCCAGGTGTAGACCGCGTCGAACACGCTGGCGGTGCTGGTGCCGCTGTACTGCGGGTAGGCCGGCAGCACCAGGATACGCGTGACGCCGTCGGCCTTGAGGGCATCAAGCTGCGAGGCGATAGACGGCTTGCCGTATCGCATGGCGTAACGCACGGTGACTTGGTGGCCACGTTCGCCCAGCGTATGGCCCAGCAACTCTGCCTGTCTGGCCGTCCATACCTTCAGGGGCGAGCCTTCCGCTGTCCAGATGCTCGCGTATTTGGCGGCTGACTTTTTGGGTCGCACGCGCAGGATGATGCCGTGCAGAATGAACCACCAGATGGCCTTGGGAATTTCAATGACGCGGTGGTCGCTGAGAAACTGTGCAAGGTAGGGCCGCAGTGCCGCTGCGGTGGGTGCTTCGGGTGTTCCGAGGTTGCAATACAACACCGCGGTGGTCATGGCGCCCTTTGCGGGCTGGCCGTGCGTGAATGAAGGTTCCGGAGAGAAAGTCATGGGTTATTCTCCCCTACCTATGCTTGACCTGACAATTATTAAAGCCATATCCCTTGACCTTGATGACACCCTTTGGCCCGTTTGGCCCGTCATAGAGCGGGCCGAGGCCGCACTCGACGAATGGCTGGGCCGTCATGCGCCCATGACCGCCGCGCTTTTTGCCGACCCGACCGCCCGCCACGACGTTCGCGAGCAGATCGCGCGCACGCGGCCCGAGCTCAAACACAACCTCAGCGCGATCCGTCGCGAGGCGATCCGCCTGGCGCTGTACCGCTCGAAAGAAAATCCATTGCTGGCCGACGACGCCTTTGAAGTTTTTTTTGAAGCGCGGCATCAGGTCACCTTGTATGACGATGCCATGCTGGCGCTGCAATTTCTGTCGGCGCGTTACCCCATCGTGGCGCTGTCCAACGGCAACGCCGATATTGCCCGGGTCGGCTTGGGCCCTTACTTTCGCGCTGCCATCAGCGCGCAGCAGTTTGGTGTGGGCAAGCCTGACCCGCGGATATTTCACGCGGCGGCCGGTGCAGTGAACGTGGACGCGCACAACGTGCTGCATGTGGGCGACGACGCCACGCTGGATGTGTTGGGTGGGCTCAGCGCCGGCATGCAGACGGCCTGGGTGAACCGCGCCGACCATTTGTGGACGCATGATGCTTCACCGCACGAAACCGTGACCACCCTGACCGAACTGTGCGACATGTTTCGGGCGGCGGAGGAACAGGCATGACGCTGAAGATTTACGGCATTGCTGCTTCCCGGACATCGCGGCCGCTCTGGGTCGCGCAGGAGCTCGGCCTGGACTATGAACACATTGCCCAGGTCTACGAAGGCGGCGCGACCCGCACGCCGGAGTTTCTGGCGCTCAACCCGAACGGCCACATTCCGGTGATCGACGACGACGGCATTGTGGTCTGGGAGTCCATGGCTTGCGCGCTCTATCTGGCGGAGCGTTTTCAGGGGCCCGGCGGTGCATCCCTTGCGGCGCAGAACCACGCTGAACGCGCGGAGATTCTGCGCTGGAGCTTCTGGGCTGTGACCGAGTGTGAAAAAGACGCGCTGACTTTTTTGATGCACCGCATCGCCATGCCCGAAGACCGCCGCAAGCCGGAGCTGGCGCAGCAGGCAGACCGCCGGCTGGCGCCGGTGCTGCAGGTGCTGGAGCAACATTTGCGGGCGCGCAGTTATGTGGCGGGAGAGCGCTTCACCGTGGCCGACATCTGTGTGGCCTCGGTGCTGGCCTGGGCCCAGCGCGCGGATGCGATGACGGCGTGCCCGCGCGTGGCCGACTGGCTGCAGCGCTGCCTGGCGCGGCCTGCGCAACTGCAGGTGCGTGTGATGGCCAAGCGCGCGCGTCCGGCTTGATTTGGCGATTTTCCTGTCACTACTCAGCCCCGTTTAACTGTCAGAGGTAAATCGGGGAGGCCCTCACCCTAACCCTCTCCCAGAGGGAGAGGGGAAAGAGGAGTCCGTCTTTGCACCCTCTCCCTCTGGGAGAGGGCGGGGGTGAGGGCAAGCGACGCTCAGCAAGCTGAGTAGTTCATTTCCTTGTAGAAAAATAGCCTGCAGCCCTTGTCTGACAAGCGCAGGAAGCTATTTATTTGATAGCAAGTCTGGCTACCTGCAGACCGGAGCGCACCGCGCCCTCCAGCGTGGCGGGGTAGGGACCGGCCACGAAATCGCCGCAAGCCAGCAGGCCGGGCAACACCTGCGCCGCCGGCCGCTGCAGGCCGGGCAGGCAGGCGAAGGTGGCGCGTTTTTCAACAATGGTTTGCACCGCAACGGGCTGCGCCAGCCCCAGGTGCTGCCGGGCTTGCTGCAACACGCGCTGCGCCAGCGCTGTGTTGTCGCCCTGGCTGGCGCTCACCACAAAGGCCAGCAAGCCGTCCGGCCCGCCGAGCTGGCCGCGGTCAAACACAAACTGCGCTGGCGCATCCCCTTCAGGCCCGCTGGCGCGCAGCGCGAGCATGGGTTGCGCCAGGCGTGTGTCGGGGGACAAGACATACACCGTGGTGATGGCTTCGAACTGCAGTGCACGCGCCTGGTCCACCCAGGCGTCGCAAGGCAGGCCGCTGCCCGAAGCGAGCCGCGCCGCCTCAAGCGGTGGACAGGCCAGGATCACGCGGTCAAAAACTTCGCCGTCGACCTGCCAGCCGGTCCCGGTGGAAGCAAGTGCCTGCACACGTGTGCTCAGGCGCACGTCGCCGCCGCGCTGCGCCAGCCAGGCCAGCGCGGCGTCGGGTAGCAGCGCGCTCAGGTCGGTGCGCGGCAGCAACAGGTTGGACCCGCCGGACTGCGAAAACAGCGCATCGTGCAACACGCGCAAAAACACTTGGGCGCTGGCACGCTCCGCCGGGGTGTTGAGCGCAGACACACACAGCGGCTCGATCAGCTCTGCGTTCACGCGTTGGCTGAGCTGCTGACACAGTTGCGCTACCGACAACGCTGGCGCGCACTGAAAACCCGCCATCTGCCAGCGCAGGGCGGCGCCCAGCAGCGAAAACCTGTCACCCCAGGACCAGCCGCGCGCGCGCAGGATACCAACCAGCGCATCCAGCGGTGTCGGCAGCCGCGGAAAACGCAGGCCGGTGCCGTCTGGGAACTGCAGGGTCAGCGGCATGCGAAGCAGCAGCGTTGAGGTATCAAGTCCCAGCTCGGCCATCAACTGCAGGGTATCGCTGTAGGCGCCGATCAGGATGTGCTGGCCGTTGTCCAGCGGCAGGGGCGAGCCATCGGGCCACCGGCCATCGACGCGGCGGGCGCGGCCGCCAGGGATGCGGCCGGCTTCAAACAGCGTGACCTGCTGGCCCAGGCGCGTGGCCTCGATTGCCGCCGCGCAACCGGCCCAGCCCGCGCCTATAACGGCTGTTTTCAAACTACTTTTCCGAAAGCCTGCGTCTTCCAGGCCAGCCAGAACTTGCGCAGCGGCGTCAGGCTCACGCGCTGGTGCAGCACCTGGTAGTTGTCGCGCGCAATCTCGCGCAGCAAGGTGCGGTAGATGCTGGCCATCATCAGGCCAGGTTTTTGCGCGCGGCGGTCGGGCTCGGGCAGCAGCGCCAGGGCTTCGTCGTACAGCGCGAGAGCGCGGTCGGTCTGGAACTTCATCAGTGCGGTGAAACGGTCCGAGTACTGGCGTTTCAGAATTTCGTGCGCCTTCACGTCGAACTGCTGCAGCTCGTTGACTGGCAGGTAGATGCGACCGCGCAGCGCGTCCTCGCCGACGTCGCGGATGATGTTGGTCATCTGGAAGGCCAGGCCCAGCTTGTGGGCGTAAGCGGTGGTGGCCTCATCGTTCTGGCCGAAGATGCGCGCGGCGACCTCGCCGACGATGCCGGCCACCAGGTGGCAGTAGGTCCTGAGGTTGGGGAAGTCGAGGTAGCGGTTTTGCGCCAGGTCCATCTTGCAGCCTTCGATCACGGCCTGCAGGTGGCGTGCCTCGATGCGGTAGGCGGGCGCCAGCGGCATCAGCGCCTTCATCACCGGGTGGGTTGGCTCGCCGGCATAGGACTTGAGGACCTCGGCATGCCACCAGGCCAGCTTGGTGTAGGCCACGCCCGGGTCGGTGACCTCATCGACCACATCGTCGATCTCGCGGCAAAACGCATAGAAGGCGGTGATGGCGGCGCGCCGCTCTTTGGGCAAAAACAGGAAGGCGTAATAAAAACTGCTGCCGGACGCGACGGCTTTTTGCTGGACGTATTCCTCAGGGCTCATGGGCGGGATTGTCGCAGGCTTGCCAGCACGGCTTGGGGCGCGCGGCGCACCACGGCCGGCGCAATCAGCTTGTGGGCAGGGCCCACAAAAGCCATGTACACCCGGCCCAGGGTGTTGTGGATGTGAACCACGGTGCTGAGGGTCAGCTTGTCGTGGGTGCTGTCATGGGTTTGTTTGAGGATGGACAGTTGAACCACCAGATGTTTGTCGTTGTCCTGCAGCACCAGTTCGTCGGGCGCGACGCTCACCACCTCAAACAGCCCCATGCGCTGGCCGGGCACCGCTTCGCCGGGTGGAACCATGGCCATCGCGCCAAGGTCTTTCAGGCCCAAAGGCTGGACCACCTTGTTTCGCAGCCGCATCAGGCCTTCCACCCAGCCGGGTGTCTGCCGGGTGATGCCCCGGTAGATCTCGGTGGCGGTGAGTGCCGAATTTGGCACCAGCACCTCATAGGCGTCGGCGAAATCGGCGTCATGCTGTGTAGCGGCAAGCGCGCTGCCGGCGGGAATGCGCACGGATCGTGTCATGGCAGCAGGGCCTTCCAGAAAATAAGCGCCGCGTCCCAGGCCGTCAGCCTGGGACGTTTTGCGAGGGTGCGGTAGTCCATCGCTTCGATCTTGTCCAGGATGCGCAGGCCCCCCTGGATCACGCAGCGCAACTCCAGCGCGGCGCGCCAGCCGTCGAAGCCGCCCAGCCGCAGCGCAATGGTGGCCGGAAGTCCAGCGCCTTTGAGCATGCTGGCCCTTGCTGCGTAGGCGCAGGCTGCTATCAATTTTGTAGTGGCAGGGTTGCTGTCCTGCGCCAGCAGTTGCGCCTCGTCGACACCGTGTGCTGCCCATAACTCACGTGGGATGTAGATGCGCCCGCGCGGGATGTCCACGCTGAGGTCTTGCCAGAAGTTGATCAGCTGCAGGGCGCTGCAGATGTGGTCGCTCTGGACCTGCGAGGCAGCGTCGTTGACGCCATACAGATGCAGCAGCAGGCGCCCGACAGGGTTGGCCGAGCGGCGGCAGTAGTCCAGCAGCTCGGCCTCGGTGCCATACCGCTGCTTGACCACATCCTGCTCGAAGGCGCTGAGCAGGTCGGCCAGCAAGGCCACCGGCAAGTCAAACGTTGCAATAACGGGCTGCAACGCCCCGAACACCTGCGGCCAGCGCCCTGAGCCGGGCCGGTCTTCGGCCGCAGCCAGCAGGTCGTCGCGGCAGGCCGCCAGATCCTGCAGGCGCTGCGCCGGTCTTGCATCGCCTTCATCGGCGATGTCGTCGGCGGTCCGGGCGAACCAGTAGATGGCGGTAATGGCCGGCCGCAGCCGGGGTGGGCACAGCCACGACGCCACCGGGAAGTTTTCGTAGTGGCTGGAAGGCGGCTGCAGCGGCTCGGGCGTTCCGGTGGGGGAAGCTGGGGTCATGGCCGGGATTGTCGCTTGACAGCACCCATGATTTATCCTAGATTACTAACCAGTCAGTCAGTAGTGTAGATTTTCCCCCTTGATTTCTGATTTCCCGTCACCGCTTTTGCCCTTCACATCATGAATAAAACCGCTTTTGCTGTTCTCAGCAGCGCCGTCCTGCTGGTCGCCTGTTCCAAGCCCGCACCGCCCGAGGAGCCGGTCCGTGCGGTCAAGGTGATCACGGTGGGAATGGACGCTTTCACGACCAGCCACGAGTTTGCCGGCGAGGTCAAAGCCCAGGTCGAGTCCCGGCTGGGGTTCCGGGTTGGCGGGAAAATCATCAAGCGGCAGGCCGAGCTTGGGCAGCATGTGAAAGCCGGCCAGGTGCTGGCCCAGCTGGACCCGCAGGACTACAGGCTGGCTGCCGATGCGGCGCGCGCCCAGGTGGCTGCCGCCGCGACCCAACGTGACCTGGCGGCGGCCGACTACGGGCGCTACAAGGAGCTCAAGGACCAGAACTTCATCAGCGGCGCCGAGCTGGAGCGCCGCGACACCACCCTGAAGGCGACGCAGGCCCAGCTGCGGCAGGCGCAGTCACAACTGGCGGTGCAGGGCAACCAGGCCAGTTATGCGGCGCTGGTGGCCAACGTCTCCGGTGTGGTGACGGCTGTCGAGGCCGAAGCCGGCCAGGTGGTGACCGCCGGTGCGCCGGTGCTGCGTATTGCCGCCGACGGCCCGCGCGACGCGGTGTTCTCGGTGCCGGAAGACAGGATCGGCGACATCAAGGTGGGCGCGCCTGTCAAGGTGCGGGTCTGGTCGCAGGCCGGCGAGCTGAACGGCAGGGTGCGTGAGGTGTCCGCCAGTGCCGACCCGGCCACACGCACCTACCCGGTGAAGGTGGCGCTGGACACGAAAGAGCCGCCGGTGCTGGGCGCGACGGTGTACGTGCAGCCGCAGGGCCTGGGCGCTACCGGCCTGCAGGTCATCAAGCTGCCGACCAGCGCGCTGCGCCAGGACGGCAAGGCCAGCGCCGTCTGGGTGCTGGACAAAACCACCATGACAGTGACATCGCAAACGGTCCAGATCGCCACGGCCGACGGCAACGAGGCGGTGATCGCCGCGGGCCTGCAGCCCGGCATGCTGGTGGTCAGCGCCGGGGTGCATGTGCTGTCCCCTGGCCAGAAGGTCACGATTTATCAGCCAAAAGTGGCTTTAGCCCCTGTCCCGCCTGCACAGACAGCTATCAATCCGATAGCGACGGCGGCGGCTGCGTCGGCCGCAGCGCCTCCGAAGTGAGGCAGGCATGAACCAGAAACAACCCAAAGACAGTTTCAACCTGTCCAAATGGGCGCTGGACCATCCGGCGCTGACGCGGTACCTGATGGTGGTGCTGATGCTGCTGGGTTTTGCGGCCTACTTCCAGCTTGGGCAGGACGAAGACCCGCCCTTTACTTTCCGCGCGATGGTGGTGCGCACCTACTGGCCGGGCGCCACGGCGCAGCAGATGGCCGAACAGGTGACCGACAAGATAGAGCGCACGCTGCAAGAGGTGCCGTATGCCGACAAGATCCGCAGCTACTCCAAACCAGGCGAGTCGCAGATCATTTTCCAGATCAAGGACTCGTCCAAAGCGGCTGATGTGGCAGGCGTCTGGTACGCCGTGCGCAAAAAGGTTGGCGATATGCGCGGCACCCTGCCTGGCGGGGTGGTCGGCCCGTTTTTCAACGACGACTTCGGAGATGTGTATGGCGTGATCTATGCGCTGCAGGCCGACGGCTTCAGCTACGCCGAGCTCAAGACCTTTGCCGACGACGCGCGCCAGCAGCTGCTTCGCGTGCCCGATGTCGCCAAGGTTGAGCAGTTTGGCGTGCAGGACGAAAAGCTCTACATCGAAATTTCGCAAAGACGCCTGGCGCAGTTAGGGCTCGATTTCAACCAGGTTCTGAGTCAGCTCGGCCAGCAAAACGCGGTGGAATCGGCCGGTGCCATCCAGACACCGCTGGACGTGGTGCAGGTGCGCGTCGCCGGGCAGTTTCAGGCGGTCGAGCAGCTGCGCGCCATGCCGATTCGCGGGAGCTCGGGCAACCAGCTGCGCCTGGGCGACATCGCAGAAATCAAGCGGGGCTATGTGGATCCGCCGTCCGTCAAGGTGCGCCACCAGGGGCGGGAGGTCATTGCGCTCGGCGTCTCCATGGCCAAGGGCGGCGACATCATCGCGCTGGGTAAGGCGCTGAAGAGGACCACCGCGCAGATTGGCAGCAGGTTGCCGGCGGGCATCGAGCTGGTGCAGATCCAGGACCAGCCCACCGCAGTGACGACCTCGGTCAATGAATTCGTGAAAGTGCTGATCGAAGCGGTGGCCATCGTGCTTGCCGTGAGTTTTATTGCGCTGGGTTTTCACCGACGGCCTGGCGAGCACCCGTTATGGAAGCGTTACTACATCGACATGCGGCCTGGCCTGGTGGTGGGCATCACGATTCCGCTGGTGTTGGCGTCGACCTTTCTGGCGATGAACTACTTTGGCATCGGCCTGCACAAGATATCGCTGGGTTCGCTGATCATCGCGCTCGGCTTGCTGGTGGACGACGCCATCATTGCGGTCGAGATGATGGTGCGCAAGATGGAAGAGGGCTACGACAAGGTGCGTGCCGCCACCTTTGCCTACGAGATCACCGCCATGCCGATGTTGACCGGCACGCTGATCACGGCGGTCGGCTTTTTACCGATCGGCATGGCGAAATCGACGGTGGGCGAATACACCTTCGCGATTTTCGCCGTCACCGTGATTGCACTGGTATTGAGCTGGATCGTGTCGGTGTACTTCGTGCCTTACCTGGGCACGCTGCTGCTCAAGGCCAAGCCGCTGCCGGAAGGCGCTGCAGCCGGCCACCAGGAGCACTTCGATACGCCGTTCTACAAGCTGTTCCGCCGCGCGGTGAACTGGTGTGTGCAGTACCGCTGGATCACCATAGGGGCCACGTTGCTGATACTTGCGCTGGGCATCGTGGGCATGGGCAAGGTGCAGCAGCAGTTCTTCCCGGATTCGAGCCGGCCCGAGATCATGGTGGATATCTGGTTTCCCGAAGGCACCTCGTTTGCCGCCAATGAGTTGACGGCCAAACGTGTCGAAGCGCGGCTGCTCCAGGAAGAGGGCGTCAGCTCGGTCAGCACCTGGGTGGGCTCGGGCGTGCCGCGTTTTTACCTGCCGCTGGACCAGATTTTCCCCCAGACCAATGTGTCGCAATTCATCGTGCTGCCCAAGGACCTGAAGGTGCGCGAGTCGCTGCGCGTCAAGTTGCCGGCGCTGCTGGCCCAGGAGTTTCCCGAGGTGCGCGGCCGCATCAAGCTGCTGCCCAACGGACCGCCCGTGCCTTACCCCGTGCAGTTTCGCGTGGTGGGCATTGACCCGCTGGTGCTGCGTGATCGCGCCGATGAGGTCAAGGCCGCGATGCGCGAAAGCCCCAACACGCGGGGCGTCAACGACAACTGGAACGAGTCGGTCAAGGTGCTGCGCCTGGAAGTGGACCAGTCCAAGGCGCGTGCGCTGGGGGTCACCAGCCAGTCGATTGCCCAGGCCTCCAGGACCATTCTTGCCGGCAGCACCGTCGGCCAGTTCCGCGAAGGCGACAAACTCATCGACATCGTGCTGCGCCAGCCTCTGGACGAACGCAACGCCATCACGGACATTGCCAACGCCTACCTGCCGACGGCTTCGGGCAAGTCGATTCCGCTCACGCAGATCGCCAAGCCGGTTTTTACCTGGGAGCCGGGTGTGATGTGGCGCGAGAACCGCGACTACGCCATCACGGTGCAAAGCGATATCGTCGAAGGCCTGCAGGGCGCGACGGTGACCAACGAGTTGTTGCCGGCCCTGAAAGCCATCGAAGCCAAATGGCACCAGAATGGCATGGGCGGCTACCGCATTCAGGTTGCCGGCGCCGTGGAAGAGAGCGCCAAAGGCCAAGGCGCGATCGGAGCGCAATTACCGGTAGCGGGCTTCATTATTTTGACCTTGCTAATGCTGCAGCTGCACAGCTTCAGCCGTTCGATGCTCGCTTTCATCACGGGCTTCATGGGCATCGCCGGTGTCGCGGGCGCGCTGTTGATCCTGAATCGGCCTATGGGCTTTGTAGCCGGACTCGGCATCGTGGCGCTGTTCGGCATGATCATTCGCAACTCGGTGATCCTGATCGACCAGATCGAACAGGACCGTGCGGCCGGGGTTCCGGCCTGGGACGCGATTGTGGAGTCGGCTGTGCGGCGCCTGCGCCCCATCGTGCTGACGGCCGCCGCCGCCGTGCTGGCCATGATTCCGCTGTCGCGCAGTGTGTTCTGGGGCCCGATGGCGGTCGCCATCATGGGCGGCCTGATCGTCGCCACGGTGCTGACCTTGCTGGCGCTGCCGGCGATGTACGCTGCATCGTTTCGCGTCAAACGCGAACCCCCTGTTTTGGCTGGATAGTCCCGAGGCTGCCGGTGGCGGGATCAGGGCGAGGCCGATACAGGCTAAAATAGAAAGTTGACCGATTTCAGGCGGGGGTCCACAAGCCGAAAAGCTGAGGATTCCCGTTTTTGTTTTTATTTCAGGCGCGCGGGTGGCGAAATTGGTAGACGCACCAGGTTTAGGTCCTGACGGTAGCAATACTGTGCGGGTTCGAGTCCCGCCCCGCGCACCACTGTTTGAGACTTTCAGGACGCTGGACGCAGTGCCCCCAGGGTTTTGCACCATCTGTCTTTACACATTTCTGGATATTAGGAGTAGATCATGGCCGTGACTGTTGAAACCCTTGAAAAGCTGGAACGCAAGATAACTTTGACCTTGCCCGTCAGCACCATCCAGTCCGAGGTTGACTCTCGCCTCAAACGCATGGCGCGCACCGTCAAGATGGACGGTTTCCGTCCCGGCAAGGTGCCCATGACCGTGGTGGCCCAGCGGTACGGCTATTCAGTGCATTACGAGGTCATGAACGACAAGGTTGGCGAAGCCTTCTCGGTGGCGGCCAATGAAGCCAAGCTGCGTGTGGCTGGCCAGCCACGCATCAGCGAAAAAGAAGGTGCGCCCGAGGGCGAGCTGGCGTTTGACGCGGTGTTCGAGGTCTATCCCGAAGTCAAAATCGGCGATCTGGCCAATGCAGAGGTTGAAAAGCTGACTTCTGAAGTCAGCGACGAAGCCATCGACAAAACCGTGGACATCCTGCGCAAGCAGCGCCGCACCTTCGCCCATCGCGCCATGGACGCTGCGGCCCAGGACGGTGACCGCGCCACCATCGACTTCGAAGGCAAGATCGACGGCGAACCGTTTGCCGGCGGCAAGGCTGAAGCCTTTCAGTTCCTGGTCGGCGAGGGTCAGATGCTCAAGGAGTTCGAAGACGCTGTGCGAGGCATGAAAAGCGGTGAAAGCAAGACCTTTCCCCTGAACTTCCCGGCCGACTACCACGGCAAGGACGTGGCCGGCAAGCAGGCTGACTTCATGGTCACGGTCAGGAAGATCGAGGCCGCGCACCTGCCCGACGTCAACGAGGCCCTGGCCAAGTCGCTGGGCATTGCCGACGCTACCGTTGAAGGCTTGCGTGCTGACATCAGGAAAAACCTGGAGCGCGAAGTCAAATTCCGCCTGCTTGCCCGCAACAAGAACGCCGTTATGGACGCACTGCTGGCCAACGCCGAACTGGACGTCCCGCAAGCCATTGTCCAGGCTGAACTGGAGCGCATGGTCGAAGGCGCCCGTGCCGACCTCAAGCAGCGCGGGATCAAGGACGCCGACAAGGCACCGATTCCTGATGACATCTTCCGCCCGCAAGCTGAAAAACGTGTGCGCCTGGGCCTGGTGGTGGCGGAGCTGACCCGCTCCAACGACCTGTTCCCCAAGGCTGAGCAGGTCAAGGCCCACGTCGAAGAGCTGGCGTCCAGCTATGAGAAGCCGCAGGACGTGGTGCGCTGGTACTTCGGTGACGAAAAACGCATGGCCGAAGTCGAGTCGGTGGTCATTGAAAACAACGTCACCGACTTTGTCATGGGCAAGGCCAAAATCGTCGAAAAATCCGTGCCTTTTGACGAGTTGATGGCACAGAACTAAAGCGCTGCCCGGGCCAACTGCGGTCGGTGACCAAAATTCTGGCGCAGGGGCTTGCGGCTACGGCTTCAAGCCCCATTTATTTTGGGTAAAGTAGGCCCACAAATTGGAGAACACATGATTTACAGCAGTGCGAAGGACATTCAGGGCCTCGGCATGGTGCCGATGGTGATCGAGCAGTCCGGCCGTGGCGAACGGTCTTACGACATTTACTCGCGTTTGCTCAAGGAGCGCGTGATTTTCCTGGTCGGACCGGTCAACGACCAGACCGCCAATCTGGTGGTGGCGCAGTTGCTCTTCCTGGAGAGCGAGAACCCCGACAAGGACATTTCCTTCTACATCAATTCCCCTGGCGGCTCGGTCACCGCCGGCATGGCGATCTACGACACCATGCAGTTCATCAAGCCCGATGTGTCCACGCTGTGCACAGGCATGGCCGCCAGCATGGGCGCTTTTCTGCTGGCCGCCGGGACCAAGGGCAAGCGGTTTTCGCTGCCCAACTCGCGCGTGATGATTCACCAGCCTTCGGGTGGCGCCCAGGGCCAGGCCACGGACATTGAAATCCACGCCCGCGACATCCTCAAGACGCGTGAGCAACTCAACCGCATCCTGGCCAACAACACCGGCCAGACGGTCGAGAAAATCGAGCGTGACACCGAGAGGGATTACTTCATGTTCGCCGACGAGGCCAAGGCCTATGGTGTGGTCGATGAAGTGATTTCCAAGCGGCTTTAGGCGTCGACGGGACAACCCTGTCGTTTCTGGCAGCGGTAACGGCGTTTTCTGTAACAGGAAACGCCGTTTCTATTTGGTTATCATTAGGCAATCATCCCTTCGGGGAACCTTAAAGGCATTCCATCAATGGCCGAAAAAAAAGGCTCTTCCAGCGAAAAGACCCTGTATTGCTCCTTCTGCGGCAAAAGCCAGCACGAAGTGAAAAAGCTGATCGCAGGGCCGTCGGTTTTCATCTGCGATGAATGCATCGACCTGTGCAATGAAATCATCCGTGATGAATTGCCCGCAGGCGACGATGTTCGCGAAACGCGTGGCGACCTGCCGACACCGCTGGAGATCAAGACCACGCTGGATGGTTATGTGATTGGTCAGGAGCCTGCCAAGCGCACCCTGGCCGTAGCGGTGTACAACCACTATAAACGGCTGCGCCACAAGGAAAAAGCCAAGAAGGACGAGGTCGAATTGACCAAAAGCAATATCTTGCTGATCGGCCCGACCGGCTCCGGCAAGACATTGCTGGCCCAGACCCTGGCGCGCACGCTCAACGTCCCCTTTGTGATGGCCGATGCCACCACCCTGACCGAAGCGGGTTATGTCGGCGAAGACGTTGAAAACATCATCCAGAAGCTGCTGCAAAGCTGCAACTATGAGGTTGAGCGCGCCCAGCAGGGCATTGTGTACATCGGCGAAATTGACAAGATTTCACGCAAATCCGACAACCCGTCCATCACGCGCGACGTATCCGGCGAAGGCGTGCAGCAGGCCCTGCTCAAGCTGATCGAGGGCACGATGGCCTCGGTTCCTCCCCAGGGCGGTCGCAAGCACCCGAACCAGGACTTCCTGCAGGTCGACACCACCAACATCCTGTTCATTTGCGGTGGGGCGTTTTCGGGGCTGGAAAAAGTCATTGAAAACCGCACCGAGGCCTCGGGCATCGGGTTTGGCGCCGCCGTCAAAAGCAAAAAAGCCCGCAGCCTGACCGAGTCTTTCAAGGACGTGGAGCCGGAAGATCTGATCAAGTTCGGCCTGATTCCCGAGCTTGTGGGTCGCATGCCGGTGGTCGCCACGCTGACCGAACTCACGGAAGATGCCCTTGTGCAGATTCTCACCGAGCCGAAAAACGCGGTGGTCAAGCAATTCAGCAAGCTGCTTTCCATGGAGGGGGTGGACCTTGAGATTCGCCCCTCGGCGCTCAAGGCCATTGCCCGCAAGGCACTGGCACGCAAGACCGGCGCCCGGGGCTTGCGCTCCATCCTGGAGCAGTCCCTGATCGACACCATGTTTGACCTGCCCAACACCATCAATGTGGAAAAGGTGGTAGTTGATGAATCGACCATCGAGGAAAACAAGCCACCGCTGCTGGTTTACAGAGAAGCCGCCAAGCAGGCCTGATGACGGTGCTGCCTGCCGGGTTGAAAAACCCGCCTGTGTGCCCCACGTTCGAGGTTATTGTTGTTGCCGAACCATGAAAGCCTGATACCCGTCCCGTTGCCAGGGCTTTCGTTCAAGGCTTACCTTTAAGGCTATATGTCCGCACAAACCACACTGCCCTCCACCCCGATTGACCTGCCGCTGCTTCCGCTGCGTGATGTGGTGGTGTTCCCCCACATGGTGATCCCCCTCTTTGTGGGCCGGCCAAAAAGCATCAAGGCGCTGGAGTCGGCGATGGAGGCCGAGCGCCGCATCATGCTGGTCGCCCAGAAAACCGCAGCCAAGGACGAACCTTCTGTCGAAGACATGTTCGAGGTCGGCTGCGTGGCCACCATTCTTCAGATGCTCAAACTGCCCGATGGCACCGTCAAGGTCCTGGTGGAAGGCCAGCAGCGTGCCAAGGTCAACAAGATCGAAGAGGGTGAGCTTCACTTTAGCGCCAACGTGACACCGGTGGCGCCGGAGGTGGCCACACCGGGCGACAAGACCAGCGAAGTCGAAGCCCTGCGCCGAGCAGTGATGCAGCAGTTTGACCACTACGTCAAACTCAACAAGAAGATACCGCCCGAAATCCTGACCTCGATCTCCAGCATCGACGACGCGGGGCGTCTCGCAGACACCATCGCCGCCCATTTGCCGCTCAAGCTCGACGCCAAGCAGGTCATCCTGGACCTGGACAAGGTCAAGATCCGCCTCGAAAACCTGTACGAGCAGCTCGAGCGCGAAGTGGACATCCTCAACGTCGACAAAAAAATCCGTGGCCGCGTCAAACGCCAGATGGAGAAGAACCAGCGCGATTTTTACCTCAACGAACAGGTCAAGGCCATCCAGAAGGAGCTCGGTGAAGGCGAAGAGGGTGCCGACATCGAAGAGATCGAGAAAAAGATCAAGGCCGCCAAGATGCCGCAGGAAGCCCGCAAGAAGGCCGAAGGCGAGTTGAAAAAACTCAAGCTGATGTCGCCGATGTCGGCCGAAGCGACCGTGGTACGTACCTACATCGATGTGTTGACCGGCTTGCCATGGAGCAAGAAAACCAAGATCAAGCACGACCTCGCCAATGCCGAGAAGGTGCTCGACGAAGACCACTACGGCCTGGAGAAGGTCAAGGACCGCATTGTTGAGTACCTCGCAGTACAGCAGCGTGTGGACAAACTGAAAGCGCCGATTCTTTGCCTGGTGGGCCCTCCGGGGGTCGGCAAAACATCTCTGGGTCAGTCGATTGCCAAAGCCACTGGCCGGAAATATGTGCGCATGGCGCTGGGTGGCATGCGGGACGAAGCCGAAATCCGTGGCCACCGGCGCACCTATATCGGCGCGTTGCCGGGCAAGGTGTTGCAAAGCCTGACCAAGGCCGGCACACGCAACCCGCTGTTCCTGCTCGACGAGATCGACAAGCTTGGTACCGACTTTCGCGGTGATCCTTCCAGCGCCTTGCTCGAAGTGCTGGACCCCGAGCAAAACCACACGTTTGGCGACCATTACGTGGAGGTCGATTTCGACCTGAGCGACGTGATGTTCGTGGCGACGTCCAATTCGATGAACATTCCCGCAGCTTTGCTGGACCGCATGGAAGTGATCCGACTGTCGGGCTACACGGAGGACGAGAAAACCGGCATCGCCATGCGTTACCTGCTGCCCAAGCAGCTCAAGAACAACGGCGTCAAGGACGGCGAACTCGAGATCCAGGAGCAGGCGGTCCGCGACATCGTGCGTTATTACACGCGCGAAGCCGGTGTGCGTTCGCTCGAGCGTGAGCTTTCCAAAATCTGCCGCAAGGTGGTCAAGGGCATCCAGCTGAAAAAAATGGAACCCAAGGTCATCGTGGCCGCCGACAACCTCAACGATTACCTCGGTGTGCGCAAGTTTGACTATGGTCGTGCCGAGAACCACAACCAGGTCGGTCAGGTCGTAGGTCTGGCCTGGACGGAAGTAGGCGGCGACCTGCTGACCATTGAGGCAGCCATGATGCCTGGCAAGGGCGTGATCACACGCACCGGTTCACTGGGCGACGTGATGAAAGAATCGGTGGAAGCTGCACGCACCGTGGTGCGTAGCCGTGCGCGCGTGCTGGGCATCAAGGACGAGATGTTCGAAAAGCGCGACATCCATGTCCACGTGCCCGATGGCGCCACCCCCAAGGACGGCCCGAGCGCCGGCGCGGCGATGACCACGGCGTTTGTTTCCGCGATCACCGGCATTGCGGTGCGCGGCGACGTGGCCATGACCGGCGAGATCACGCTGCGCGGCGAGGTCACGGCCATTGGTGGCCTCAAGGAAAAGTTGCTCGCTGCATTGCGTGGCGGCATCAAGACGGTGATCATCCCGGAAGAAAATGCCAAGGACTTGCAGGAGATCCCCGAGAACGTGAAAAATGGTCTCGAGATCGTTCCGGTCAAATGGATTGACCAGGTGCTGCAGATCGCGTTGGTGCGCCAGCCCGTGCCCTTGCCTGAGGACGAGCCGCCGGTGGCTGCCGCTGCTGCGCCAGTCCCTGCAGTGGAAGCGGCCGGCAGCATCACGCATTGAGCAAATTTTCGTCGTCTCTTCAAAACGCGCAAAAAAATGCGCTATAATTGGAGGCTGTAATCGCGGGAGTAGCTCAGTTGGTAGAGCGCAACCTTGCCAAGGTTGAGGTCGAGAGTTCGAGACTCTTCTCCCGCTCCAATTCAAAAGGGCAGCACGTCAAAATGCTGTCCTTTTTCTTTGGTGGTGACTGACAAAAGCGGTCGGTGGAATCCAAAAGATTTTCCTGATCCAGACAGATGACGGCGCGGTAACAAAGCGGTTATGTACCGGATTGCAAATCCGGCTAGCCCGGTTCGACTCCGGGCCGCGCCTCCAGAAAATCGCGTTTGCATTCTTTTCGTTCAGGCCTCGTCAGTCGATCTGATGAGGCTTTTTTGTTTCACAATAGACAACCCTGCCCGGGTGGTGAAATTGGTAGACACATCGGACTTAAAATCCGCCGCTTTCCTGCATAAGGGGCGTACCGGTTCGATTCCGGTCCCGGGCACCACGATTTTTTCTGAGGTTTGCCAACCTTCACATCACCGGCGCCCCCGTCCATGGCCTTGCAGTGGCCATCTCCTTTCGGGCGCCAACTGGTTAAGATAGATTCCATGGCCCGCTACAACACACCTCCTTTTGAAATCCACGTGCACGGCGAAGTGCCCTTGCGCGATGATGTTGCTTTTGAACAGTTGCAGGATGCGCTCAAACCGCTTTGGGCGTACGCCGGTGCCAAATCGCTGGCGGATGGCGCAGCCAGCGTGTACGAGGAAGAGCCGGGTATACGTTTCGATGCGCACCAGCATCTGCTGCAGCTGTGCTGGACGGTTCCCGGTGACGAGGATTTCCGGCAGGTGCTCGATGAGGTCTGCATGGCCCTCAACGAGATGGCCCTGAGCGGCGCACCCATCGAGGTCACGTTTTACGACGCGGACTTTGACGAGGATGAAGAGCGCGAAGGCGAAGAAGCAAGAGACGACTTTGCCATGTATTTTGTGGGCCCCACACCGGCCGCGATCATGCAGGTGCAGCGCGACCTGCTGGTGCAGGACATGATCGGCTTGATGGAGCGCCATTTTGATGCCACCGAGCTCGGCGATGTGGTGGCGGCTGTTGACAAGCTGTTCGAGCAGCGTTTCGAGACGCTGGTCAACTCCATGCAGCTCGGCCGGCCGCCCCGCGGCTTGGGCGGCTCCCAGGGGGGCTCAGGCCACGGCGGCGGCGGGCGTAAACCGCGCCATTTGCACTAGCGGGTTCCGCCCCCGGGCCTGAGGCCCAGGCCGCGTAGATAAACCGCCATCACCTCCTGGCCCACCGCGACCAGGTCGAAAATCGCGCTGTCGAGCAGCCAGTTCTGGATCAGGCCGTCAATGATGGCGTGCAGGCCTTCCGCCGCCGTGGCAGCAGGCATGGCCAATTCCACGGATTGCCACGTGGCTGCCGCTTGCAGGCCGCGCTCCACCTGCGACAGGAATTCGTGGCGTGCTTTCAGGTGCCGCAGCCGGACAGCCTGCAGTTCATCGACATATTCCACCTTGTGGGTCGCCACTTCAAACACCCGGCGTGTCTGCGGGTCGGTCGAAACACGCAGCAACGCGTCGCGCACGCCACCACACAAGCGTATCAGCGGGTCGCTATGGGTGTCCCGCCCAGCGTCCTGGAAGGATTGCTCCAGCGGCAGCGTGACCCTTTCCATCATGGCGTTAAAGAGGTCAGCCTTGTCCCGGAAATGCCAGTAAATGGCGCCGCGGCTGGTGCCCGCCTGTCTGGCAATGTCGTTGAGCGACGTGCGCGACACCCCTTGGTCCTGAAACAGCAATTCCGCTGCGTCGAGCAGGCTGTGGCGGGTGGCCAAGGCGTCTTCTTTGGTGCGGCGAGCCAAAATTTCTTACCTGTGATTTAATTTTGTAAAGGGCTTCGAATATACATTCAAAAATGTATGTAAAATTCGAGCTCCGAAAAAAATCCCCTGGTTATCTCCAAAAAAGCCTGTGGTTTTGGGCAAGCCTTGCCTTCTGAGCGGCTTTCCTTTCTGCACCATTCACCATCCAAGGAAGCAGCATGCCTACGTCGAGCCTGATTCAGCCCTTTTCACTCGCTGAACGACTGCTGGGGCATCCCCGCCATCCCCTCCTGCTGCTGGCCGCCGTGCTGGCCGCACTGATGCTGGCAGCTTGCGGCAAAGGGGGCAATGGCGCTGCGGGCGCGGGCTCTGCGCCGCCACCTGCCGAAGTCGGTGTGGTGACGGTCGGCCTGGGGGACGTTGGCCTGGTGACGGAGCTGCCTGGCCGGCTGGAAGCCTCGCGGGTGGCGCAGGTCCGGGCGCGTGCGGCCGGCATTTTGCAAAAAAGGCTTTTTCGCGAAGGCAGCGACGTCAAGGTCGGGCAGCCGCTTTTCACCATTGACTCGGCGCCTTACGCGGCTCAGGTGGCCAGCGCCAAGGCAGGCCAGTCCCGGGCCGAGGCCAACCTGACCCAGGCGACGGCTTTGGCCGGGCGCTACAAAAATCTGGTTGAAGCCAATGCTGTCAGCAAGCAGGAGTATGCCAATGCCGTTGCCGCACAAAAGCAGGCCGAAGCTGATGTCGCCTTGGGCAAGGCCAACGTGCAAAGCGCCAGCATCAACCTGGGCTACGCTTCCGTGGCAGCGCCGATTTCCGGCCGCATAGGCCGCGCGCTGGTCACCGAGGGCGCCTTGGTCGGGCAGGGGGACGCCACCCAGCTGGCCGTGATCCAGCAGATCAACCCGATGTATGTCAACTTCACGCAGTCGGCGTCTGAAGTGATGAAGCTGCGCAATGGCCTCGAAAGCGGCCAGTTCAAACGTGCCGCCGGCAACCAGGCTGCCAGCGTGCGCGTCGTGCTGGAAGACGGCAGCGAATACGCCAAAACCGGCCGCCTTCTGTTTTCCGACCTCACGGTCGACGCCACCACCGGCCAGATCACCCTGCGCGCCGAGGTGCCCAACCCGACCGGCGACTTGCTGCCAGGCCTGTATGTGCGCGTGCGGCTTGAGCAGGCACAGGCCATCAATGCGCTCACCTTGCCGCAGCAGGCGGTGACGCGCAGCGCGCAGGGCGACACGGTGATGGTGGTGGGGGATGACAACAAGGTCACGCCGCGCACCATCAGGATCGGTTCGGCCAAAGGCAACGCCTGGGTGGTGCTGGACGGCCTGAAGACTGGCGAAAAAGTCATGGTTGATGGCTTTCAGAAACTACGGCCTGGCGCCACCGTCAAGCCGGTGCCGTGGCAGCCGGCAGCGGCCAGACCTGCCGGCGCAGCGTCGGCAGCAGCAGCCTCCGCGCCTGCAGCGGCCGCTTCAGCGGCGGCGAAATAAGGAGCCCGCTGCATGGCCAAGTTTTTTATCGACAGGCCCATCTTTGCCTGGGTGATCGCGCTGTTCATCATGGTGATGGGCGCGGTGTCCATCACGCAGTTGCCGGTCGCCCAGTACCCGCCGGTGGCTCCGCCGGCCATCGTCATCACCACCGCCTATCCCGGCGCCTCAGCCCAGACGCTGGAGGACAGTGTGTTGTCCGTGATCGAGCGCGAGATGAACGGTTCGCCCGGCCTGATCTACATGGAGTCGGTGGCCCAGGCCAATGGCACCGGCAGCATCACCATCAGTTTCGAGCCGGGTACCAACGCCGACCTGGCGCAGGTGGATGTGCAAAACCGCCTGTCGCGCGCCGCGCCGCGCCTGCCGCAGGCGGTGACCCAGCAGGGCGTGCGGGTGGACAAGTCACGCTCGAACTTTTTGCTGTTCACCATGCTGTCATCCAGCAACCCCGCGATTGACCCGATTGCGCTGGGCGATTACGCGTCGCGCACCGTGGTGCCCGAACTGCAGCGCCTGACCGGTATCGGCCAGGCCCAGCTGTTCGGCTCCGAGCGCGCCATGCGCGTGTGGATAGACCCGGCCAAACTCGCCGGTTTAAACCTGTCTTCCGCCGACGTCACCAATGCCATCCGCGCGCAAAACGCGCAGGTGGCTTCGGGCACCATCGGCGACCTGCCCAACGTGGGCGGCCAGGGCATTGCCGCGACGGTGGTGGTCAATGGCCAGCTGGCCAATGTCGAGCAGTTCGGAAATATTGTCCTGCGGGCCAATACCGACGGATCGACCGTGCGGCTCAAGGACGTGGCACGGCTGGAGCTGGGCGGCCAGACTTATGCCACATCGGCGCGGCTCAACGGTCAGCCCGCAGTCGGTATTGGTGTGCAGTTGTCTCCCAGTGGCAACGCGCTGGCTTCGGTCAAGGCAGTTCGCCAGAAAATGGCCGACCTGGAGCGTTATTTCCCGCAGGGCGTGAGCTGGAGCATTCCTTACGACAGCTCGCGTTTTGTGCAGATATCGATTTCGCAGGTGGCCGTGACGCTGCTGGAAGCGGTGGCGCTGGTGTTCCTGGTGATGTTTCTGTTTCTGCAGAACTGGCGCTATACCGTCATTCCGACCATCGTGGTGCCGATTTCCCTGCTGGGCACCTTCGGCACCTTGCTGGCGCTGGGCTTTTCCATCAATGTGCTGACCATGTTCGGCATGGTGCTGGTGATCGGCATTGTGGTCGATGATGCCATTGTGGTGGTTGAAAACGTCGAGCGCATCATGAGCGAGGAGGGCCTGCCGCCGCTGGAGGCCACACGCAAGGCGATGAAGCAGATTTCAGGCGCCATCATTGGCGTGACGGTGGTGCTGATCTCGGTGTTTGTACCGCTGGCGTTCTTTGCCGGTTCCACCGGCAACATTTACCGGCAGTTCTCGGCGGTGATGGTCGCGTCGATTTCATTTTCGGCGTTCATGGCGCTGTCGCTGACGCCGGCCCTGTGCGCGACACTGCTCAGGCCGGTGGAGGCAGGGCACCAACACGCAAAACGGGGGTTCTTCGGCTGGTTCAACCGCGGATTCTCGCGGACCGCCAAGAGCTACGAAAGCATGGTCGCCCGCATCCTCAAACGTGCCGCGCGTTACCTTATCATTTATGCCGTCATCATCGGCGCGGTAGCCGTGGTCTACATGCGTCTGCCCACATCTTTCCTGCCTGGCGAAGACCAGGGCAACATCCTGGTGAACGTGCAGTTGCCGCCTGGCGCGACGCAGGACCGCACGCTGGCCGTGATGCAGCAGGTCGAGGCCTACATCCTCAAACAACCGGAAGTGCAGAGCATGGTGGGTGTGCTGGGCTTCAGCTTTTCCGGCCAGGGCCAGAATGCGGCGCTGGCTTTTGTCACGCTCAAGGACTGGTCCGAGCGTGACGGCGAGGGGCAGTCGGCGCAAGCGCTGGCGGGCCGGGCTTTTGGCGCGCTTTCGGGCATCCGCGATGCGTCCATCTTTCCGCTGAGCCCTCCGGCAATTCGCGAGCTTGGCTCTGCCAGCGGTTTTACCTTCCGCTTGCAGGACCGCGGCGGCGCCGGTCACGATGCGTTGCTTGCCGCGCGCAACCAGATGCTGGGCATGGCCGCCAAAAGCCCGGTGCTGACACAGGTCCGGCCCGACGGGCTGGAGGACAGCCCGCAGTTGCAGATCGACATTGACCGTGACAAGGCCAGCGCGCTGGGCGTGTCTTTCGACATGATCAATGCGACCTTGTCGACAGCGCTGGGTTCGAGTTACGTGAACGACTTTCCCAACCAGGGGCGGCTTCAGCGTGTGGTGGTGCAGGCCGATGCGCCTGCGCGCATGCAACCCGACGACCTGCTGCGGCTCAATGCGAGCAACAGCCAGGGGCGGCCCGTACCCCTGTCAGCGTTTGCGTCCACCCGTTGGATGAACGGCCCGCAGCAGACCATCCGTTACAACGGTTATCCGGCCATGCGTATTTCGGGGTCTGCTGCACCGGGCTACAGTTCCGGGGCCGCGATGGCGGAGATGGAGAACCTGGCCGCCAGGCTGCCGGCGGGGTTTGGTTTCGAGTGGACCGGCCAGTCGCGCGAGGAAAAACTGGCCGGATCGCAAGCGCTGATTCTTTACGGGTTTGCCATCTTGGCTGTTTTCCTGTGCCTGGCAGCGCTCTACGAGAGCTGGTCCATTCCACTGGCGGTGATCATGGTGGTGCCGTTGGGCGTGATCGGTGTGCTGCTGGCAACACTGCTGCGTGCCTACTCGAACGACGTTTATTTTCAGGTGGGGCTGATCACCATCATCGGCCTGTCGGCGAAAAACGCGATCCTGATCATCGAGTTTGCCAAAGACCTGGAGGCACAGGGGAAAAGTGCGATTGAATCGGCGCTGGCTGCCGCTCATCTGCGCTTCCGCCCCATCGTCATGACCTCGCTGGCTTTCATGATGGGCGTATTGCCGCTGGCGATTGCCACGGGCGCCGGCTCGGCCAGCCAACGCGCCATTGGTACCGGCGTGATCGGCGGAATGATCACCGGAACCGCTCTGGCGGTGTTTTTTGTGCCCGTGTTTTTTGTCGTGGTACGCGGCTTGTTCAAGAGCAGCGAGCGCCAGAAGAGGATGTACGCTGAACATGCCCATGCGGCCGGCATCGACGGAGACGATAGTCATGAAGGCAAACCCCATGCGTAAAACAGCACTGGCCCAAATCCTGTCGATAGGCGTCGTGGCGGTGCTGACCGGCTGCTCCATGGCGCCCACCTACGAGCGACCCGAGTCCCCTGTTGCCACGGATTGGCCTGGTTTGCGGCTGTCCCGGTCGCTTGCAGGCGCGCCGCTGGTCGCATCCGCCTCGGTGCAGACCGTGGCTGCCGCCGACATCGAGTGGCAGAGCTTTTTCAGCGACCCGAAACTGCGGCGACTGATCGAGGCGTCACTGCGCAACAACCGCGACCTGCGCATTGCCGTGCTCAACATCGAGCAGGCCCGGGCCCAATTCCAGATCCGCCGTGCTGACCAGTTTCCGAGTGTGGGCGCAGCGGCGACCGGCTCGCGCCAGCCCAGTTCCAGCGTCTACACTGCGGGGCTGGCGCTGACCTCGTACGAGATTGATTTTTTCGGCCGTGTCGCCAGCCTCAAGGACGCTGCGCTGGCGCAGTACCTGGCGAGCGAAGAAGGGCGCAAGACGACACAAATCAGCCTGATTGCTGCGGTGGCCAACACCTACCTGAGCCTGCTGGCCGATGAGGAACTGCTGGCGATCACGGAGCAGACCCTGGCAACGCGCGAGGAATCCTTCAAGCTCAGCCAGCTGCGTTTTGACAATGGCATCACCTCCGAGCTCGACCTGCGCCAGGCCGAGTCGCTCGCGCAAACCGCCCGGATCAGCCTGGCGCAGCTGCAGCGGCAACGCGCGCAGGACACAAACCTGCTGACGCTTTTGCTGGGTCAGCCCCTCGCCGGTGAACTGGCTGCCGCCTTGCCGCAGGGTCAAGCGCTGGCCGATGCGCCCGTGATGGTTGATGTGCCTGCCGGCCTGCCTTCGGACCTGCTGACCAAGCGCCCCGACATCCGCCAGGCCGAGCAGCAACTGCTGGCCGCCAACGCCAACATAGGCGCTGCGCGCGCCGCGTTTTTCCCGCGTATTTCACTGACGGCTTCAGCTGGCAGTGTCAGCACCCACCTGTCGGGCCTGTTCGAAAGCGGTACCTATGGCTGGACGCTGGCGCCGCAATTGTTCCTGCCGCTGTTCGACGCTGGCCGCAACCGGGCCGGATTGGCGACGGCCAATGTCGGGCGAGACATTGCCGTGGCGCAGTACGAAAAAGCCATCCAGACCGCATTCCGCGAAGTCGCCGATGCGCTGGCCGGCCGAGCCACGCTGGGCGAGCAGTTGCGCGCCCAGCAGGCCCAGGCCCGTGCTGAAGACGTGCGCTTCAACCTGTCGGACTTGCGTTACCAGAACGGCATTGCCAGTCAGCTCGATGTGCTCGATGCCCAGCGCTCGCAATTTGCCGCGCGCCAGGCGGTGGTGCAGACCCGGCTGCTGCAGCTGCAAAACCAGGTGACGCTGTACAAGACCCTGGGCGGCGGCTGGAAAGAGTCCGCAGTTACGCCTTAGGAGCCTGCGCGGCAGAAGGATCGTCGGCTACAAAGCGGCCGCGCCGGTCCATTTTTCACCGGCTTTTTGTCCCATAGCTACGGCTATGGACCTGCAAATCCAGCAAAAACTGTCCCCGCCGGGGCCACTTTTCGCTTTAACGCCTTCTGCGGCGCAGACTCCTAGCTTTTGAGTGGCGTGCGTCCGGCGCCGAGCTGATCGGCAAAGTTGTGGTTGACGTCGCGGTGGCCCGCCTCATCGTCACGCACCACGAGGATCACGTCGCGCAGGCGCGCATCGGGTGCCAGCTTCCAGTAGTCGATGGCAATCTGCGGAGCTGCCACATTCTCGTAGCGCCCAGCGTCGATGCCTTCCAGGTACTCGGTGTAGCTGTAAACCGCTTCCTCCTCGAAGTAGCCGACCAGCCGGTGCGCGGTGCGGGGCGACACGAGGTAAAGCAGAAAAAACAGGTTGTAGAAAATACCTTGCGCCAGCATGACCATCCAGCGCTCGAGTATGCTGGGCCTGGCGATGTGCACAAAGGTCATCAGGTGCATACGCTCGTTCTCGGCTTCGTCGAGTAGCTGGCGTATCCAGCCCTCGTCGTCCTTCATGCTGCGCAGCGACTTCAAATGGATCAAGGCGCCGCCCACCATGCCGGGCACGGCCGCGACCGTCTCCAGCACCACCGCGCGGTTGCCGTAACGCCCGGCAAAAAAAGTGTCCGCCAGAAAGCGCAGGAAGCGGGTGGTGCGCCAGGCGAAGCGGTCTGAAAAATCCGCCTGTGCGTGATGGGTGGGTGGCTGGGGCGAGGGGGTCATGGGGACTATCCTGCAAAGATGGGCAGCGCCTGAAGGCATGCCGGGTGAGGCCCAGTGTGCGCCCTCTTTGCCGACGATGTGCAGGCTTGAAAAAGAAAGGCATGTTTTTGTGCTCCAGCCCTTGTGGGACGGGCGCAAGAAGCTATTATAAAGATAGCAACTGAGCCTCGCCCTCAAAATTCAGCCAATGTTTCGCCGCTGCTTGCAGATGTTGCGGCTGGCTGGTGCTGAGCAGTCGGACGCCGCCTGGCGTTGCGCCCCGCGCCGTGCTTGCCGCCGGGCCGCTCAGCAGCCGCCGTGTCTGACGCGCCACCGCCTCGCCTGTGGCGATGAACTGCACATCGGGTCCCAACAGGCTGCGCAGGGCTTTGGCGGCAAACGGGTAATGGGTGCAGCCCAGCACCAGCGTGTCGATCTCCCCGGATTTTGAGCCAAATTGGCCCATAGCCCTTGTGTGACGGTAGCAAGCAGCTATCAATTCAGTAGTATCACTGTCCCGCTGCACGTTCCGCTCGATGGCGTCAGCCAACCCGTCGCAGGGTTGCAGGACGAAATCCGCCTGAGCGGATAGAGGCTCCAGCAACTGCCAGAACCTGGCGCTCGCCAGCGTGCCCCGGGTCGCCATGACGCCGATGCGCCGGGTCCGGCTGATCGCGGTCGCCGGCCTCAGCGCGGGCTCCACCCCAATGATGGGCAGGGCAGGGTGTTCTGCGCGAAGGGTGTCGATGGCCGCCGCCGTGGCCGTGTTGCAGGCAACCACCAGCGCATCGATGCCTTGGTGGAGCAACTGGGCGGTGAGGGCCCGCGCGCGGGAAAGCACAAAGGCGTCATCCCGCTCGCCATAGGGCGCGTGACCGCTGTCGGCGATATAGATGAAGTCCTGCTGCGGCATCTCGGCGCGCAACGCTTGCAGGATGCTCAGGCCGCCGATGCCGCTGTCGAAAATGCCAACTGAGCTCCCACGGTCGTTCACTGCGTGTCCCTCCTGAGGCTTTGCCGGCCGCCGCTCGCCAGAGCCTTCACTTATGTCACGTGTCCAAACCGGCCCGGAGCTGCGGGCTCCAGCCCCCCCGGGGGGGCCGCTGCGCCTGCAGACAAGCGAAGCCAGATCTGCGGCCACCGCCTGAAGGGACGGGTATCACGCTCGCTGCGGCTGAGCGCTCAAGCCGCCGCTACCGCAATGCCCTTGAACTCGCCAGTGGCGATTTTCTTTTGCCACTCGGACGGGCCGGTGATGTGGACGCTTGTACCGCCCGAATCCACCGCCACGGTCACCGGCATGTCCACTACGTCAAACTCGTAAATCGCTTCCATGCCCATGTCGGCAAAGCCGACCACTTGGGCATGTTTGATGGCCTTGGACACCAGGTAGGCCGCGCCGCCCACGGCCATCAGGTAGGCGCTCTGGTGTTTCTTGATGGCTTCGATGGCCACCGGGCCACGTTCAGCCTTGCCGATCATTGCGATCAGGCCGGTTTCGGCCAGCATCATCTCGGTGAAGCCGTCCATGCGGGTCGAGGTGGTCGGACCGGCCGGGCCGACGGCTTCGCCGGCCACCGGGTCCACCGGGCCCACGTAATAAATCACGCGGTTGGTAAAGTCCACCGGCAACTTTTCACCCTTGGCCAGCATGCCCTGGATGCGTTTGTGCGCGGCGTCGCGGCCGGTCAGCATCTTGCCGCTGAGCAGCAAGGTGTCGCCGGGCTTCCAGCTCGCGACCTCGGCCTTGGTGAGTGTGTTGAGGTCGACCTTTTTGCTCTTCTGGTAGTCGGGCGCCCAGTTGACGTTGGGCCAGAGGTCCAGCGATGGCGGGTCGAGGTAAACCGGGCCGCTGCCGTCCATCACAAAGTGGGCATGGCGCGTCGCGGCGCAGTTCGGGATCATGGCCACCGGCTTGCTCGCCGCGTGGGTGGGGTACATCTGAATTTTCACGTCAAGCACGGTGGTCAGGCCGCCCAGGCCCTGTGCGCCTATGCCCAGCGCGTTGACTTTCTCGAACAGCTCGAGCCGCAGCGCCTCAACCTTGCTGAGTTCTGCGCCGGACGCTGACTTGGCCTGCAGCTCGTACATGTCCAAGTCATCCATCAGGCTTTCCTTGGCCATCAGCACGGCTTTTTCGGCGGTGCCGCCTATGCCTATGCCCAGCATGCCGGGCGGGCACCAGCCAGCGCCCATGGTTGGCACGGTCTTGAGCACCCAGTCGACGATGGAATCGCCGGGGTTGAGCATGGCCATCTTGCTTTTGTTCTCACTGCCGCCGCCCTTGGCCGCGACCGTGATGTCCAGTTTGTCGCCCGGGACGATCTCGGTAAAGATCACCGCCGGCGTGTTGTCCTTGGTGTTTTTGCGGTCGAAGTGCGGGTCGGCCACGACCGAGGCGCGCAGGGTGTTGCCCTCGTGGTTGTAGCCGCGCCGCACACCTTCGTTGATTGCGTCGTCGATGCTGCCAGTGAAACCTTCCCAGCGCACGTCCATGCCGACCTTGAGGAACACGTTGACGATGCCGGTGTCCTGGCAGATGGGGCGGTGGCCGGTGGCGCTCATCTTGCTGTTGGTCAGGATCTGCGCAATCGCGTCCTTCGCGGCCGGGCTTTGCTCGCGCTCGTAGGCGCGCGCCAGATGCGCGATGTAGTCGGCGGGGTGGTAGTAGCTGATGAACTGCAGGGCAGCGGCGACGGATTCGATCAGGTCGGCTTGTTGGATGTGGGTGGTCATGGTCAGGTGATTCGTGGGGATGGGCTTTTCAGGGGCCCGCCCGTGTGCTACGGTAGGTGCCAACCCCGTATTTTGACAGGTAAGCCTCCATCATGACGACACGCACCGAACGCGACAGCTTTGGCCCGATCAACGTCCCAGCGGACAAGTTGTGGGGCGCGCAGACGCAGCGTTCGCTGCAAAACTTCGACATCTCGGGTGAGTTGCAGCCGCGCGAGATCATCCGCGCGCTGGCGCAGGTCAAGCGCGCCTCGGCCAGTGTCAACCTGGCGCTCGGCCTGCTGGATCAGAACAAGGCGCAGGCCATCATCGCCGCCGCCGATGAAGTGATTGCCGGCAACCATGCGGGCGAGTTTCCGCTGGTGGTCTGGCAAACCGGCTCGGGCACGCAGACCAACATGAACCTCAACGAGGTGCTGGCCAACCGCGCCAGCGAGTTGCTGGGCGGCGAGCGCGGCGAGTCCCGCCTGGTGCACCCCAATGACGATGTGAACCGCAGCCAGTCGTCCAACGATGTGTTTCCCACCGCCATGCATGTGGCGGCGGTGGACGCCATCACGCACAGGCTGCTGCCAGCCATCGGCAAGCTGCGCAGCACGTTGGCGCAGAAGGCGCAGGACTTTGAGCGCATCGTCAAGATCGGCCGCACCCATCTGCAGGACGCGACGCCGCTGACCTTGGGACAGGAGTTCTCCGGCTATGTGGCGCAGCTTGAGCAGGGTGAAAAACACCTGCGCGCGGCGCTGCCGCATTTGTGCGAGCTGGCGCTGGGCGGTACGGCCGTCGGCACCGGACTGAACGCGCCCCAAGGTTACGCGGCGCAGTCAGCGGCCGAACTGGCACGGCTGACCGGTCTGCCGTTTGTCACGGCGCCCAACAAGTTCGAGGCCCTGGCGGCCTGCGATGCACTGGTCCATGCCCATGGTGCGCTCAAGACACTGGCCGCCAGCCTGATGAAAATCGCCAACGATGTGCGCTGGCTCGCCAGTGGGCCGCGCAGCGGCATTGGCGAGCTGTC
>NZ_JBDNGU010000108.1:0-22512 GCF_041689105.1 Polaromonas sp. | reverse complement strand
GCGGTGGCCAGCGGCAGGCTGATCACAAACAGCGGCAGCCCGTCGGAGCCGCGCACAAAGGTCGTGAACAGCCAGATCATGGCCACGGCCAGCACAATCCCGAGCGCCGAGCCGAGCGCGCCCACCACCGCGCCCTGCACCAGGAAAAGCCGCAGAATCTGCCCGCGTGTGGCACCCATGGCGCGCAGAATGCCGATCTCGCGGCGCTTTTGCACCACCGACACCACCAGCACGCTGGCAATACCCAGCACCACCACCACCAGCACCACACCGCGTATCAGCGAGGTGCTGACCGACTGGGCGTTGAGGGCGGACACCAGCTGCGCGTTGCTCTCTTGCCAGCTCTCGATCTTGTAGGGGAACTGCCGGCGCAGGTCGCCCGCCAGCGTTTGGGCCGCCCAGATGTCTTTCACGGTCAGGTCCAGGCTGGTGACCCCGCCGGGCAGGCCCAGCAGGTTTTGCGCGGCGCGCAGCGGTACGATGACGGTGCGGCGGTTCAGGTCCTTGATGCCGAGGTCCACCACCGCAGTCACGCGCACCGAATCACTGACCAGGTTGGTCTGCACCGTCAGGCGGTCACCGACGCGCAGGCCCAGATCAGTCGCCAGTTCGCGGCCCACGATGGCTTCGCCCGGCGCCAGCCGTGCGGTGCCGCTGATCACCTTGCCGCGCAGCCCGACCACGCGGTCGTAGCGGTCCAGGTCCACGCCCGTCAGCGCAATCGCCTGGGTGGCTTCGCCGCGCAGGGCCAGGCCGGCACCCGACACCATGGGTGACACGCCCGCGATGGCGGGCTGGGCTTCGAGCAGCGGCAACAGCGCCTGCCAGTTGGCCACCGAGCGCAGGCGCTGCGCACGTGGCTGGGTTTCGGTCAGCACGTTGCTGCCAGGCAGGGGCGGCCAGGCGGGCGTGACCACGTCGTCCAGCGAACGCAGCGTGATGTGCGCCTGCGACCCCAGGGTCTTGGTCAGGGTGCTTTGCTGCAGGCCGCTGATCAATGCGGAGATATAGGCAATGACCGCGACGCCGGCCGCCACACCGACGATGATGAGTACGGTCTGCATGCGTCCCTCGCGCAGAAAACGCAGCGCCACGCGCAGTTCAAAGCCAAGCCACGGGATCATGGAAATTCAGCGCCCCATGGCGTTGGTCAAGGCAGCGCCGCCCTCCGGCGTTGCCCCGCCCTTGGTGGCGACCGGCTGGCCGGGCTGCCAGGCCAAGGCTCGCACGCGCACCCGGGCGCCGGCCAGGACGCTGCTCCCCAGCAACACGGCATCACCTTCGGCCAGACCCTCCATCACCTCGGCCGCGTCCAGCGTGCGCAGGCCCAGCCGCACCTGTCGCTCCTGCGCGCGCCCCTCGCCGGCTACCAGCACCGTTCCCGACGTCGATGAGGCCTGCGTGCGCAGCGCACTGAGCGGCAGCACCAGCGCGCGCTCGCGCCGGCCGGTCTCGACCTCGACCGACAGGGTCATGTCTTCGCGCAGAAAGACCGGGGCCTGCTGCTCCAGCGCAAACTTGACTTCAATCGCGCCGCGCTGCGCATCGACGGCGGGGGCAATCGACAACACACGGGCGGCGAAACGCTGGTTGGCAAAAGCATCGGCGACCACGGCCGCCTTCTGGCCTGGCTGCAACTGGTCGAGGAAACGTTCGTCCACCTGCGCGCTGAGCTGCGTCGGGCCAGCCAGCGCCAGACTCATCAGGGCCTTGCCGGGCTGAACGATCTGCCCCGGCTCGACCTCGCGTGTCAGCACACGCGCATCGGTGGGTGCCAGCACGGCCGCTTGCGCCAGGCGCGCACGCGCAGCCGCTGTGGCGGCGCTGGCCAGAGCGAGCTGCGCCTGGGCCTGGGCCACATCGGTCCCGGCATCGGCATTGGCCTGGGCCTGTGCCCGGGCGCCGGCCTGCTGCGCCCGGGCCACTTCGACGGCGCGCCGGACTTCATCAAGCCGCGCTTCGCTGAGAAAACCCTGGGCCACCAGCTGCTGGGTACGTGCCAGCTCGGCCTCGGCCGCCTTCAGTGTTGAGTCGGCCTGCGTGAGGCCGGCCTGGGCGGTCGTCCGGCCGGTGCTGCGCAGGCCCGCCAGCCGCGCCTGCGCCTGGCGTTCGGACGCGAGAGCCTGGGTCACGGCGGCGCGCAGTTCATCGGTTTCCAGCTGGACCAGCACGTCGCCCTGGCGCACCTGCGCACCTTCGACTACCCGCACCTGGGCAACGCGCCCGGTCACGGTGCTGCCAACGTCAACGCGCGACAGGGTTGCCACGCGGGCAGAAAATTGCAGGGTGCGCAGCAAGGGCGCATAGCGCATTTCGACGACATCAACTTGTGGGCTGCGCAGGCTGATCCATCCCAAAACCGCCGCTGCAATCATGGCAATGATGATTGCAAGCCATATCCAGTGTCGTTTCATCGTCATCACTGTGACGCCGCATCGGCCCCGGCGTGTTGATTTACATCAACACAGCCGGATGGTCGTGACGACTGCAAAAAACGCTGGTTCATGTTATTCAAAAAGTTCTGCACTGGGCTTGGGTGGCGTTACGCCCAGGTGCCGGTACGCCGCCAGCGTCGCGATGCGGCCACGTGGCGTCCGCTGCAAATAACCTTGCTGGATCAGATAGGGTTCGATCACGTCTTCAATCGTGTCGCGCTCTTCGCCGATGCTGGCGGCGATGTTGTCGAGGCCGACCGGGCCGCCGTCAAAGCGGTGAATCACGCATTCAAGCAGCTTGCGGTCCATCACGTCGAAACCCTGCGGATCGACATCAAGCATGGCCAGCGCCTTGTTGGCAATGTCCAGGTCAATCTTGCCGCTGCCTTTGACATCGGCATAGTCGCGCACGCGGCGCAGCAGGCGGTTGGCGATGCGTGGTGTGCCACGCGAACGGCGGGCGATCTCGAAGCCGCCTTCTGCGTCGGTGGGCACATTCAGCAACCCGGCGCTGCGTTTGACGATGCGCGCCAGCTCTTCAGCGGTGTAAAACTCCAGCCGCGCGACGATGCCGAAGCGGTCGCGCAGCGGGTTGGTCAGCATGCCAGCGCGGGTGGTGGCTCCGACCAAGGTGAAGGGCTGCAAATCGAGCTTGATGCTGCGCGCCGCCGGGCCTTCGCCGATCATGATGTCGATCTGGTAGTCCTCCAGCGCAGGGTACAAAATTTCTTCAACGACCGGGCTCAGGCGGTGGATCTCGTCGATGAACAGCACATCGTTTTTCTCAAGGTTGGTCAGCAGCGCCGCCAGGTCTTTCGGTTTTTCCAGCACCGGGCCACTGGTCTGGCGCAGGTTCACGCCGAGCTCGTGCGCAATGATGTGGCTCAGCGTGGTTTTGCCCAGGCCGGGCGGGCCGAACAGCAGCACATGGTCCATCGCCTCGCTGCGCATGCGCGCCGCGCCGATAAAAATCTCCAGCTGCTCGCGCACCTTGGTTTGGCCAACATATTCGTCAAACAGCTTGGGCCGCAGCGCGCGTTCGATGGCTTCTTCGTTGGGCGAGGCGGGCGCGGCGGACATGACGCGCTTCACTGGCGGCACGCCGGACATGTCGAAGTCGTCGGTTTGAATGGTCATTTCGCCAAGGCCTTCAAAGCCAGCTTGATACCATCACTGACCCCAACATCTTTCGGCAAGGCCTTGAGCGCCAGTGCCGCATCGCGATCGCTGTAACCCAGCGCCACCAGCGCCTGAAGAATGTCGGACTGCGCATCATCGGCCACACTGACCGTGATACCCATGTCGGCGCCGAGCTTGCCCTTGAGTTCGAGCAATAAACGTTCAGCGGTTTTTTTGCCGATGCCAGGCACCTTGATGATGCGGCCGGCCTCCTGCTGGGTCACGGCCTGGGCCAGCTCATCGACGCTCATGCCGCTGAGAACACTGAGGGCGGTGCGCGGACCGACCCCGGAGATCTTGATCAGCTGGCGAAAAGCCGCGCGTTCGCTGGCGCTGCCGAAGCCGTAGAGAAGTTGCGCATCTTCCCGCACCACAAAATGCGTGAGCAGGCTGACTTTTTCGCCCAGCGCAGGCAGGTTGTAAAAGGTGCTCATGGGCACCAGCACCTCATACCCGACGCCGTTGCAGTCGACCAGCAGTTCCGGGGGGTTCTTTTCGGCCAGCAGGCCAGAGATGCGTCCAATCATGGGCAAATCTTATCAGCCGGGCGGTGGGTGAAAATTGGGTGGACAATCCCGCCAGAACCCCTTGTTTTCAGGAAACCCCGCGCCTTGATCCTCCGACACACCTTCGCACCGCCCAACAACACCCGCATGGGCCATTTGTGCGGCCCCCTGGACGCGCACATCCGCACCATCGAGGCGGCGCTGCAGGTGACGATTGCGCACCGCTTCGAGCAGTTCAAGATTGACGGGACCAAGGCCAAGGCCCAGCAGGCGCTGGAAGTGCTGCAGGCGCTGTATGAAATGGCGCAGCGGCCGATTCCCGAAGAAACCGTGCAGCTGATGCTGGCCGGCGACACGGCGCTGGGCAAGGCACCCGACGGCAGCATGGCGCTGTCCACCCGGCGCGCCGACTTGCGCGCCCGCACGACCAACCAGGGCATGTACCTGGACAACATCGCCACCCACGACATCACCTTCGGTATCGGCCCGGCCGGCACCGGCAAGACCTACCTGGCGGTGGCCTGCGCCGTCGATGCGCTGGAGCGCAGCGCGGTGCAGCGCATCGTGCTGACGCGCCCGGCGGTTGAAGCCGGCGAGCGCCTCGGTTTTTTGCCCGGCGACCTGAACCAAAAGGTGGACCCGTATTTGCGGCCGCTGTACGACGCGCTGCACGAACTCATGGGTTTCGAGCGCGTGCAAAAAGCCTTCGAGCGCCAGCAGATCGAGATCGCGCCGCTGGCCTTCATGCGCGGCCGCACGTTGAACCATGCGTTTGTGATCCTCGACGAGGCGCAAAACACCACGCCCGAACAGATGAAGATGTTTTTGACGCGCATCGGCTTTGGCGCCAAGGCGGTGATCACCGGCGACGTGAGCCAGGTCGATCTGCCGCGCACGCAGCTCAGTGGGCTGATCGACGCCGAACGCGTGCTCAAACGTGTCAAGGGTATTGCGATCACGCGCCTGACCAGCGCCGATGTGGTGCGGCATCCGCTGGTGGCGCGCATCGTCGATGCCTACGACGGCTACAAGCGTAAAACAACAGACACCGAGGATGCTATTGATCTGATAGCGCCTGTCGCTCGCCCCACAAGGACAAAAAGCCGAAATGGCTCTTAAAAAACTGAGCCTGTCGCTGCAGTTCGGCGCCATCAAGGACGCCAAACGGCATCGCGCGGTACTGCCGCGCCACAGCGTGGCGCGCTGGATACGCCATGCGCTGGACAGCGATGCCGAGCTGACAGTGCGCATCGTGGACGCAGAAGAAGGCCAGACGCTGAACCACAGCTACCGACAAAAAGACTACGCCACCAACGTCCTGACCTTCGACTACACGCAGGCGCCGCTGGTCACGGCCGACCTGGTGCTGTGCGCACCGGTGATCGCCAAAGAGGCGCGCGAGAACAAAAAGACGCTGCAAGCCCACTATGCCCACCTGCTGGTGCACGGCACCTTGCACGCGCAGGGCTGGGACCATGAGACCAGCCCGCAGGACGCGGAGGCGATGGAAGCGCGTGAGATCGAAATCCTGGCCAGTCTGGGGATCAGCAACCCCTATCGGTGAGTTTCATCCATCAAATCGGGCTTCGATGGTTTTTTCCTGCAAGCCGGGTCTCGCCCCGGCGGGCGACTTACTTTTCTTTGTTCCGCCAAGAAGGTGTGGAAGAAATAAATTGCGATATTGCTTTGCATTCAAAACAGAGGCGAAGTGATGGCAAAGACAGGACGGCCGCCCGCTATCTCTCAGGGCGAGCATGGCGCGCTGCGCGATGTGGTAGGCAGCCATCCACAGGCGACGCTGGCGGAGCTGGCGATCGCTTGGGGCGAGCACATGAGCCGTACAGCCCCCAGTACGGTGACGATACGCATTGCACTGCGAGTGGCTGGCTTGCAGCGCATGCGCCCGCCCACACAGCCACTGCGCGCCAAAGGCCAGCAACCCGGTACGCGGTATGGCTACGACGACCGACATTGGCCGACCAGGCAGCCGGCAGCGCCGTTGCAGGAGCGTTGAGCGATGCCGAGTGGGCCCTGGCGCAAGACCTGTTCGAGCCTGCGGCAGGTGCGCGCGGCAGGCCGGCCACTTACTCGCGGCGCAGTGTGGTCGATGCCTGCTGCTACGTGCTGCGCACGGGCTCTTCCTGGCGCAATCTGCCAACCCAGCTTTACCCACCTTGGCAGTCCGTGCAGAAGGCTTTCGTGCGTTGGGCACGGCAGGGAAAGTTCGAAGCCTTGCACGAGCGGCTGCGCCAGCAATGGCGGCTGCGTGTAGAGCGCATCGCCCAGCCCGGCTAGGCGGTCATGGACTCGCAATCGAATTGGGGCACCGCGCAAGGCGGCACGCTGGACTTCGATGCAGGCAAGAAAGTAAAAGGGCGCAAGCGACACCTGGTTGTCGATACCTTGGGGCTCCTGCTGGCGGTGGTGACCACCAGCGCAGCCGTGCAGGACAGAGAAGCGGCCCTTGGGGCACTGGCCCAAGCATGCCAGCGCACCGCTGGCTCGATCAAGGCCTTGTGGGCCGACAGTGCCTGCGCGGGGCAGTGCGCGCAAGACATCGAGCGCACGCATGGCGTGCAGGTACACCTCGTGCGCCACAGTTGACGGGCGCGCTGGGACGATGCGCAGCAGCCTTTGTGGAGCGACGGGCAGCCGCCCGTGAGGGCCAAGAACGTTGGGTGGTCGAGCGCACCCATGCATGGCTGGAGCGCCACCGTCGGCTCGTCATGCACCACGACCACAAACCCATCCATGCGATCGCCTGGGTCTGGCTCGCTCAGACTCGCGTGTTGCTGGCGCGCTTGCAATAACTTTCTTCCACACCCTCTTGGCGAAGCAAAGAAAAGTAAGTCGCCCGCCGGGGCGAGACCCGGCCTGGTGGTTAAGCCGCAAACGCTGGAAGCTCCAGCGCGAAAAGCCGCACAATAAGCCCATGACGCTGACCGAACTCAAATACATAGTTGCCGTAGCGAGAGAAAAACACTTCGGCAAGGGCGCCGAAGCCTGCCATGTGTCGCAGCCGACCCTGAGCGTGGCGATCAAGAAGCTGGAAGAAGAGCTGCAGGTCAAGTTGTTTGAGCGCAACGCCAACGAAATCACCGTGACCCCACTGGGCGAAGAAATCATCCGCCAGGCGCAGAGCGTGCTGGAGCAGGCCGACAGCATTCGTGAAATCGCCAAGCGCGGCAAGGACCCGCTGGCCGGTGCGCTGCGGCTGGGCGTGATCTACACCATAGGACCCTATTTGCTGCCGGACCTGGTGCGCCAGATGATTGCCCAGACGCCGCAAATGCCGCTGATGCTACAGGAAAACTTTACCGTCAAACTGCTGGAGCAACTGCGCACCGGCGAGATCGACTGCGCCATTCTGGCCGAGCCTTTTCCCGACACCAACCTGGCGATTGCACCACTGTATGACGAGCCCTTCATGGCGGCGGTGCCGAGCAATCATCCGCTGGCTGCGCGCAGCAACATTACCGCCGACGAGCTGAAAAAGGAGACCATGTTGCTGCTGGGCACCGGTCACTGTTTCCGCGACCATGTGCTGGAGGTCTGCCCGGAGTTCGCGCGTTTTTCCAGCAACGCCGAAGGCATACGCAAGAGTTTTGAAGGCTCATCGCTGGAGACCATCAAACACATGGTGGCGGCCGGCATGGGTGTGACGCTGGTGCCGCGACTGAGCGTGCCCAGGGAAGCCCTGCTGTTGCCGCTTCCTGAGAAAGTTGCTGCAAAAGCCAAAAGCCGGGAAGTTCCGGACTTGCCTTCCTACATCCGTTACCTGCCGTTTGAGGGCCATGTACCAACGCGACGGGTGGTTCTGGCCTGGCGCCGCAGCTTCACGCGGTATGAAGCGATCGCCGCGCTGCGCAATGCCGTTTATGCCTGCGAACTTCCCGGGGTAACGCGCTTGTCCTGAACCCATTCTGGCCCGCCTGCTGCTGGTTTCATGATGCGTGTCAAGGCGATGCAGTATGACTGTTGCCTTGGGCTTGCTGATTGCTGATTGCTTAGAGTAAAGCCCAAACGCATTCAATAAAGTTTCAAAATAGAGTTTCAACAAAGGACTGACGATGGCCAAAACCTCTCCCAAAACCTCTCCCAAAACCTCTCCCAAGGTTTCCCCCGGCCGCACCGGCGCACCACCGATCAACATCGGCATCGGCGAAAAAGACCGCGCCGCCATTGCCCAGGGCCTGAGCCGCCTGCTGGCAGACACCTATACGCTGTACCTGACCACCCACAACTTCCACTGGAATGTGACCGGGCCGATGTTCAATACCCTGCATTTGATGTTCATGACGCAGTACACCGAGCTGTGGACCGCAGTGGACCCGGTGGCTGAACGCATCCGCTCGCTGGGTCATCCGGCGCCGGGCTCCTACGCGCAGTTCAGCAAGCTGGCCTCCGTGCCTGACGCGCCTGCGACGCCGCCCAAGGCTCTTGAGATGGTGCGCATCCTGGTGCAAGGCCACGAAGCGGTAGCCCGCACGGCGCGCGGGCTGTTTGCCATCGCCGACAAGGCCGGCGACGAACCCACGGCCGACCTGTTGACCCAGCGCCTGACCGTGCACGAGCAGACCGCCTGGATGCTGCGTTCCCTACTCGAGGACTGAGCGACTTGAGCGCCGACGGCCGCAGCGCAGGGCCGCCCCAAGCAAGGCCAGCCCCCTCGGGGGGCAGCGTATTACACAAAGTGAAAAGCGTGGGGGCGCTCTACCTTGAACTGATACGCTGGGACCGCCCCGCTGGCTGGCTGCTGCTGCTGTGGCCCACGCTGTCGGCACTGTGGGTCGCGTCCCATGGCTTTCCCGGCTGGCACCTGATCGTGGTGTTCACGCTGGGCACCGTCCTGATGCGCAGCGCGGGCTGTTGCCTCAATGATGTGGCGGACCGGGACTTTGACCGCCACGTCAAACGCACCGCGCAGCGGCCGGTGACACGCGGTGCGGTGTCGGTCAGGCAAGCCCTGGTCCTCGGGGCCGTGCTGGCGCTGCTGGCCTTTGGCCTGGTGCTGACCACCAACACCGCCACCATCGCCTGGTCGTTTGCCGCGCTGGCGGTGGCCGTGGTTTATCCCTATGCCAAGCGTTTTGTGTCCATGCCGCAGGCGGTGCTGGGTGTGGCTTTCAGCTTTGGCATTCCCATGGCTTTTGCCGCCGTGCAGTCGCGGGTGCCGCCGCTGGCCTGGCTGTTGCTGCTGGGCAACCTGTTCTGGGTGATTGCTTACGACACCGAATACGCGATGGTGGACCGGGACGACGATTTGAAAATTGGTATGAAAACCTCGGCCATCACACTGGGGTGCTTTGATGTGGCCGGGGTGATGGTCAGCTACCTCCTCTATCTGTCCATCTGGGCCTTGGCCCTCATGGATATTGCGCAGCCAGCTATTTATTTGATAGCTATTGGCGTGGCTTTGGCGCAGGCGCTGTGGCACGGCTGGTTGATCCGCAAGCGCGAACGTGATGCCTGCTTCCAGGCTTTTCGCCTGAACCACTGGCTGGGTTTCACCGTGTTTTCCGGCATTGCGCTGTCGTATCTGCTGGTGGGCTTCTGACGCTGCGAGGCGTCAATTGCTATAAAAATAATAGCTGCTAACGCCCGTGAAACAAGGGCTAGAGCCCGTTTTTCCTGGAATTTTCAGGTGGCCCCGAACTCGTCGCCGAGTTCCGCCGCGCGCTGCCTGGCGGCGTGCATGGCGCGCATGAACTGTTTCTTGACGTCGTCCTGCTCCATCGATGACAGGGCCGCGTAGGTGGTGCCCCCCTTGGAGGTCACCCGGGCACGCAGGATTTCCGGTGGCTCGTCCGAGGCCCGTGCCAGTTCTGACGCACCGACAAAGGTGCCGACCGCCAGCGTGTGCGCCTGCTCACGGCTCAAGCCCATGTCCACGCCGGCCTGCACCATGGCTTCGATAAAGTAAAACACATAGGCCGGGCCCGACCCCGACAGGGCGGTCACCGCGTCCAGCTGCTTTTCGTCGTCCAGCCAGACGAAGTCGCCGGTGGTGCGGATGACGCGCTGCACAACAAGCCGCTCGTTGGCGCTTACGGCGGGTCGGGCGAACAAGGCCGTCACCCCTTTGCCAATCAGGGCCGGTGTATTGGGCATGGAGCGCACCACGCGCTCGGTGCCCAGCCAGTGCGCGATGCTGTCCGAGCGGATGCCGGCGGCCACGCTCAGGTGCAGGGCGGTTTTGGTGTGAAAGCGGGTGTTCAGGGCGGCGTCCTTGAAGGTTTGCGGCTTGACGGCCCACACCACCAGCGTGGCGCTGGCCAAGGCCTCGCCGGGTTTTTCGTGCACCTGCACGCCGGCAAATTGTTTGTCCAGCCGGGCACGTTGTTCGGCAAAGGGTTCCACCACCTGGATCCGGGTCGCAGCCAGGCCGCGTTTGATCAGGCCACCAATGATGGCGCTGGCCATGTTGCCGCCGCCTATGAAGGCAATCTGTTCCCGGCTGCCGTCTGACCCGTCTTTGTGAAGGGGAGTGCTCATGCTGTGTCGCTCGCTGGAGACGGGCGGCTTGGAAGCATCCGCCCGAACAGCGATTGTCGCTGAACGGGATGGGCCGGCTTACGCTCCTTACTCCAGCACGGTTTGCCGCACCGCGTGTTCCCACTGCGCCATCAGCCCGGCTGCGCGGTCCGCCCCCAGCGTGGGCAAGAACGTTCGCTCTGCGCGCCACATGGCCGATAGTTCGCTGGTGCTGGCATAAACGCCGCTGGACAGGCCGGCCAGGTAGGCCGCGCCCAACGCGGTGGTTTCGGTCACGGCAGGGCGCACCACCGGGATGCCCAGCAGGTCGGCCTGGAACTGCATCAGGAGGTTGTTGATGCAGGCGCCGCCGTCCACCCGGAGCTCGGCCACCGGCGCCGCGCCCGCCGCCACCGCGTCGCGGCTCATGGCCTGCAGCAGGGCGGCGCTCTGGTAGGCGATGCTTTCAAGGGCCGCGCGCGCAATGTGCGCCACCGTGGTGCCGCGTGTCAGGCCAGTGATGGTGCCGCGCGCCTCGGGTTTCCAGTAGGGCGCGCCCAGGCCGGTGAAGGCCGGCACCATCATGACGCCACCGGAGTCTGGCACGCTTTGTGCCAGCGCCTGCACTTCGCCGCTGCCCTGTATGGCGTGCAGGCCGTCGCGCAGCCATTGCACCACCGCGCCGCCGACAAACACGCTGCCTTCAAACGCAAACTCGGTCTGCGGCGTCACCTGTGCCGCGCTGGTCGTCAGCAGGCCGTTGTGCGAGGTCTGGAACTTGTTGCCGGTGTGCATCAGCAGGAAGCAGCCAGTGCCGTAGGTGTTTTTGGCCATGCCTTCCTTGAAGCAGGCCTGCCCGAAGAGGGCGCTTTGCTGGTCGCCCGCTACACCACCAATCGGGATGGCCGAGCCCAGCAGATCCGGCGACACATCGCCGTAATGCGTGCTGGACGGCAGGACCCGGGGCATCAGCGCCTCGGGGATGTCCAGCAGCGCCAGCAACTCGGTGTCCCAGCTGTTGGTGTGCACATTGAACAGCATGGTGCGTGCGGCGTTGGTCACGTCAGTGGCATGCAGCGTGCCGCCGGTGAGCTGCCACATCAGCCAGCTGTCAACGGTGCCAAAGGCGAGGTCACCGCGCGCGGCCTGGGCTCTGGCCTGCGGCACATTGTCGAGCAGCCACTTCAGCTTGGTGCCTGAAAAATAGGCATCGACCAGCAAGCCGGTTTTGGCCTGGATCAGCTCGGCCTTGCCGTCCTCACGCAGGCGGGCGCAGGTGGCTTCGGCGCGCCTGTCCTGCCAGACAATGGCGTGGTGGATGGGGAGGCCCGTCTTGCGGTTCCAGACGACGGTAGTTTCGCGCTGGTTGGTGATGCCCAGCGCGCGGATGTCGCCGGCCTTGAGCCCGGCTTTGGCCAGGGCCTCGCGCGCGGTGGCCAGCTGCGTGCGCCAGATTTCCATCGGGTCGTGCTCGACCCAGCCCGGGTTGGGGTAGATCTGCGGCAGCTCCTGCTGCGCCAGCGCCACGATGTGGCCCTGCGCATCAAACACGATGCTGCGTGAACTGGAGGTGCCCTGGTCCAGGGCGAGCAGGTAGGTCATGGCGGGTACCGGTGTTGGCGGGGTTCAGGAATGGGCCACATCGCAGCTTACCCCGGCTTCGGCCAGCAGCGCCGGGAAGGGCTCGGGCGGCGGCTGGTCGGTAAACAGCCGGTCGATCTGCGACAGCGTGGCGAGCTCCACCATGGCGGGGCGGTTGAACTTGCTGCTGTCTGCGGCCAGCCAGACTTCACGCGAATGCGCGATGATGGTTTGCGCCACCTTCACCTCGCGGTAGTCGAAATCGCGCAAGGAACCATCGGCTTCGATGCCCGAAATGCCGATCAGCGCGATATCGACGCGAAACTGCCGGATGAAGTCGCCAGCCGCTTCGCCGACGATGCCGCGGTCGCGCGCACGCACGACGCCGCCGGCGACGATCACCTCGCAGTTCGGGTTGCCACTCAGGATGGCCGCGACATTGAGGTTGTTGGTGATGACGCGCAGGCCCTTGTGGTGCATCAGCGCTCGGGCAATGGCTTCGGTGGTGGTGCCGATATTGAGGATCACCGAGCAGTTGTCAGGCACCGCCCTGGCCACGGCCAGCGCAATACGCGCCTTGCCATCGGCGTGGAGGCTTTCGCGCTGGCGGTGCGCGAGGTTTTCAATGGTTGAGCTCGGCGCCCGCACGCCGCCATGGAACCGCGTGAGCAGGCCCGCCTCCGACAGGCGCTGCACATCGCGGCGCACGGTTTGCAGGGTGACACCCAGCGTTTCGGCGAGTTGTTCGACCGTGACGGAACCGCGCTGGCGGACCACATCAAGAAGTTTGAGTTGCCGGGGATTGGAGTTCACGCGTGGTTCTGGTTCAGCCGATGGGGTTGATTCGGGGGGTGGTTCGACTGTATATCGAAACAAAAAGAACAAAATAAGGGAAAACAAGTATTCAAAACGCGTGAAAAGGAAGAAAAATAGAAAAAATCCGAAACAAGGCAGACTAAATCTTGCACGCTGGCCACCCATTTCCTGTCCTGGTTCCCTCGCGCGCCGCCGCACAGAAAGGCGCGTGATGCAGCTTTTACTCGACGGCATCAGTAAAAAAGTGGGACCTGAAACCTGGCTTTACAACATGAGCCTGACTCCGCGCACAGGCGAGGTGACCGTATTGCTGGGCGCCACGCAGGCCGGAAAGACCAGCCTGATGCGCATCATGGCCGGCCTCGATGTGCCCAGCACGGGGCATGTCCGCGTGGACGGCGCCAACGTGACGGGCATGCCGGTGCGCGAGCGCAATGTCGCCATGGTTTATCAGCAGTTCATCAATTACCCGTCACTCAAGGTTTTTGACAACATCGCTTCGCCGCTCAAGCTGCGACGGGAAAAAAACATAGACCAGCGCGTGCGCGAGATCGCCGGGCGCCTGCATATCGAGATGTTCCTGGACCGTTACCCGGCCGAGCTGTCGGGTGGCCAGCAACAGCGGGTGGCCCTGGCCCGCGCGCTGGCCAAGGGCGCGCCCCTGATGCTGCTAGATGAACCCCTGGTCAACCTGGACTACAAGTTGCGCGAGGAACTGCGCGAGGAACTCACGCAGTTGTTTGCAGCCGGTGATTCGACCGTCATTTACGCAACCACCGAGCCTGGCGAAGCCTTGCTGCTGGGCGGCTACACGGCCGTGCTGGACGGTGGTGAGCTGCTGCAATACGGGCCGACCGCCGAAGTCTTCCATACGCCAAAATCGCTGCGCGTCGCGCGCGCCTTCAGCGACCCGCCGATGAACCTGATCGACGCCGCAGTCAGCCCGCAGGGCGTGCAGTTGGTTGGCGGCCCCGATCTGGCGATTGCGCTGGCCCCGGGCGCGTCACCAGCGCTGACGGTGGGCGTGCGAGCCAGCGCCCTGCGCCAAACCCCGCGTGCCGGCGACATCGCCCTGGCCGGCAAGGTCGAGCTGGCAGAAATTTCAGGTTCCGACACCTTTGTGCATGTGAGCACGGCCGTGGGAGAACTCGTGGCGCAACTGACGGGCGTGCGTTACTTTGACCTCGGCGAAGCGATCACGCTGCACCTCCATCCCTCTCACGCCTATGTGTTTGATGCTGGCGGTGCCTTGCTGGTCGCGCCCCGGCGCCAGGGAGGGCATTGATATGGCCCGCATTGAGCTGGACCTGGCGCACGCTTACAAGGCCAATCCGCGCGTGGATGCCGACTACGCCTTGCTGCCGCTGCAGATGACGTTCGAGGACGGCGGCGCCTACGCGCTGCTGGGGCCATCGGGCTGCGGCAAGACGACCATGCTGAACCTGATTTCCGGCCTGCTGGCGCCGTCGCAAGGCACGGTGAAGTTCGACGGTCGCGACATGACCCATGCCACGCCGCAGGAGCGCAACATTGCGCAGGTGTTCCAGTTCCCGGTGATCTACGACACCATGACGGTGGCAGACAACCTGGCCTTCCCGCTGCGCAACCGAAAAATGCCGGAGGACCAGATTAAAAAGCGGGTCGGAGAAATCGCTGAAATGTTGGAGATGAGCGGCCAGCTGAATCAGCGCGCGGCCGGCCTGGCGGCAGACGCCAAGCAGAAAATATCGCTGGGTCGCGGACTGGTGCGCCCGGATGTGTCGGCGGTCTTGTTTGACGAGCCGCTGACGGTGATCGACCCGCACCTTAAATGGCAATTGCGCCGCAAGCTCAAGCAGATTCACCACGAACTCAAATTGACGCTGATCTACGTCACCCATGACCAGGTGGAGGCGCTCACTTTCGCTGATCAGGTGGTGGTGATGGCGCGCGGACGCGCCGTGCAAGTGGGCTCACCGGCTGACTTGTTCGAGCGGCCCAGCCATACCTTTGTCGGGCATTTCATCGGCTCGCCCGGCATGAACTTTCTGCCTGGCAGCGCCGACAAGGAAGGATTCCACCTGGCAGGCGCAACCCTGGCCCTGCCATCCGGGCGAGCCTTGCCTGCGGGCGACATCAAGCTCGGAATTCGCCCCGAGTATCTCGCTCTGGTTCCTGCTGGCACAGCTGGGGCACTGGCGGTGCAGGTGTCGCAGATTCAGGACGTAGGCACCCACGTCATGCTGAGTGCCAGCGTGGCGGGCCATGCGCTCAAAGCCCGCTTGTCGTCTGATGCCGCGCCACTGGCTGCGGGCGACACGGTCTGGCTGCAGGTGATGAACGAGCACACCTGTTTTTACAAAAACGAGGAGTTTGTGCAATGAGCGCAGCGCAGAACCGCTTCAAGCAAGCGAATGCCCCCCTGAGGGGCAGCGAGGGCACGCCAGTGCCGAGCGTGGGGGCTCCATGAGCACGACCACCAAGCCGGTGAACCAGAAAGCCTGGTTCCTGGTCCTGCCCGTGCTGATTTGCGTCGCGTTCTCGGCCATCTTGCCGCTGATGGTGGTGGTCAACTACTCGGTGCAGGACATCATCTCGCCCGATCGGCGGGTGTTTGTCGGTACCGAATGGTTTGCCGCCATCATGCGCGACGAAGAGCTGCACGGCGCCCTATGGCGACAACTGACTTTCTCGTTTGCCGTCCTGGCGCTGGAAATCCCGCTGGGCATCATGCTGGCTTTGTCCATGCCAGCTCAGGGCTGGAGGGCCTCGGTGGTGCTGGTCATTGTTTCCCTCTCCCTGCTGATTCCCTGGAATGTCGTGGGCACCATCTGGCAAATTTTCGGGCGCACCGACATTGGCCTGATGGGCGCGGCGCTGAAGAGCCTGGGGATTGAGTACAGCTACACCGGTAATGCAAGCCACGCCTGGCTCACGGTTTTGCTCATGGATGTCTGGCACTGGACGCCCTTGGTAGCCCTGCTCGGTTACGCCGGATTGCGCTCGATCCCGGACGCCTATTACCAGGCCGCAAGTATTGACGGAGCCAGCAAGCTTGCTGTGTTTTGGTATGTGCAGCTTCCTAAAATGCGTGGCGTGTTGATGATCGCGGTGCTGCTGCGCTTCATGGACAGTTTCATGATCTACACCGAACCCTTCGTGCTGACAGGCGGGGGGCCGGGCAACTCGACCACGTTCTTGTCGCAGTTTCTGACTCAAAAAGCGGTGGGGCAGTTTGATCTCGGGCCGGCAGCCGCTTTCTCGCTGATCTACTTTCTGATCATCCTGTTGCTGTGTTTTATCTTGTACAACTGGATGCAGCGCGTCGGCACCCAGCAAAAGGAGGGTGGCCATGAATAAGCCCCGGTTCCAGAAGCGCACGCTGTTCCTGCTCGCCTACATCGTTTTTGCCCTGCTGCCCATCTACTGGATGGTCAACATGTCGTTCAAGACCAACAACGAAATCGCTGCTGGCTTCTCCTTGTTTCCTGCGCATTTCACCTGGGCCAACTACAAAACCATCCTGACTGACCCGGCCTGGTACTCGGGTTATATCAACAGCCTGATCTATGTCGCCATCAACACGGTCATTTCCCTCGCCGTGGCCTTGCCTGCGGCCTATGCTTTTTCACGTTACAGATTTCTGGGCGACAAGCATGTTTTCTTCTGGTTGCTGACCAACCGCATGACGCCGCCTGCGGTGTTCTTGCTGCCTTTCTTCCAGCTGTACACCACTGTGGGCCTGATGGACACGCACCTCGCCGTGGCGCTGGCGCACCTCTTGTTCAATGTGCCATTGGCGGTCTGGATTCTGGAAGGATTCATGAGCGGTATTCCGCGCGAAATCGATGAAACGGCTTACATCGACGGCTACTCCTTCCCGCGCTTCTTTGTCACGATTTTTCTACCCCTGATCAAGGCGGGTGTCGGAGTTGCCGCTTTCTTCTGCTTCATGTTCAGTTGGGTTGAGTTGTTGCTCGCTCGAACCCTCACCAGTGTCAATGCCAAGCCGATTGCGGCCACGATGACGCGCACCATCTCTGCGTCGGGCATGGACTGGGCCACGCTGGCTGCCGCCGGTGTCCTGACGATTTTGCCGGGCGCGATCGTGATCTGGTTTGTTCGTAATTACATCGCGAAGGGTTTCGCGATGGGCCGTGTTTAAGGGGAACCTCTGTATGTTTGACTGGATGGCTTGGACCACGCCCGTGGCGGTCTTTTTCAGCAGTATTGGGCTGATGCTGGTGGGCATGACCGTTTGGGAGCTGAAGTCCCCGACCAGCCTGCGCCGGGGCTTTTTGCCACTGGATACGACGCGTGGTGACCGGCTGTTTATTGGCCTGTTGGCAGCCGCCTATGTGAACCTGATCTTTATCGGGATCAGCGGCAAGCTCGCCACCCTGTTGGGGCTGCAGGTCGACGTGTCCATATGGTTCAGTTTTATTGCGTCCATGTTGCTATTGGGGCTGATTCTCCAAAAAGGTTAGCGATACGAAGTTAGGAGACAGGCGCGCGGCAACCCTTCCCCGTCGACGCGCAGGAGAACAAGCGGGAAGCATATTAGGAGAAAAACATGACCTTTTACCCATCTGTCGCAGCTGCGGCTGCGATGCACACTTGGGGGGTAGCCCCATGAAACGCGCTATCTACACACTGTCTGCCATCGGCGCTGCTGTGCTGATGACAACTGCCTGCGGCAAGAAGGAAGAGCCTGTCGCCGCAGCGCCGCCAGCGGCTACTGCGCCCGCGCCCGCTGCAGCACCCGCCGCGGCGGTTACCGACGCTGCGAAAAAATGGATTGAAAACGAGTTCCAGCCTTCCACGCTGTCAAAAGACCAGCAGGCGACCGAGATGAAATGGTTCATTGATGCGGCGGCCAAGCTGAAGGCCAAGGGCGTCAGCGAAATTTCGGTGGTGTCCGAAACCATCGCCACCCATGAGTACGAATCCAAGACGCTGGCCAAGGCCTTCGAAGAAATCACTGGTATTAAAGTCAAGCATGACCTGATCGGTGAAGGCGACGTGGTGGAGAAACTACAAACCTCCATGCAGTCCGGCAAGTCGATTTATGACGGCTGGATCACCGACTCTGACCTCATCGGGACCCACTACCGTTACGGCAAGATCCTGAATCTCACCGACTACATGGCGGGAACCGGAAAAGAGTGGACCAACCCCGGCCTGGACCTGAAAGACTTCATCGGCACCAGTTTCACGACAGCGCCCGATGGCAAGCTCTACCAACTGCCTGACCAACAGTTCGCCAACTTGTACTGGTTCCGTGCTGACTTGTTTGAAAAGCCAGAGCTCAAAGCCAAATTCAAGGCCAAATACGGCTACGACCTGGGCGTACCATTAAATTGGAGCGCGTACGAAGATATCGCTGCCTTCTTTACCAACGATGTGAAGAACATTGATGGCAAGCCTATCTATGGTCACATGGATTACGGCAAGAAAGACCCATCCCTGGGCTGGCGCTTTACCGATGCATGGTTGTCCATGGCAGGTGCTGCAGACATCGGCATCCCCAACGGCAAGCCCGTAGATGAATGGGGCATTCGTGCATCCGCTGACGGCTGCACACCACAAGGTGCATCTGTTTCACGCGGTGGCGCGACCAACTCACCCGCGGCAGTCTATGCGCTCACCAAGTACATCGACTGGATGAAGAAGTATTCGCCCAAGGAGGCCATTGGCATGACCTTCGGCGAAGCCGGCCCTGTCCCCGCCCAGGGCCAGATTGCCCAGCAAATTTTTTGGTACACCGCGTTCACGGCTGACATGATCAAGCCAGGGTTGCCTGTGGTCAATGCGGACGGCACGCCGAAGTGGCGCATGGCTCCCGGCCCCAACGGGCCATACTGGAAGCAGGGCATGCAAAACGGCTACCAGGACGTGGGTTCATGGACCTTCTTCAAGGATCATGACGCCAACAAGGTGGCCGCAGCATGGCTGTACGCCCAGTTCGTGACCGCCAAGACGACATCCCTGAAGAAAACGCTCGTGGGCCTGACGCCAATCCGCGAATCGGACATCCAGTCCAAGGCCATGACCGACATGGCGCCCAAGCTTGGTGGTCTGGTGGAGTTCTATCGCAGCCCGGCCCGTGTAGCGTGGACGCCGACCGGCACCAACGTGCCCGACTACCCCAAGCTGGCGCAGCTGTGGTGGAAAAACGTTGCGGTGGCCGTGACTGGCGAGAAAACCCCGCAGCAGGCGATGGACAACCTGGCCGAAGAGATGGACGAGGTCATGGCCCGCCTCGAACGTGCTGGCATGGAAAAATGCCCACCCAAGCTCAATCCCAAGGTTGACCCGGCCAAGTACCTCAGCGACACCGGCGCGCCGTGGAAAAAACTGGCGAATGAAAAGCCCAAGGGCGAGACCATCAACTACGACAAGTTGCTGCAAGCCTGGAAGGACGGCAAGGTTCGCTAGTAGCCCGATAGCCTCCTGGGTTCTCGCTCTGCGAGCCGCGCGGCCCGCAGCGTGCTGAGGATGAAAAGTGCGTGTGGCGCCGTGGCGGGCCGCACGCACTTGGCAACAAAAAGACAAAAAGACAAAAAACGCGAAAGGCAAAACCTGTGCAAGGGTTTTCCCGGAGATCCACAATGGAGCCCATGACTTTTGAATCCCCGCTGTTGCCAACACGGCGCGCAGATCTGATCAACCGCCTCAGGGCGCCCCATACCTACGACATCGCGATCATTGGCGGTGGAGCCACCGGACTGGGTGTTGCGCTGGACGCCGCGGCGCGAGGATTTTCTGTCGTCCTTGTCGAGTCGCACGACTTTGCCAAAGGCACCTCGTCCCGCGCCACCAAACTGGTGCATGGTGGTGTCCGTTACCTTGCCCAAGGCAATATTTCCCTGGTTCGCGAAGCACTGCACGAACGCACACGCCTGCTGGCCAATGCGCCGCATTTGGCGCAACCCTTGCCTTTTGTGATGCCTTCTTACAAGTTCTGGGAGGCACCGTTTTATGGTGTGGGGCTCAAGATGTATGACGCCCTGGCTGGCAAAGCGGGTCTTGGTGCGACGCAGTTCTTGAATCGCGCGGAAACCTTGCAACTGCTGCCCACAGCCCATCAGGACGGGCTCAAGGGGGGCGTCAAATACTGGGATGGGCAGTTTGACGACGCACGTCTGGCCCTTGCCCTGGCGCGCAGCGCGGCGCGCGCTGGCGCGCTGCTGGTCAATTATTGCCCTGCCACCGGCCTTCTCCATGAAGGCGGCAAGCTGGTGGGTCTGCAGGCCACTGACAATGAAAGTGGGCAAACACTTGCGTTGCGTGCCAAATGTATTGTGAATGCGGCTGGCGTCTGGGTGGACCAATTGCGCCTGCTCGATGGCCAGGCCATTGGCCGCGAAACCAAGCCCATGGTCGCGCCCAGCCAAGGTGTGCATATCGTGGTGGACCGCTCATTCTTGCCGACCGATCATGCGCTACTGGTGCCGAAAACTGCCGACGGACGGGTGCTGTTTGCCGTGCCTTGGCTGGGCAAAACCATTCTCGGAACCACAGATACACCGCGCAACGACCTGGCGCGCGAACCGCTGGCATTCCGCGAAGAGGTCGATTTCATCCTGGGTGAGTCGGCACGGTATCTGAGCAAGGCGCCTGGGCCCGCAGATATCAAGAGCATCTGGGTAGGGCTTAGGCCTCTCGTCAAGCCGCCCGAAGATGACGGTGACAGCACGCAGGCGTTATCGCGCGAGCACACGGTATTGGTCAGCAAAAGCGGCCTGGTGACCGTAACTGGCGGCAAATGGACAACCTACCGTGCCATGGCCGAAGACGTGCTGGACAACTGCTTTGCTGCAGCCCTTCTCGCCAGGCGACCGGGCGGGGTGACGGCCGATCTCAAACTGGTCGGCGCCCAGCTACCGGCCCATGCCTTGCCCCACAAAATCAGCGATGCGCCCGGCTTGCACCTGTATGGAAGCGAAGCCGCGGAGGTGCAGGCCCTGCCTGGCGCTGAGCGGGTGTTAGGTGGCGGACTGACGGAAGCGATGGTGCGTTTTTCCGCGCGTTACGAGTACGCCAGGACGGTTGAGGATGTGCTGGCGCGCCGATCCCGCCTCCTTTTTCTGGATGCCTCGCTGGCAAAATCGCTGGCGGTTGCGGTGGCCGAGCTGCTGACAGAGGAAAACCAACGCGATCCCCAACTTGCAGAATTTCTGGCCCTCGCCGACCAATACCTGCTTTTACCCGGTTAGAAGACGCATGGAATTGACAGCGGGTGGCTACGCGACGCCATTTAATACGCTCCTGAATTAATAGCTGCTGGCGCTTGTAACTAAAGGGTTGGAGTCCTGTTTGGTCATAAATCCCGATTCGCGACGTATGTTGGTGAAGGATTTGCATGCGAAGATGTTGACAAGGCTTGCCAATTTGGTAATAATCATGGGCTTCGCTGTAAAAAGCTGAGAATTCTGCCTAACGGAAGCATCGCAAGTGGTTTGCAGTGTGGACGACGGGCCCAAGACTGACTGGCAAGTCTTCCTGCAAGGGAAAAGGCGCCGGTGCAAGTTGGGACTAATTTAAATGATTCAAACGCAATCCAAGCTCGATGTTGCTGACAACACGGGTGCCAAATCCGTGATGTGCATCAAGGTTCTGGGCGGCTCCAAGCGCCGGTACGCCAGCGTTGGTGACGTCATCAAGGTGAGTATCAAAGAAGCCGCTCCGCGTGGCCGCGTCAAAAAAGGCGAGGTTTACAGCGCCGTGGTCGTTCGTACTGCCAAGGGCATCCGCCGTGGTGATGGCTCGCTCGTCAAATTCGATGGCAATGCAGCTGTGCTGCTTAACGCCAAGCTGGAGCCTATCGGCACCCGCATCTTCGGACCGGTCACGCGCGAACTGCGCACCGAGAAGTTCATGAAGATCGTGTCCCTGGCTCCTGAAGTTCTGTAAGGACACGCCATGAACAAGATTCGCAAAGGCGACGAAATCATCGTGATCGCAGGCCGCGACAAAGGCAAGCGCGGCACGATAACACTCCGCAAAGACGACAGCTATGTGCTGGTTGAGGGCCTCAATCTGGTGAAAAAACACACCAAGCCAAATCCCCTTAAAGGCACCACCGGCGGCATTGTTGAAAAAAGCATGCCGATTCACCAGTCCAACGTGGCCATTTTCAATGCCGCAACGGGCAAGGCGGACCGTGTGGGCATCAAGCTTCTGACCGACGGCAAGAAGGTTCGCGTCTTCAAGTCCAGTGGCGACGAAATCAAGGTTGCATAAACATGGCTAAAACCGCACCTACCCAAGCTGCTCCTGCCCAGGCTCGCCTGCAGGCCCAGTACCGCGAGAAAATCGCGCCGTCACTGATTGAAAAATTCAGCTACAAGTCGCCGATGCAGGTTCCCCGCATCACCAAGATCACGCTCAATATGGGCGTGAGCGAGGCGGTTGCCGACAAAAAGGTCATGGACAACGCCGTTGGCGACATGACCAAGATCGCCGGCCAGAAGCCTGTTGTCACCAAGGCCAAGAAGGCTATCGCCGGTTTCAAGATCCGCGAAGACCTGCCCATCGGC
>NZ_JBDNGU010000107.1:0-25464 GCF_041689105.1 Polaromonas sp. | reverse complement strand
TGCCGGACCGCAGGCGCAGCGGCCCCCTCGGGGGGCAGCGCAGTACACGAAGCGACGGGCGTGAGCGCTCTTTCCTCATCAGCCGGGGCCGCGGGACCGGCTTTGCCGGACCGCAGGCGCAGCGGCCCCCTCGGGGGGCAGGGAGCTACACGCAGTGAGCGACCGTGGGGGCCTTGTTTCCGCGTAAGCTGCCAGCGCCTGCTCGTCGAGCATGGCAACCCGGCCGAATTCCAGCGACACCAGGCCGAGCTGCTCCATGGATTTGAGGGCCCGGTTGACCGTCTGCCGCGACAGGCCGGCCAGGTGGCCGAGCTCCTCCTGCGACAGCACCAGCCGGCGCCGGCCCTGCCAGAAAACGCGGCTCAGATACAGGGCAACGCGCTGCTCGGGTGAGCGCAGGCGCCCCGCCTCGATGATGGTCATAGCCTGGCCGAGACGTCGGTTCAGGTGAGACACCAAAAAGTGGTTGAAGGGCAGACACCCGGCCAGCAACTCATCGAACTGGGCGCGTGGCAGGCACAGCAACTCGGTGTCGCGCAACGCGATCACGTCATAGCGCCGCGCCTCGGTTTTCAGCACCGAGCCCTCGCCGAACCATTCGCCATCGGGCACACCGAGAAAAGCCGATACCCGTCCTTCGGTCGACCTGCTTTGCAGCTTGACCAGGCCCGAAAGCACGGCGTACCACCCCTTGACCGGCGTGCCGGCCGCCAGCATCACGTCTCCCTTGCGGCCTGCCAGCGTCAGCGTGCGTTCCAGCAGGCTGGTGCGGCTTTCATCGGGCAAGGCTGCAAACCAGGGCTGGCTGCGAAGGAAGCGGTGGTGGGGCAGGGCGGCTTCTTCAAGGTGCATGGGCACGATTGTCCCGCAGCCGCAGGATCCGGGTTTGCATATCCCGGGTTTATACCTAGAAACTGTCGGACCGGCGACATCCCTTGCCCGACAGCCCATGCGGGGTCATAGTCAGCGCCTGCTGCAGCGTGCGGATTAAAAGGATTTTCCAGTACGAGGCGGTCGGCGCGGGCGTTACCATGGACCCACGACACTGTCGCAGAACATTGATTTTTTACCGGATAAAAAAGGAAACAAGACCATGTTGGGTTTGATGCAAAACCAGCCGCTGCTGATTTCATCGCTGATCGATTTTGCCGAGCGCCACCATGGCGACGCCGAGATTGTGTCGCGCCGCGTGGAAGGCGACATCCACCGCTACACCTACCGTGACGTGGCACGCCGCTCGCGTCAGGTGGCCGGCGCACTGGACGCGCTCAAGCTGAAGTTCAGCGACCGCGTGGCGACGCTGGCGTGGAACGGTTTCCGTCACCTCGAGCTGTATTTCGGTGTCAGCGGCTCCGGCCGCGTGCTGCACACCCTCAATCCACGCCTCCACCCCGACCTGGTGGCCTGGATTGCCAACCACGCTGAAGACCAGGTGCTGTTTTTCGACATGTCCTTCCTGCCACTGGTGCAGGCCTTCCATGCCAAGTGCACCACCATCAAGCATTACATTGCGCTGTGTGATGTGGACAAGCTGCCTGCGGACAGCGGCATCCCCAACCTGAGCAGCTACGAAGCCTGGATCGAACCGCATCCGGCCGACTACAGCTGGCCCAGCTTCGACGAAAACTCGGCGTCGAGCATGTGTTACACCAGCGGCACCACGGGCAATCCCAAGGCAGCGCTGTACAGCCACCGCTCGACCATTCTGCATGCCTATGCGGCTGCCTTGCCCGATGTGATGTGCCTGAGCGCTCGCGACTCCATCCTGCCTGTGGTGCCCATGTTCCACGTCAATGCCTGGGGCATTCCCTATTCGGCTGCACTGACCGGCGCCAAGCTGGTGTTTCCCGGGCCGGCACTGGACGGCAAGTCGATTTATGAGCTGATCGAAGCCGAGAAGGTGAGTTATGCCGCAGGCGTGCCTACGGTCTGGCAGATGATGCTAGGGCACATGAAGCCGGCTGGCTTGAAGTTCTCGACGCTCAAGCGCACCGTGATCGGTGGCTCGGCCTGCCCGCCCGCAATGATCCACGCCTTCCAGGAAGACTATGGCGTCGAGGTGCTGCACGCCTGGGGCATGACCGAGATGTCGCCACTGGGAACGCTGTGCACACTCAAAAACAAGCACCTGGGCATGTCGAAAGACGAGCAGATGAAGATCCTCCTGAAGCAGGGAAGGGCCATTTACGGCGTGGACATGAAGATCGTGGACCCCGAGGGCAAGGAGCTGGCCTGGGACGGCAAGGCCTACGGCGACCTGTATGTCAAGGGTCCGTGGATCATTGCCGAGTATTTCAAGGGCGAGGGCGGTGACCCGTTGATCGATGGCTGGTTCCCGACCGGCGACGTCGCCACCATCGATGCCGACGGCTACATGCAGATCACCGACCGCAGCAAGGACGTGATCAAGTCCGGCGGCGAATGGATCAGCTCCATCGACATCGAAAACATTGCCGTGGCGCACCCTGCCGTGGCCATGGCGGCCTGCATCGGCGTGCGGCACCCGAAGTGGGACGAGCGCCCCATCATCGCCGTGGTGAAAAAACCCGGCGCCGAGGTCACGCGCGAGGAGTTGATCAAGTTTTATGAAGGCAAGACCGCCAAATGGCAAATACCCGACGACGTGGTGTTTGTCGATGCCATTCCGCTGGGCGCCACCGGCAAGATGCTGAAAACGCGCTTGCGGGAGCAGCTGAAGGACTATCAGTTGCCTTCAACCTGAGGTGCCGTCAGCCTCGCGGCGTGCACTGCTGCAGTGCAGAACGGGGCAATCGACTGTGGCGGTACAGCTGTCGCATCGGCGATAGAAACAGGGATGCTTAGGGGCAATCCCTGATCGCTGCACTGCACAAAACTTGTACGCTCATCCAATTCCATTGTGATTACCTAGGAGACATTGATGACTTTTAAGATCAGACACCTCGCACTGGCAGCTGCTTTTGCATGCGCCGGTACCGTTTTTGCGCAGACTGCTGCGCCTGCAAAGCCAGCTGCGCCTGCGGCCAAGCCTGCGCCTGCGGCCAAAGCCGCTCCCGTGCAGGCGGCCGGCGCGCCCGTGTTCCCAGCCGGGCCGCTCACGGGTCAAACCGTCAAGCTGGTCAGGATTGATCCTTTGACCGGTTTACTAGGGCCGGTGGGCCTCGCCCAGACCAAGGGTTATCAGTTTTTCGCTGAAAAATACAGTGGTACCGGCAACCCCGCTGGCGTGAAATTTGAGTTCTCGACCATCGACAACAAGCTCAGCCCGGCAGAAAGCCTGAATGCGCTGAAGGCCGCGATCGACCAGGGCGCGCGTTACATCATCCAGGGCAACGGCTCTTCGGTCGCGTTGGCCTTGTCCGACGCAATCTCAAAACACAATGAGCGCAACCCGGGCAAAGAGGTGATCTACCTCAATGACTCGGCGGTGGACCCGGACCTGACCAACAGCAAGTGCAGCTACTGGCACTTCCGTTTTGATGCCGATACCTCGATGAAAATGGAAGCGATGTCCAGCTTCATGGCTGGCCAGCCAGACATCAAGAAGGTTTATTTTCTGAACCAGAATTATTCGCACGGCCATCAGGTTGTGAAGTTCGGCAAGGAAGCGCTGGCGCGCAAGCGCCCTGACATCCAGGTCGTCGGAGAAGATCTGCACCCCCTGGCTCAAACGCGCGACTTCGCCCCATACATCGCCAAGATCAAGGCATCCGGCGCCGACACGGTGATCACAGGCAACTGGGGTTCCGACCTGTCCCTGCTGATCAAGGCCGCCAACGAGAATGGCTACAACGGCAAGTTCTTCACCTACTACGCTGGCGTCACCGGTACACCAACGGCCCTGGGGCAAAACGGCGCCGGACGCGTCTATCAGATCGCCTACAACCACTACAACATGGGTGGGCAGATGGGCAAGTGGATGCAGGAGTTCAACGCCAAGTACAACGACGACTTCTACACTGGCTCGACCATCCGCATCTATGAAATGCTGGGTGCGGCCATGGCCAAGGCCAAATCCACCGATCCGGTGAAGGTCGCTGCTGCCATGGAAGGCCTGCGTGTGCAGAGCTTCAACGGCGAGGTGGAGATGCGCAAGACCGATCACCAGTTGCAGCAGCCGCTGTACATGTCGGTCTGGCAGAAAGCCGATGCGAAGAGCCCCTACAGCCCCGAGAAGACTGGCATGACGCTGGCGATGGTCAAGGAATATCCGAACTACGTGTCCAGCACGCCGACCAGCTGCCAGATGAAGCGTCCATAAATTCCGACGCCTGAAGACAGAGCCCGAGCGGGTTGCCGTATCGGGCTCTTTTATTTTCATTGATCAGGAAGGTCTAGAGGAATGGAGTTTTTCATCATTTCGATGCTAAACGGCTTGAGCTACGGGCTTTTGCTGTTCATGCTCAGTTCCGGGCTGACGCTGATTTTCAGTATGATGGGCGTACTGAACTTCGCGCACGCCAGTTTTTACATGCTGGGCGCCTACGTGGGTTATACAGTTTCCCAGTTTGTTGGCTTTTGGGCCGCGCTGCTGATTGCGCCGCTGGTGGTTGGCGGGCTGGGAGCCCTGTTTGAACGTGTCAGCTTGCGCAAGGTGCACAAGTTTGGCCATGTCCCCGAGTTGCTGATTACCTTCGGGCTGTCCTACGTGATTGTGGAGCTGGTCCAGCTCATCTGGGGCCGCATTGCGGTAGAGTTCCGTCCGCCCGAAATCCTTCAGGGACCGGCGTTCACGCTGATCAACGATTCGATCAAGGGCTTGAGCCTGATCTGGGGTACCGCGCCTGCCGAACTTTGCAGTACGGCCGATGCCGCCGTCCGTATTGTCTGCTCCCCGTTTCCTGCCACGCGCGGCTTCATGATGCTGGTGGCCGTGGTGATGCTGGCCTCCGTCTGGCTGCTGTTGACGCGCACCCGCATTGGCCTGGTTATTCAGGCCGCGTTGACACACCCCGAGGCGGTCGAGTCGCTGGGACACAATGTACCGCGCGTCTTCATGCTGGTGTTCGGCGCTGGCTCAGCGCTGGCTGGGCTGGCCGGCGTGATAGGCGGCAGCACCTTTCTCACGGAGCCGGCCATGGCTGCTACCGTGGGCTCTGTGATTTTTGTGGTGGTGGTGGTCGGCGGCATGGGCTCACTGTCGGGAGCCTTTGTGGCCTCCATTCTCATCGGCGTCATACAGACCTTTGCCGTGGCGTTTGACTATTCGCTCGCCACCCTGGCCGAGCAAATCGGGCTGCCGTTGGGTGATTCCCTCGCCAACAATTCCTATATCAAGCTGACACTGTCTCAGGTGGCACCTATTCTTCCTTACCTTTTCCTTGTACTCATCCTGATCTTCAGGCCTCGCGGCCTGCTTGGAAAGCGGGAGGGTTGACGCATGAAGGACCATTACCAATTCAAGCCTTTCAACGTAGGCCGCTGGGTGATCTGGGGCCTGTTCGCCATCGTGCTTGTGGTGGCGCCCATGATGTTTACAAGTGGCTTGGCCAGGACCGTGTTGTCACAAATGGGCATCGCCATCATTGCCTGCCTGTCCTACAACATACTGCTGGGGCAGGGGGGCATGCTCAGTTTCGGGCATGCGGTCTACACCGGCCTGGGTTCTTTCCTCGCCATTCATGCGCTCAACAACATCAGCAGCGGCGCGCTGGCGTTGCCGGTGTCGCTTGTGCCGCTGGTGGGAGGACTTGCGGGGGTAGGCTTCGCCGTGCTGTTCGGTTACGTGACGACACGCAAAGCGGGCACCACCTTTGCCATGATTACGCTCGGCTTGGGCGAGCTTGTCTTTGCGTTGTCGCTGATGATTCCCGAATTTTTTGGCGGCGAAGGTGGGGTTTCCGGCAATCGGGTGACCGGCAAGGCAGTGATGGGCATCACCTTCGGTCCCCAGGTCCAGGTGTATTACCTGATCGCGGTCTATACCTTTGTGGCCGTGGCCGCCATGTTCGCTTTTACCCGCACGCCGCTGGGGCGTATGCTCAATGCGGTTCGGGACAATCCCGAACGTGTAGAGTTTGTGGGTTATGACACGCAGAAAGTGCGCTACTTCGCGTTTATCATCGCCGGCTTTTTTGCGGGCATTTCGGGTGGGCTGGGCGCGCTTAGTTTCGAAATCGTCACCGCAGAGGTGGTCGGGGCAGCGCGATCAGGCGCGTATCTGTTGTTTACCTTTCTCGGCGGCGCCACCTTCTTCTTCGGCCCCATCATCGGCGGCGTTCTGATGGTGCTGGCGTTTGTACTCCTGTCCGAATTCACCAACGCCTGGCTGCTTTACCTCGGCCTGATTTTCCTGCTGATGGTGATGTATGCGCCCGGCGGCATCGCCAGCCTGATCATGATGAACCTGCGTGTTGCTGCTTTTGGCAGGCTCAGGCAGCTGTGGGTCAGTTATCTGGCCATGTCAGTGACAATGCTGGTTCTGTTGGCGGGCGCCGGCGCGATGATTGAAATGGTCTATCACCTGCAGCTCAACACCACACTGGGTTCGGAACTTCGGTTCCTGGGTGTCTTGCTGGACGTCAAGGGCATCAACAGCTGGTTCGGCGCTGCGTTTGTGATGCTGACCGGACTCGGTCTGTTTGAGGTCACGCGCCGCCAGTTCCTGATCCAGTGGGGTGAGATCCAGGAATACATTGAAAAAGAAATCAAGCGCAGGGAGGCCTTGTCATGACCTACGCACTTGAACTGAGAGATTTGCGCAAGAGCTTCGGCAAGACAGAAATCATCCGCGGCATCAGCCTGGCCGTGAACGCCGGTGAACGTATTGGCATCATCGGGCCCAACGGCGCTGGCAAGTCCACGCTGTTCAACCTGATGAGCGGGCGCTTTGAACCCAGCAGCGGCGAGATGCTGCTGGGCGGTCAACGCATCAACGGAAAAAAGCCGTTTGAAATCAACCGGATGGGCCTGTCGCGCAGCTTTCAAATCACCAATATCTTCCCAAAGCTCAGTGTGTTCGAAAACCTGCGCTGCGGCGTGCTCTGGAGTCTTGGCTACAAATACACCTTCCTGAAATTTCTGGCCGATCTGGACGACGCCAATGATCGCGCAGACGAGCTCCTGAAGATGATCAAGCTCGACAGAAAACGTGACGTGCTGGCGATCAACCTGACCTATGCGGAGCAACGCGCGCTGGAAATCGGTATCACGATCGCCGGGGGCGCTGGCGTGATCCTGCTCGATGAGCCGACGGCCGGCATGAGCCGCAGCGAAACCAGCCGCTTCATCAACCTGATCAAGGAAGTAACCGTGGGCAAAACCCTGCTAACGGTGGAGCACGACATGGGCGTGGTGTTTGGCCTTGCCGACAGGATTGCCGTGGTGGTCTACGGCGAAGTGCTCGCGTTCGATACGCCAGACGCCGTGCGCGCCAATCCGCGCGTGCAGGAGGCCTATCTCGGTTCCCACGTCGCCGACGCCCAAGCTGGGAGCCATTGAACATGACCCCCACGCTCGCCACTTCGTGTACTTCGCTGCCCCCAGAGGGGGCTAAAGGCTGCCTAGGGGCGGCCCGTCGGAGCCTTTCATGCTGAAAATTCAAAATCTTCATGCCTATTACGGCAAAAGCCATGTACTGCATGGCGTGCAATTTGACGTGCAGCCCGGCGAAATCGTGGCCCTTCTGGGGCGAAACGGCTCCGGCCGTTCCACCACCGCCAAGGCGATCATGGGCCTGGTCGATTGCCAGGGCGACATTCAGTGGAAGGGCAAACCCATCACAGGCCGCAAGGCCTACGAGGTCGCCCATATGGGCATTGGTTACGTGCCCGAGAACCGTGACATCTTTCCGACGCTCACCGTGCACCAGAACCTGATGCTGGGCCAAAAAGGCAAGGGCAAGGGCAGCCGCTGGTCGTTTGAAGACATGTACCAGATGTTCCCGCGACTGCGGGAGCGCCAGCACAACGAGGCCGGTGTCTTGTCAGGTGGCGAACAGCAGATGTTGACCCTGTGCCGTGCGCTGATGGGCGACCCGGACCTGATCATCATCGACGAGCCGACCGAAGGCCTCGCACCCAAAATTGTCGAACTGGTGGGCCAGTACCTGCAGACGCTCAAAGCCAAAGGCATTTCAGTGCTGCTGATCGAGCAGAAGTTGACCATTGCCATGGCTATCTCGGATCGGGCGCTGGTCATGGGTCACGGCAGCATCGTCTTCCAGGGCACGCCCGACAGCCTGCGGGCCGATGCCTACATCCGCAAGGAGTGGCTGGAGGTGTGACCGGTTTGCGGGCACGGCTTGTCACGGCTGGGACAAAGTCAGGCGTGCCCAGGGTTGCAGTGCAACATAAGCGCTCTACAATGCAGAAAAGAACGGTCGTACTATTTTGATTGCCGTCCCGTTTGATCCATCCTGATTCCGGCCGCGCATGCACCGGGGCAACGCAACAAAGGAAAAGCAATGACAGCGAAATACGAAGTCCACGGCAGTGTGGCGGTGATCACGCTCGACAATCCGCCGGTCAATGGCCTGGGCCATGCCACGCGCCTGGGCATCACGGATGGGCTGCAAAAGGCCCATGCAGATTCTGCAATCAAGTCCATTGTGCTGACCGGCGCAGGCAAGGCTTTCTCCGGCGGCGCGGACATCAAGGAATTCGGCACCCCGAAAGCGCTGGCCGAACCCAATTTGCTGAGCGTCATCCTCGCGGTAGAAAACTCTTTAAAGCCTGTGGTGGCGGCCGTGCACTCGGTGTGCATGGGTGGTGGGCTGGAGCTGGCCCTGGGCTGCCATTACCGCATCGCGGCGCCGGGCACCAGCGTGGCACTGCCTGAAGTCAAGCTGGGCCTGATTCCCGGCGCCGGCGGCACGCAGCGTCTGCCGCGTGCCATCGGTGTGGAGCCGGCACTGAACATGATTGTCAGTGGCGAGCCGGTCAAGAGCGAGCTGCTGGCCCAGATCCCCGGCCAGAAACTGTTTGACAAAATGGCAGCGTCCGCCGAGTCGCTGGCCCAAGAAGCGCTGGCCTTCGCGCAGTCCATCGCCGACACCCGGCCCCTGCCGCTGGTCCGCAATCTGCCTTGCAAACATCCGAACGGCGATGCTTACTTCCAGTTTGCGCGCAACATGGTCAAGGGCATGGCCAAAAACTTCCCGGCGCCGGGCAAGTGTGTGGACGCGGTGGAAGCTGCAACGAAGAAAAAATTCGAAGAGGGCATGGCCTTTGAGCGCGAGATTTTCACCGCCCTGATGTTCACGCCGGAAAGCCGTGCCCTGCGCCACATCTTCGTGGCTGAGCGCGCCGCTTCCAAAATTCCGGACGTGCCGGAAGACACGCCCAAGCGCGAGATCAAGTCGGTGGCCGTCATCGGTGCCGGCACGATGGGCGGCGGCATTGCCATGAATTTCCTCAACGCCGGTGTTCCGGTGAAGATGCTGGAGATGAAGCAGGAAGCGCTGGACAAGGGTCTTGGCATCATCCGCAAGAACTACGAGTCGCAGGTCAAACGCGGCAAGCTCAAGCAGGACAAATACGACCAGCGCATGAGCCTGCTGACCACCACCCTGAGCTACGACGACCTCAATGACGCCGACATGGTGATTGAAGCCGTGTTCGAGGAAATGGGCGTCAAGGAAAAAGTCTTCAAGGAACTCGACCGCGTGATGAAACCCGGCGCCATTCTCGCGTCCAACACCTCCACGCTGGACGTTAACAAGATCGCCGCTTTTACCAAGCGCCCGCAAGACGTGGTCGGCATGCATTTCTTCAGCCCGGCCAATGTGATGAAGCTGCTCGAAGTGATCCGCGGTGAAAAAACCGCCAAGGACGTGCTGGCCACCGTGATGGCTACAGCCAAGAAGATCAGGAAAACCGCCGTGGTTTCCGGCGTGTGCGACGGCTTCATCGGCAACCGCATGATCGAGCAGTACGGCCGCCAAGGCGGCTTTCTGCTGGACGAGGGCTGCACGCCCGCGCAGGTCGACAAGGCGATGGAGAAGTTCGGCATGGCCATGGGCCCGTTCCGCATGGGCGACCTGGCCGGCAACGACATCGGCTGGGCCATCCGCAAGCGCCGATACACCGAAAAGCCAGGCATGAAGTACAGCAAAACTGCAGATCTGCTGTGCGAAAAAGGTCGCTTTGGACAAAAGACCGGTGCCGGATGGTATGACTATGTGCCCGGCAAGCGCGACGCCGTTCCCAATGCCGAGGTGGTCAAGATGATTGAAGACCATCGCGCTGCCCAGGGCATCACGCCGCGCAAGATTTCCGACGACGAAATCGTTCAGCGCCTGGTGTATGCACTGGTCAACGAAGCCGCCCGCATTCTGGAGGAGGGCATTGCGTCCAAGGCCAGCGACATCGACATGGTCTATTTGATGGGCTACGGTTTCCCGATTTATCGTGGCGGCCCCACGCTGTACGCTGACCAGATCGGTTTGTTCAATGTGGTACAGAGCATGAATCGTTTTGCAGAAAACCCTCTTGATGATGCGAACTTCTGGAAGCCGGCGCCCCTGCTGGCCAAGCTGGCTGCCGAAGGCAAGACGTTCAATTAATACCGACTACCGGAGATTTCCATGACTTCAGCTGTAATCGTTTCCACCGCCCGTACCCCTCTGGCCAAAAGCTGGAAGGGCTCCTTCAACATGACCCACGGCGCGACCCTGGGTGGCCACGCGGTCGAACACGCGATCAAGCGCGCCGGCATCGAGGCCGGTGAGGTTGATGACGTCATCATGGGCTGCGCCAACCCCGAAGGCGCGACCGGCGCCAACATTGCGCGCCAGATCGCCTTGCGCGCGGGTTGCCCCATCACCGTGTCCGGCGTCACCGTCAACCGTTTCTGCTCGTCGGGTCTGCAAACCATTGCCCTGGCCGCCCAGCGCGTGATCGCCGGCGAAGCTGACATTTACGTGGCCGGTGGTGTCGAGAGCATCTCCTGCGTGCAGCAGGAAATGAACACCCATATGCTGGCCGATTCCTGGCTGGTCAAGAACAAGCCCGAGATTTACTGGAACATGCTGCAGACCGCCGAGCAGGTCGCCAAGCGTTACGGCGTGACACGCGAACAGATGGACGAATACGGTGCGGCCAGCCAGCAAAAAGCGACGGCCGCGCTGGCCGCCGGACTATTCGAGGCCGAGATTGCGCCCATCACCGTCACCATGGGTGTGGCCGATGCGGTCATGGGCCTGACCACCAAGGAAGTCACGGTCAGCAAGGACGAGGGCATTCGCGAAGGCACCACCAAGGAAGGCATCAGCGGCATCAAGCCAGCCGTCCCCGGCGGCGTGATCACGGCCGGCAATGCCAGCCAGTTCTCTGACGGCGGTGGCGCGGTGGTGGTGATGGACGAAAAAGTGGCCGAGAAAAAAGGCCTCCAGCCGCTGGGCCGTTTCCTCGGGTTTGCCGTGGCCGGCTGCGAGCCCGACGAGATGGGCATTGGCCCGGTCTATGCCATCCCCAAGGTGCTGGCACGCCTGGGCCTGAAGGTCAGCGACATCGACTTGTGGGAGCTCAACGAAGCGTTTGCGGTACAGGTCATTTATTGCCGCGACAAGCTGGGCATCCCCATGGACAGCCTCAACGTCAACGGTGGCGCGATTGCCGTGGGTCACCCCTACGGCGTCAGCGGCCAGCGCCTGACCGGCCACGCCCTGATTGAAGGCAAGCGCCGCGGTGCCAAACGTGTCTGCGTGACCATGTGCATTGGCGGCGGCATGGGGGCAGCGGGTATTTTCGAAGTCCTCTGACTTGTCATCCCGGGCTCGACCCGGGATCCATGTTGCATTGACCAGCGACTACCGGGCTCGTGTGGCATGAATTGCGGGTCAGGTCCGCAATGACGAACCCCCGAGGAGTTTTTTGATGAGCCTTCGTCCCACCCTGGATTTCCTGCTTTATCAATGGCTGGGCGCTGAGTCGCTGAACCAGCGTGAACGTTTTTCCGACCATTCACGCGAAACCTTTGACGCGGTATTCGACACCTGCGAGCGCATCGCGCGCGAAAAGTACGCGCCGTTCAACCGTCTCGTCGATACGCAGGAGCCGCATTTTGACGGCGAAAAAGTCATCCTGCCGCAAGCCACGCATGACGCGCACAAGGCCTACGCCGGCTCGGGCATGCTCAGCGCCGCGCAGGACTATGACGAAGGCGGCATGCAACTGCCCTACACCATCGAGGCGGCGGCCAATTGTTTCTTTGCGATGGCCTCGGTCAGCATGGGGTCCAGCCTGCTGACCAAAGGCAATGCCAATTTGCTGTTGGTCCATGGCACCGAGGCACAGAAACAAGTCTTTGCGCGCAATGAGTTTTCCGGGCGTTTTTCCGGCACCATGTGTTTGTCCGAGCCGCAGGCCGGCTCGTCGCTGAGCGACATCACAACCCGCGCTGTCCCCGATGGCGAAGACTTTGAAGCCGACGCATTGGGCCCGCGGTACCGGGTCAAGGGCAACAAGATGTGGATATCGGCCGGTGAACACGAGCTGACCGAAAACATCATCCATCTGGTGCTGGCGAAGATCCCCGGGCCGGACGGCAAACTGATACCGGGCACACGCGGCATTTCGCTTTTTATCGTGCCGAAGTGGCTGGTGAACGTGGAGAACCCTCACCCCGACCCTCTCCCGGGGGGCGAGGGTGAGAACGGCAGCGTGAAGGTCACGCTGGGTGCCAGGAATGATGTAGCGCTGGCCGGGCTGAACCACAAGCTGGGCTGGCGCGGTACCACCAACACGCTGCTCAACTTCGGCGAGGGTAAGTACCCTGTCGATGGACAGGCGGGCGCTGTGGGTTACCTGGTCGGCAAGCCGCATGAGGGCCTGCGCTGCATGTTCCACATGATGAACGAAGCACGTATTGGTGTGGGTACCGCGGCGGTCATGCTCGGCATGGCGGGTTACTACGCCTCACTGGACTACGCGAAGAACCGTCCCCAAGGCCGGCCTATGGGGCCAGGCGGCAAGGATGCGGCCCAGCCGCAGATCCGCATCATTGAACACGCCGACGTCAAACGCATGTTACTCGCGCAAAAAGCTTATTGCGAAGGTGCGCTGGCGTTGGAGCTGTACTGCGCGCGCCTGGTCGATGAGCAGCACACCGCCGCAGCCGAGGCGGCCGACGACGCCCGCCTGCTGCTGGAGGTGCTGACGCCCATTGCCAAAAGCTGGCCCAGCGAGTGGTGCCTGGAGGCCAACTCACTGGCGATCCAGATCCACGGCGGCTACGGCTATACGCGCGACTTCCCGGTCGAGCAGTACTGGCGCGACAACCGCCTCAACATGATCCATGAAGGCACGCACGGCATCCAGGCGACTGACCTGCTGGGCCGCAAAGTGCTCATGGAAGACGGCAAGGGCCTGCAACTGCTGGCCGCGCGCATCAATGCCACAACAGCGCGCGCCGGCCAGGTGCCCGAACTCGCGACGCACGCCAAGGCGCTGGACCAGGCGCTGCAGCAGGTTGTCGCCACCACCCAGGCGGCCTGGGCCACCGGCAACCCCCAGGATGCGCTGGCCAACGCTGTGCCCTATATGCAGGGTTTCGGCCACATGGTGCTGGCCTGGATCTGGCTCGACGTGGCGCTCGCGGCGCTGCAGGTCGACGCTACAAAATCCATAGCTGTTACCGCAGGTAAGCTGGGGGCTGTGCGCTACTTTTATCATTACGAATTGCCCAAAATAGACGCCTGGCTGCAGGTGGTCGCCAACCGTGACCCCACCTGCGCCGAACTGCCGGAGGACGCTTTCTAAATGGGTTTTTTCAAGGAGTCGGGCAGCACCACACCGAGCAAGACGATTGCGCGGTTGCAGCAGCTGATCTGGGTCCTGATCTACGGCGGCTTGCTCACGCTGGTGCTGGGTCTGTCGGTGCAGCGCAGTAACGATGCATTCGGCTGGTCCATGGTGGTGGGTGGTGGCGTCGTCGCCGTCATTGGCTTCGCCTTGATTTACGTCCGCTCGCGCCTGACCGCCGGGGACTGAACGGCTGGCCTCGCCGCGATGAAGCCCCACCTTCTGATTGGTACGCCATGTTACGGCGGCAACCTGAGCGTCAACTATTTCCACGCCATGCGGCGCCTGTTACCGCTGCTGGAGAAGCAGGGCATCGCGGTCTCCATCAAGACACTGGCGCAGGAAAGCCTGGTCAGCCGCGCGCGCAAGGCTGCAATTTGCCACCCACATGCGCGACGAAGACTGGCCGCAGGACAAGGACCGCGCCACCCCGGACATCGACAACGGGTTTGTCAAAGTCAGCAAGGCCGCGACCGGCATGATGCTGATTCAGCGCCAGGTGTTTGAGCGCCTGCAAACCGCGTACCCGGACCTGCAGTACAGCAACGACGTGGCTGGTTACGACAACAGCTTCACGCGGGGCAATTTCTGGACTTTTTTTGAAACCATGGTGCACCCCGTCAGCCGGCGTTACCTCAGCGAAGACTACGCGTTTTGCCATCGCTGGACCCAGGGCTGTCAGGGCGAGATCTGGCTGGACATTCAAAGCCGCATCAGTCACTTTGGCAACGTCGCGTTTTCCGGCAGTTTCCTGGAGAGTGCAGGCTGAAAATCCGGGCGTTCCAGGCCAGTCGCCATCAAGACAGCCGGACTTGAACGCGCAGTCCATCTTGTGTTTTACTAGGTCCTTCAGGGCGCTGCACCATGTGTCTGGCTGAAGCGGCGGCATATGTAAAAAATCCGCCTACGCATCATGCCCGTGACTGACCCCAGCACCCAAACCCTTCCAGCCCTTCAAGGAATCCATCCATGACCCGTACCGTCCAGCAATTGTTTGATCTCACCGGCAAAACTGCGCTGGTCACCGGCGGCTCGCGCGGCCTGGGCCTGCAGCTGGCACAAGCCCTCGGTGAAGCCGGTGCGAAGATCATGCTGAGCTCGCGCAAGGCCGAAGACCTGGAAGAATCGGCCGCCACGCTCAAGGCTGCCGGCATTGCCGTTGACTGGATCGCCGCCGACTGCGCCAAAGAGGCCGACATCCGCAGCCTGGCCGACGAAACCATCAAGCGTTTTGGCCATGTGGACATCCTGGTCAACAACGCAGGCGCGGCCTGGGGCGCGCCTGCTGAAGACCACCCGGTCGAAGCATGGGACAAGGTCATGAACCTGAACATCCGCGGCTACTTCATCCTGAGCCAGCACATTGCCAAACACAGCATGATTGCGCGCAGCTCCGGCCGCATCATCAACGTTGCGTCCATCGCGGGCCTGGGCGGCAACCCGCCCGAGATGACCACCGTGGCCTACAACACCTCCAAGGGTGCGGTCATCAACTTCACCCGCGCACTCGGTTGCGAATGGGGCAAGTACAACATCACCGTCAACGCCATCTGCCCGGGCTTTTTTCCCAGCAGGATGACCGTCGGCACGCTCAAGGCCCTGGGTGAGGAAAAACTCGCCGCTCACGCGCCGCTGAAACGCCTGGGCGATGACGAAGACCTGAAAGGCCTGTGTGTGTTGTACGCGTCGGACGCCGGCAAACACATCACGGCGCAGTGGCTGGCGGTAGACGGCGGCGTTTCCGCCGTCACCGGAGGCTGAATATGTTGCCCCCACGTTCGCTTGCTGCGCGTAGCTCTCTGCCCCCCGGGGGGGCGCTGCGCCTGCGGCCCGGCAAAGCCGGTTCCGCGGCCCCGGCTGGTGAAGAGGGATCCCCCACGCTTGTCGCTTCCCGTACTGCGCTGCCCCTGCGAGCCGGCGGAGCCGGACCCGCGGCTCCTGCTTGAAAGAAGGAAAAATGCCTATGAGCTTCGGCGTCGAAATTCCCTTTGTCCATCACCTCGGTTTCGAGCTCGTGCTGTTCGAAGGTGGGGCATCGCAGATCGACTACACGCCGCTGCCAGAACACCTGAACTCGTTTCATGTGACACATGGTGGCGCGCTCATGACCTTGCAGGACGTGGTCATGGCCACCGCCGCACGCAGCGTGCAGCAGGACATGGGTGTTGTGACCATCGAGATGAAAACCAGTTTCATGCGGCCTGCGCCCGGCGATGGCAGCAAGCTCAGCGCCAAGGGCCGGTTGATTCATCGCACTGCAACCATGGCCTTCACCGAAGGGTCGGTTTATGACAACCAGGGCCGCATCTGCTGCCACGCCACCGGCACCTTCAAATATGTCAAGCGCCTGGCCATCGGCCCCAAAGGCGTGAACCCGCTGCAATCCGTCATTTCAACGGACTAGAAAAAAGAAACAGTTCTATAGGAAAAATCGTGCTTTAGCCCTTATCCCACGGGCGCAAGCAGCTCTTAAATTCATAGCATTCCCAGGAGACTCTCATGCCAGCCAACCAGCAAATCCTTCTCGACAACCGCCCCACCGGCGAAGCCGTCGCCAGCAACTTCAAGCTCGTCAACAGCGACACGCCGCCGCTGCAGGACGGCCAGGTGCTGGTGCGCCACCATTTCATGAGCCTGGACCCCTACATGCGCGGCCGCATGAACGACGCCAAGAGTTATGCCCAGCCACAAGCCCTGGGCGAGGTCATGGGCGGCGGCACCGCCGGCGAGGTGGTCGAGTCGAAGAATCCCAAGTTCGCCGTGGGCGACAAGGTCGTCGGCATGGGCGGGTGGCAGCAATACAGTGTGGTTGATGCGACCCAGCCGGGTGCGCTGCGCAAGGTGGACACCACCCATGTACCGCTGTCACACTACCTGGGCGCGGTCGGCATGCCGGGCGTGACCGCCTGGTACGGCCTGGTCAAGATCATTGAGCCCAAAGCCGGCCAGACCGTGGTGGTCAGCGCTGCCACCGGCGCGGTGGGCAGCGCTTTTGGCGCGCTGGCCAAGGCGCGTGGTTGCCGCGCGGTCGGTATTGCTGGCGGTCCGGATAAATGCAAATACGCGGTCGACGAACTCGGTTTTGATGTCTGCATCGACTACCGGTTGCACAAGGACGCCGCCTCGCTGTCGAAGGCGCTCAAGGAGGCCTGTCCGGACGGCATTGACGGCTACTTCGAAAACGTCGGCGGCATGATCCTGGACGCTGTGCTCACGCGCATGAACGCTTTCGGTCGCATCGCCCTGTGCGGCATGATCGCCGGCTACGACGGTCAGCCACTGCCCATGAGTTACCCACAGCTGATTCTGACCAACCGCCTGAAAATCCAGGGGTTCATCGTCAGCGAACACATGGAAATCTGGCCTGAGGCGCTGACAGAGCTTGGCACGATGGTCGGAACCGGCAAGCTCAAGCCACGCGAGACCATGGCGCAAGGCATTGCGGCGGCTCCCGAGGCTTTCCTGGGGCTTCTCAAGGGAAAAAACTTCGGCAAGCAACTTGTAAAACTTCTTTAAGGCTGTTCACCCGCGGGATGCCATGACCACCACGCACGAAGTAACCAACCAGCCCGAGCCGCTGGTGAACTACAACCTGTTCGAGACTAACCGCGGGCTGCGTGACGCGCTCAAGCTCAATGCGCCGGCGCTGGATACGACGGCCCTGGCTCAACTGGGCGCCAGACTGGGCAGCGCGGAGATGCAAACCCATGCGCGCCTGGCCAACGTCCACACGCCCGTGCTGCACAGCCATGACCGCTTCGGCCGGCGTGTCGACCAGGTGGAGTTTCACCCCAGCTATCACGAGCTGATGAAGCTTTCCATCAGCGCTGGTTTGCATGGGGCGCCGTGGGGAAGCCCTCACCCTAACCCTCTCCCGGAAGGAGAGGGAATTAAGACGGCAAGCGTGGGGGCCCATACCCTGCGCGCCGCAGGCTTCATGCTTTTCACCGAGCTGGAGCCCTCTACGCTGTGTCCGATTTCGATGACTTACGCGGTGACGCCGGCGCTGCGCAGCAACGCAGCCATCCATGCCGACTGGACGCCCAAACTCACCAGCCGAAGCTACGACCCGGCACTCAAGCTGTTTTCCGAAAAGCCTGGCGTGACCATGGGCATGGGCATGACCGAAAAGCAGGGGGGCTCCGACGTGCGCGCCAACACGACGCGGGCCGCCGCCGATGGTAGCGACCGCTGGGGCCAGCGCTTCAGGCTGACCGGCCACAAATGGTTTTTCTCGGCGCCCATGTGTGACGCCTTTCTGGTGCTGGCACAGGCGCCTGCGGGGCTGAGCTGCTTTTTCCTGCCGCGCGTGTTGCCTGACGGCAGTCTCAACGCCATCCGCATCCAGCGACTCAAGGACAAACTCGGCAACAAGGCCAACGCGAGCTCCGAGGTCGAGTTCGACATGGCCAGCGCCTGGCTGGTCGGCGACGAAGGCCGCGGCATCCCGCAGATCCTGGAGATGGGCACCATGACGCGGCTGGACTGCGCGTTGGGCACCAGCGGGCTGATGCGCCAGGCGCTGTCCATGGCGCTGAACCACTGCGCCCAGCGCAGCGCTTTCGGCAAGCCGCTGATGACCCAGCCGCTGATGCGCAACGTGCTCGCCGACCTGGCGCTGGAGTCCGAAGCGGCCACCGCGCTGTCGCTCCGTCTGGCGCGCGCCTTTGACAAGCAAACCGATGCACATGAGCAGGCCATGGCTCGGCTGCTGACGCCGGTCGCCAAGTTCTGGATCTGTAAACGCGGCAGCCACTTTGCGCAGGAGGCCATGGAATGCCTGGGCGGCAATGGCTACGTGGAGGAGGGCGGCGAAGGCATCATGGCCCGCATCTACCGCGAGATGCCGCTCAATTCGATCTGGGAAGGCGCCGGCAACATCATGGCGCTGGACCTGTTGCGCGCGCTGCGCAAGGCCGACGCTGCCGCCGCTCTGGCACACGAACTGGCGCCTGCCAAAGGTGCCCACCCGGCGCTGGACCGGCTGGCCGCTGCATTGCCCACACGTGTGGAGGACATGGCCACCGAAATCGAAGCACGGCGTCTGGCCCAGGACGTTGCGCTGGCGGTGCAGGCTGCGCTGCTGCATCAAAGTGCCCCCGCTGCCGTGTTTGACGCCTTCTGTGATTCACGCCTGGCCGGCAACTGGGGCCAGGCTTTCGGCACACTGGGCCGTGGTCTGGACCTTGACGCGCTGATCCAGCGCGCCATGCCGCAATGAATTTTTTTCTTTTCATTGCGGACCTGATCCGCAATCCACCCCCGGCACACCGTCATGGATCCCGGGTCAAGCCCGGGATGACGGTCAATTGGAGTTCCCATGGTCGACTTGATTCTTCACCACTACCCAACCTCGCCGTTCTCGGAAAAAATCCGCCTGATTCTTGGCTACAAGCAGTTGGCCTGGAAGTCGGTGGTCATCCCCAGCATCATGCCCAAGCCCGACGTGGTCGCATTGACGGGGGGTTACCGCAAGACGCCGTTCCTGCAGGTCGGGGCCGACATTTACTGCGACAGCGCTCTGATCTGCGACGTGCTTGAGCATCTGCAGCCTGCGCCATCTATTTACCCGGAACCCGGCAAGGGCCTGGCACGCACGCTGGTGCAGTGGGCCGATGGCACCTTATTCTGGGCGGCCATGGCACATAACCTCAGCCCCAAGGGCGCGGCCCACATGTTTGCCGGTGCGCCGCCCGAAGCAGCCAAAGCCTTCAGCGAGGACCGCAAGGCCATGACTGGCAGCATGACGCGGCTGCGCCCGGCCGACGCTGCGGCAGCCTACAAGTCCTACCTGCGGCGCCTCTCGGACATGCTCGACGAGCAACCCTTTTTGATGGGCCAGGTGCCCTGCATCGCCGACTTTTCCGCTTACCACCCACTGTGGTTCACGCGCGTGCGCACGCCGGTGTTGGCCGACATCCTGCAACTCACGCCGGCCGTGCTCGACTGGATGGACCGCATGAATGCCATCGGCCAGGGCAACATGGAAAAGTTCGATGGAACGCGTGCCATCGCTGCAGCAGCGGCTGCGGAACCCACGGCGGTCGGCCATGGCCTGCTGACGGACAGCACCTTCCAGGACGAACACGGCATTGCGCTGGGCAGCCACGTCAGCATCACGGCCGAGAGTTTTGGCCCCGAGCCGACCGAGGGCGAACTGATGGCCGCCACCCGCACGCACTACACCTTGAGCCGCACCGATGAGAAAGCCGGCAAGGTGCATGTGCATTTCCCGCGCATCGGTTACGCACTGAAAGCCGTCGCACCGGCATGAGCGGGCTGGACTGGCGGGCGCTGCCCTTTGATGCCCTGACTGCCCGTGATCTGTATGCGATCCTGCAGTTGCGCACCGAGGTGTTTGTGATTGAGCAGGACTGCGCCTTCCAGGACATGGACGGCGCAGACCACGCGGCCGTGCACCTTAGGGGTACGGCGAACGGCGAACTGCTGGCCTATGCGCGCTGCTTTCCGCCTGGTGTGAAGTTTGCCGAGGCCAGCATAGGGCGGGTCATCACCCGGCAGGCCGCACGCGGCCGGGGGATAGGCCACGAATTGGTGCGCCAGGCGATGGGCTGCGTGTTTCAGCGCTGGGGTCCGCAGCCCCTACGGATCGGCGCGCAGGCGCGCCTGGACAAGTTTTACCAGCAGCACGGATTTTCAAAGCAGGGCGAGCCGTATATCGAAGACGGCCAGCCCCATGTCGAGATGCTGCGACCTCTTTCATTTCAGGAGCAACCATGATCAGTGATTTCAAGGGAAAAACAGCGGTTCTGACTGGCGCGGGCTCGGGCTTCGGCCTGGAGTGCGCGCGCATAGGTGCCCGATTGGGCATGAACCTGGTGCTGGCCGATGTGCAGCAGGACGCGCTCGACAAAGCCGTGACGGAAATCAGTTCGACCGGCGCGCAGGTCTTGCCGTTTCGGCTGGACGTGTCCAAGGCCGCCGAAGTGGAAGCGTTAGGCGCTGCGGTGTTTGCCCGTTTTGGCGCGCCGCATTTTGTGTTCAACAACGCCGGCGTGGGGGCAGGCGGCCTGATCTGGGAAAACACGCTCAAAGACTGGGAATGGGTCATTGGCGTGAACCTCATGGGCGTCGCCCACGGCGTGCGCGTGTTCACGCCCATGATGCTGGAAGCTGCAAAAAAAGATCCCGCCTGGCAGGGCCATATCGTCAACACCGCCAGCATGGCCGGGCTGCTCAACGCACCCAACATGGGTATTTACAACGTCAGCAAACACGCGGTGGTCAGCATGAGCGAGACGCTGTACCAGGACCTGGCTCTGGTCACCGACCAGATCAGCGCGTCGGTGTTGTGCCCCTTCTTTGTGCCCACAGGTATCAGCCAAAGCCAGCGCAACCGGCCCGACGACTTGCCAGCCGCGAAGCCGACCAAAAGTCAGTTGATCGGCCAGGCCATGAGCGACAAAGCGGTGGGCTCGGGCAAGGTGACTGCCGCCGATGTGGCGCAAAAAGTGTTTGACGCGGTGGCGGCCAACCAGTTCTACATCTACAGCCATCCCAAAGCGATTGGCTCGGTTCAGGCCCGGCTGGAAGACATCATGCAGGCGCGCAACCCGACCAACCCGTTTGCGCACAAGCCTGAAATCGGTGAAGAACTGAAGAAGGCGCTTCGCGCCGCCTGATCGGCTTCACGCCTCGCACACGCTAAGCCGGGCAGCTCAGGCTCAGCGCCTGCAGGGTCTTGCCGCTTTGCGGTTCAAACACCACGAGGTTGATCTGGCGTTCGTGGCCAGGCGTCGCCGCAATGCTGCGAAAACCAAGTTTTTGGGGCGTCGCGTCGCTGCTTTTGTAGTCACCGGCCTGGGTGTATTGGCGCACGACAAAGTCATGCTTCAAAAATTCACCAGCGTTTTCTCCGGCCTTGACCTTCGAGTTGTGTCCGTGTTCGGTCACTGTCCAATAAGCGCCCCACGCAGGCGCTGCACCGCCTGCGGCCATGGGCGTGACCGTGGCTTCAAACTGGTCGTCGCCCAGGCGCTTGAGTGTGATGTGGGCACGCGCCGCGTCGCTGGTGCCGAGGATGCGGGATGAGGCGTTGCCCCATTGCGGCCAGTCGCGCCCGTTGACGACCGCCTGCGGCGTGTAGATGTTGCGCAGGCGGTTGTTGCCCGCTACCTCGCGCTGGCGGCTGGTGTGGGCGGGTGCGGCAAACCGGTCCACCCATCCGATGTAGTCCCAGTAACCAACGTGAAAGGCTTGCACCACGACATTTTTCCCCTTGAATGTCGAGGCCCATTTGTCGGCAGGCGGGCAAGAGCTGCAACCCTCGGAGGTGTAGAGCTCCAGCACGGGTGTGATTTGCGGCCCGGAGCTGGCCGTACACTGGTTTTGCATGCCAAATGTGGCCGTAGCCCACGTCAGCAAAGCGCAGGCAACGATGGTTTTAGTAGCAAATTCAGGGATGGATTCAAGAGCTGGACTTTTCATATCCGGGACCTTTCAAACGCTGGTTCCGGTTAGTCGCGCAGCCCGCGCAGTTCTTACGCCCCGTCCTTCCGCGCGGTCACAGGCCGCAGGAAGTCATTCAGGAGGTGCTTAAGGCAAGAGCTTCGTATCGGAGTGCACCACGGGTCTGCTAACGACCCCATCGCGGCGCTCAAGCCGGTCTTCCAGCTCACCAATATAGGCCGCCAGCGTGTTACCGGACTGCTCGACTTTTGCGCTGATCGCCTGCTGGTTTTGGGCAAGCCGTTCCGCTATCACAGTGGCGTGAGCGGCTTCGCGCTGCTGGGCGGCCACCGACTGGGCCTCGAGGTAAGTTCGCAGCTCGGTGAAACGCGAAGCCTCGGCCTTGTCGGCCAGTTCACGCTGGGCGTGCAGTTCGCGTGCCGTCTGGCGGGTTTCGATCAGATGCGCGCTCTGTATGTACAGCGTGGTGGCCAAAAACACCAGCAACACCACCACCAGCAGCAGCAGCATGACCATGCCGAGAGGTACCTGCACCGTGGTAAATCCCAGGCTCAGCAGGGTGGGGCGGGTGAATTCGTCGAGGTTCAGCGCGGCAAACCCGGCCATCAGAACGATCGCCACAATCAACACAATGGTTCGGATTCGCATGCTCGGGACTCCCAGATAGTGAAGTGAATATTATCCGACGCTGCGGCCCTGCCTGTCTGTAGGAAAGAAGCCTGACTCCGCACCGCCAACGGGCGACTCAGCCCGGACCGCTGCCTTCTGCGCGGCGCGCGGGTGAAGATTCGTCCATGGCATCGGCTGCTTCTTCGTTCAGGGCCGTACCGGCCTTTTTCGGCCGGGTCAGCGGCGCCGGCGTCCAGCGGCCACCATGCATCAGGTTGATGCCGCTCTGGATGTCGCCAGCCAGTTGCAACTGCAGGCGCTCGGCGTCGCGGCGGCGGATGTCATCGGCAATTTCGGCCACCTCCACGTCGGGCACGCCGAGCTGGCGCAGCGCTGCACTGCTGAAAGCCAGCGCGGATTCCAGTGTTTCGCGCAACTGGTAGTCCACGCCACTGCGGATCAGCTCGATGGCGTGCTGGCGGTCATAGGCACGGGCCAGCACCGGCGTCAAGGGAAACTCGTGCTTGACCAGCTCGACGATGCGGGTCGTGGCTTCTTTTTTGTCGACACACACGAGGATGGCTCGCGCGTGCGAGGCGCCGCTGGCATGCAACACGTCCATGCGGGTGCCGTCGCCGTAATAAACCTTGAAGCCGAAGCGCGCCGCGCTGCGGATCATGTCGGTGTCGCTTTCGATGATGGCGATGTCCATGCCACGCGCCAACAGCGACTGGCTGGCGATCTGGCCGAAGCGGCCGAAGCCGATGATCAGCACGCTGCCTTTGATCTCACGCGCTTCCTCGACACTTTCGATGCCGTCCATGTCGGGCTCGGGACCGGCCGGAGTGACCCATCGCAGCGCAAACACCGCCAGCGGCGTCAGCGCCATCGAGATGATGATGACCGCCGTCAGTACCGCATTGACGCTGCTCTCCACAATGCCAGCCGCCGTAGCCGCCGAATACAGCACAAAGGCAAACTCGCCGCCCTGGGCCATCAGCGCCGTGCGCTGCAGCGCGTCGCCGTGGCTGGATTTCGTTACACGCGCCACTGCATAGATGCCAAACCCCTTGAACACCATGTACGCCAGCACGCCGCCCAGGATCAGAGGCCAGTCGGCCAGTACCAGCGGGAGATCCAGCGACATGCCCACGCCCATAAAAAACAGGCCGAGCAAAATGCCGCGGAAAGGCTCGATGTCGGCTTCGAGCTGATGCCGGAAGGTGGATTCGGACAACATCACACCGGCGGCAAACGCGCCCATGGCCATCGACAAGCCGCCCCACTGCATGGCCAGCGCCGAGCCCAGCACCACCAGCAGGGCGGCAGCCGTCATGACCTCGCGCGCGTGGGCCTTGGCCAGAACGCGAAACAGCGGGTTGAGCAGCCAGCGGCTGACCGCCACCAGGCCAATGATGGCGGCCAACCCCGCGCCTAGGGTGACCCAGCGCGAGACACCTTCACTGGTGCTTGGTGCCATGAAAGCCACAATGGCCAGCAGCGGAACGATGGCCAGGTCTTCCAGCAGCAGGATGGAGACCATGCGCTGCCCGCGCGGCGTGGAGGTGTCGCCGCGCTCGTCGAGAAGCTGCATCACGATGGCGGTGGACGAGAGCACAAACCCCATGGCCGCGATAAAGGCCACGGCCAGCTTGAGCCCTGCGGCCATACCCAGCAAGGTCAGCAGGGTGCCGGAGACTGTGACCTGCATCAGGCCCAGGCCAAAAATCTGGCGGCGCAGCTTCCACAGCCGGCTCGGCTGCATCTCCAGCCCGATCACGAACAAAAACATCACCACACCAAGTTCGGCCACATGCAGGATGGTGCCGGCTTCGCTGAAAAAACCCAGGCCAAAGGGGCCAATGGCCAGGCCGGCGGCCAGGTAACCCAGCACGGAGCCCAGGCCCAGCCGCTTGAACAGAGGCACCGCCAGCACGCCGGCGCCGAGCAAAACCACCACCTTGACCAGCTCACTGCCTTGTTCGACTGCCATGGATGTCCTGAGTGCTGCTTTTTGGAAAAGGCAGGGGGAAGGGAGTGAACATGGTAGCGGACTTTGCCGGCCTCGGCACTGCGCCGCATGTGGCAAACTCGCCCCCTTTCTTCCCGTGTTCTTGTAAAAATACATGCAAAAAATCATTCGACAGATCGCCGCTGAAATCAGGGTTCAGGAGCACCAGGTCAAGACAGCGGTCGAGCTGCTTGATGGCGGCGCCACCGTGCCTTTTATCGCGCGTTACCGCAAGGAGGTCACCGGCGGGCTCGACGACATCCAGCTGCGCGAACTGGAGTTTCGCCTTGGCTACCTGCGCGAGCTTCAGGAGCGGCGCGAGTCGGTGCTCAAAAGCATTGAGGAGCAGGGCAAGCTGACGCCCGGGTTGCGCGCCGCCATTGAAGCTGCGCCGACCAAGCAGGAGCTGGAGGACCTGTATCTCCCCTTCAAGCAGAAGCGCCGCACCAAGGGGCAGATGGCGCGCGAGGCGGGTATTGAACCGCTGGCTGACAAACTGTTTGCCAACCCGGCGCTGGTGCCTGTCGAGGAAGCCCTGGCCTTTGTCAAAGCCGAAAAAATGGAAAGTGGCGACGACTTCACGACGGTGCAGGCCGTGCTTGACGGCGTGCGCGATATTTTGAGCGAGCGCTGGGCCGAGGACGCCGCGCTGCTGCAGTTGTTGCGCCAGTGGCTGTGGAACGAAGGGTTGCT
>NZ_JBDNGU010000106.1:0-20774 GCF_041689105.1 Polaromonas sp. | reverse complement strand
GTGAAGGTGCTGGCGCAGCAGCCTGGCATCGGCCGCCCCATTGCAGATATGCCCGAAGAGTTCCGTGAGTGGATCATTGACTTCGGCGATAGCGGTTATGTGGCCCGCTATCGCATCGAGTCGGATGCCGTCACGATCCTCGCAGTGCGACACCAGAAAGAGGTTGGCTACTGATCGCGCACTGGCCTGCAGCCCCCGCAGATACTGCGCAAACAGCTCCTGAATCAGGATCGCCTACGAGGTTCTTTACCGCTTACGCCGCCTTGACCTTCAGCCGCCAGGCATGCAGCAGCGGCTCGGTGTAACCACTCGGCTGCTCCAGGCCCTTGAGCACCAGGTCCAGCGCGGCCTGGTAGGCGGCCGAGGTGTCGAAGTGGCCGGCCATGTTTTTGTACAGCGGGTCGCCGGCGTTTTGTTTGTCCACCACGGCGGCCATGCGCTGGAAGGTCTCGATGACTTGGTCCCTGGTGACTACGCCGTGCAGCAGCCAGTTGGCGATGTGCTGGCTGCTGATGCGCAGGGTGGCGCGGTCTTCCATCAGGCCGACGTTGTGGATGTCGGGCACCTTGGAGCAGCCGACACCCTGGTCGATCCAGCGCACCACGTAGCCGAGGATGCCCTGGGCGTTGTTGTCGAGCTCCTGCTGTTTTTCGGCCGGGGCCCATTGCGCGTCGGGCGAGACCGGCACTTGCAGCAACTCGGGCAGCAGGCGCGCGATTTCGGCGTCCAGGTCGATCTTTTCGAGTTCTGCCTGCACCGCCGCCACATTGACCTGGTGATAGTGCAGCGCGTGCAGCGTGGCGGCTGTGGGCGAGGGCACCCAGGCGGTGTTGGCCCCAGCCTGCGGGTGCGCAATCTTGGCCTTGATCATGTCGGCCATCAGGTCCGGCATGGCCCACATGCCCTTGCCGATCTGGGCGCGGCCGCGCAGGCCGCAGGCCAGGCCCACCAGCACGTTGCTGCGTTCGTAGGCGCTGAGCCAGGCGCTGATCTTCATGTTGCCCTTGCGGATCATCGGGCCGGCGTGCATGGCGGTGTGCATCTCGTCGCCGGTGCGGTCCAGGAAACCGGTGTTGATGAAGGCCACACGTGCCGCGGCTTCGGCGATGCAGGCCTTCAGGTTGACGCTGGTGCGGCGCTCCTCGTCCATGATGCCGAGCTTGACGGTGTTGGCCGGCAGGCCCAGCAGCGCCTCGACGCGGCCGAACAGCTCGGACGCAAACGCCACTTCGGCGGGGCCGTGCATCTTGGGCTTGACGATGTAGATGGAGCCGGTGCGCGAGTTGACGATGGCCTCTTTGCCGATGCGCTGCAGGTCGTACATGGCAATCGCCACGGTCACCACCGCGTCCAGGATGCCTTCGGGGATTTCCTTGTCGCCGTCGTAAAGAATGGCCGGGTTGGTCATCAGGTGGCCGACATTGCGCAAAAACATCAGCGAGCGGCCGTGCAGGGTCAGTGCCTGGCCGTCGCCGTTGAAGTACTCGCGGTCGGGGTTCAGGCCGCGCGTGAAGGTCTTGCCGTTTTTGGTGACGCTCTCGGTCAGCGTGCCCTGCAGGATGCCCAGCCAGTTGCTGTAGGCCAGCACCTTGTCGTCGGCATCGACCACAGTGACCGAGTCTTCCAGGTCCAGGATGGTCGAGAGCGCCGCTTCCAGCACCAGGTCGCTGACGCCAGCCGCATCCAGCTTGCCGATCGTCGTGCTGCGGTCGATCTGGATGTCCAGGTGCAGGCCGTTGTGTGTCAAGAGCACCGACGAGGGCGCGGCGGCATCGCCCTGGTAGCCGGCAAACTGGGTCGGGTCGGCCAGGCCGATGGTGCCGCTGGCCGTCTTCACGGCCAGCTTGCCGTTGTCGATGCTGTACAGCACAGCGTCCTTGTGCGAGCCGGTGGCCAGCGGCGCGGCCTGATCCAGCACCTCGCGGGCATAAGCGATGACTTTGGCGCCGCGCACCGGGTTGTAACCCTTGCCCTTGTCCGCACCGTCGGTTTCCGGGATCGCGTCGGTGCCGTAGAGCGCGTCGTACAGCGAGCCCCAGCGCGCGTTGGCGGCGTTCAGTGCGTAGCGGGCATTGAGTACCGGCACCACCAGTTGCGGGCCGGCCTGGATGGCGAGTTCCGCATCAACGTTGGCGGTGGTGGCGGTCACAGTCGCCGGCACCGGCACCAGGTAACCGATGGACGCCAGGAAGGCGCGGTAGGCCGGCATGTCCTGGATGGGGCCGGGGTGGGCCTTGTGCCAGTTGTCCATCTCGGTTTGCAGGCGGTCACGCTCTGCCAGCAGGGCGATGTTTTTTGGCGCCAGATCGCTCACGATGGCATCGAAGCCTTTCCAGAAGGTCTCGCTGCTGACGCCGATGCCGGGCAACACCTTGTCGTCGACGAAGCGTTGCAAAACAGTGGCTACCTGCAGGCCGTGTCGTGGTGTGCGTGGGGTCGTTGTTGCCATGGTGAAACCTCAAAGGAAAGAAAAAGAAAGCTTGAAAAATGAAAATGAAAACGCTTATCCAGCCGGGAAGAACCCCAGTACGCCGCGCAGGCTGGTGCCGGTGCGCGCCGGCTGGGTGCCCAGCTCCTCAAAGGGCAGTGCGTAACGGTTGACCCACAGGGTAGGGTAGCCGTACCAAGTCGCGGCCAGCGCGTCCCAGCTGTTGCAGCTCACAAAGGCGATCTGCCGGACGGGCAGGCCAGTGGCCTGCGGGCCCAGCGCGTAGGCGTCCGGGTGGGTTTTGTATTTGCGGATGGTGTCCACGCTGAGCACGTGGTCGAGCAGGTCTTCGAGCCCGGCGGAACGCACGGCAATGTTCAGCATGTCAGGGTCGCCGTTGGACAGTATGCCGGTCACAATGCCGCGCGCCTTCAGCGCCTGCAACACCTCGCGGGTTTCCGGAAAAGCCGACAGATGCCGGTACTGGTTCATCAGGCGCTCTTCGCTGGCTGCGCTCAGGTCCAGGCCCAGGCGCTTGCAGGCATAACGCAAGCCGGCGCGGGTCAGGTCCCAGAAGGGCTGGTAAAACTCGCCGTGGTTGCTGGTGGTTACCAGGCGGGTGTATTCAATCTGCTTGTCGCGCCAGAGCACGCCGAGCGCCTGCCCCTGGCCGGGAAACAGCTGCTCCGCCAGCAGGCCCACGCTGTACACATCGAACAGCGTGCCGTAGGCATCGAAAAGAACAGCCCGTGGCACCGCGTGCCCGGATTTGGGTTTTTCCATACGCTTGACTGTATTTGATACTTGAACAAATATTAACCAGAGAAAAATCAGTTAATCCATGACTTAATGTTGGGTAATTGCCTGGCGCACCCGCTTGCAGGGGCGATAAGCGCCTGGTTTACCGCCGCATAATTTGCGCCAATGCCCCGCACCGGGGCTGCTTCCCAAGGATTTCCGCTTGACCGACCATTGCGACCCAGCGCCTCCTGCCCGCAGCCTGCCGCTGGAAGGCGTGCGTGTCGTCGAGTTCACCCACATGGTGATGGGCCCGACCTGCGGCATGGTGCTGGCCGACCTGGGCGCCGAGGTGATCAAGGTGGAGCCGCTGGGCGGGGACAACACGCGTCGGCTGCTGGGTTCGGGTGCTGGTTTTTTCCCGCTGTTCAACCGCAACAAGAAAAGCATCGCGCTGGACCTGCAAACGGCCGGGGGCCGTGAGGTCGCCTTTCGGCTGGTGGCCAGCGCCGATGTGGTCAGCGAAAATTTCAAGCCCGGCACCATGGCGCGGCTGGGGCTGGATTACGCCAGCTTGTCCAAACTGAACCCACGCCTTGTTTATGTCAGTCACAAGGGGTTTCTGCCCGGCCCCTACGACCACCGCACCGCGCTCGACGAGGTGGTGCAGATGATGGGCGGCCTGGCCTACATGACAGGCCGACCGGGTGACCCGCTGCGCGCGGGCAGCAGCGTCAACGACATCATGGGCGGCATGTTTGGCGCCATAGGCGCGATGGCGGCGCTCGCCGCGCGTGAAAAAACCGGCAAAGGCCAGGAGGTGCAGGCGGCGCTGTTTGAAAACAATGTTTTCCTCGTGGCCCAGCACATGATGCAGTTCGCCGTGACCGGCGAGCCAGCCGCGCCCATGCCGGACCGCATCTCGGCCTGGGGCATTTACGACGTGTTCACCGTGCAGGACGGCGCCCAGGTTTTTCTGGCCGTGGTGAGCGACACCCAGTGGCTGCTGTTTTGCGATGCCTTCGGTTTTGCCGACCTGAAAGCCGACGGCCGACTGGTGACCAACAACGACCGCGTGCGCGCGCGGGGCTGGCTGATGCCGCTGCTGCGCGAGCGGCTTGCGCCGCGCGAGGCAAGTGCGCTGAGCGCCATTTTCGAGGCACAGGGCCTGCCGTTTGCGCCCATCACGCGGCCGCAGGACCTGTTTGCCGATGTCCACCTGCAGCAGACCGGTGGCCTGGCGCCGCTGACCCTGGGCGACGGCCGTGTGACCAGCGTGCCGCTGCTGCCGCTGACCCTGGACGGCGAGCGCCCCGGCGTGCGCCTGAACCCGCCTGCTCTGGGGGAGCACAGCCGCGAGGTGCTCGCCAACCTGGGTTATGGCGAGGGTGAGGTGACCCGCCTGCTGGCCGACGGCGTGGTCGGTGCCGCGCATTTGTAACAGCGTAATGAAGCCCCTACGCAAGACGATTGCCACCTTTCATGCGGATAATCGGCTTGCATGGACAAACTCAAACAGCTCGAGTCTTTTGTTTCGGTGGCCACACGCGGCAGCCTGACGGCCGCCGCCAAGGCTGAAGGGGTGGCGCCGGCCATCATGGGCCGCCGTCTCGATGCGCTGGAAGAGCGGCTGGGGGTCAAGCTGATGGTGCGGACCACGCGCCGCATGTCGCTGACCCATGAAGGCAGTGCTTTTCTGGAGGACTGCCAGCGCCTGCTGGTGGACTTTGCCAATGCCGAGGCCAGCGTGTCGGCGGGCGGCGTCAAGGCCAGCGGGCATTTGCGTATCACCGCGCCGGCCGGTTTTGGGCGTCGCCATGTGGCGCTGCTGGTGCCCAAGTTCCGCGAGCTGCATGCCGATGTGACGATTTCCCTGAACCTCAGTGACCGCGTGGTGGATGTGGCCGCTGAAGGGTTCGATTGTGCGGTGCGGGTGGGCGAAATGCCGGACTCCTCGCTGGTCAGCGTGCGCATGGCCGACAACCGGCGCCTGTGTGTGGCCTCGCCGGCCTACCTCAAGCGTTGCGGCACGCCGCAACACCCGACCGACCTCGCCAAATTCGCCTGCCTCACCCTGTCCAGCGACGCATCGCAAACCCGCGGTTGGGCGTTTCGAGTTCCGCGCAACGCCCCAAGGCGTACCCAGGACGGGGAAGGCCCCCTGACGGATGCGGCAGGTGAGGGCGACTACGAGGTCGTCCACCTCAAGCCGGGTGGCCCGCTCGATTGCTCAGACGGGCAGGTGTTGCACGACTGGTGTCTGAACGGTTTCGGCATCGCCTGGCGCAGCACCTGGGAGGTCGAAGCAGAAATAGCGGCAGGCACACTGGTGGCCGTTCTGCAGGACTTTGACGCCCCCGCCAACGGGATTTACGCGGTGTTTCCGCAGCGCAAGCACCTGCCCTTGCGCGTACGCCTTTGGATTGATTTTCTCAAGCACAGTTACAGCCAGCCCGATTTCTGGACGGCTTCCAGGTCCGCGCAGGCAAAAAACTGACAAAAGCCGACCCGGTCCGGGCGTTGATACCCGCACTGTGCCGACCACTGGCGCCCCTTGTGCCCTGATCTGCCGCGTCCCTTCATGCGCGATCACCGACGCGTTTGGCCCAGCCATGAAGGGTTGCTCGCATGCCCAACTGCAACTTTTTGCATCAGCTGTTAAAATACGTTGATCCCCGAGGTTTATTCGTCTTTGAGCCGCATCGTTGCGCGCTCAATTTCCCTTTTCCTTTTCTTTTTCTTTTTTTATACAGGCCCACCCCCAACGATGACAGAGCTGCTCCCCACACCCCATGCCAGACCTTCCTTGTTTGTTGACCGACCGGTTCACATCCAGATCGGGGGTGCAGTGGCAGGTGTGACGGGTGCGGCGTCGTTGAGGGCAAAGCCGGCCCGCCTCCACCCGCGGCTCGTTGGCGCCAGCCGCGCCTTTGGGGGCGGAGCGCGCTAACTGGCATGGCGGCACGCTAACCCAAATTATGAAATTAATGCGCCATGCCAGTACCCTCACCCCGGCCCTCTCCCACAAGTGGGCGAGGGTGAGAAGCGTCGCTTCGCGAATTTCACGTTAACCGCTTCCACGTGCGCCTTGGCGCACATGCCCCCCGCGACCGGAGATCGCGTGGTGGGGTCCGGCTTGCGGGCCGCCCGCCCTTGTTCCGGCGCGGCGTGTTTTCGCCCGACGATCCCGCGGTCGGGCCCTGACGCCACCCGCACCGGCTGACGCCGCTGCATTTTTTATGGATCCTCCCTTCACGGGAGACAAAAAAAGGAGCTCACATGCAAAAAACCATACTCGCCACCGACCTCGACGGGACTTTTCTGGGAGGCTCCGACCAGCAGCGCGCGGCGCTTTACGACTGGATCCTCGCGCGGCGCCAGGAAATCGTGCTGATTTATGCCAGCGGCCGCAGCCTGACGGCCATGCAGGATGTGCTTGCTGACTTGCCCCTGCAACCCGATCACATCATTGCCGATGTGGGCACCAGCTTTTACAGCGGCCCCCACCAGCTGCCGCATGCAGCCATGGAAGCCTGGCTGGACGGGTGCTGGGCGGCAGATGCCCGTGAGCGCATTCATGCCGTCCTGCGCGAGCATCCCCACCTGCGTATCCAACCGCAAGTGGAGGGCCGCCGCATCTCCTGCTTTTATGACGACCTCGCGCTGGCCCAGGCCGCCCGGGACGCCATTGCGCCCCTGGGCTTTGATGTGCTTCTGTCCGACGACATGTACCTGGACGTGTTGCCCCAAGGGGTGCAAAAAGGCCCAACCCTGCTCAGGACGCTGCAGGCGCTGTCGCTGTCGCCCGAACGCGCGCTGGTGGCGGGCGACACCCTGAACGACCTGTCGCTGTTTCAGACAGGTCTGGCGGGCGTGGCGGTGGCCAACCGTGAACCCCGGCTGAGCCAGGCGATTGCCGGTCTGGCGCATGTGCACCAAAGCGAGCTGGAGGGCGCCGGTGGCGTGCTTGAAGCCTTGCAACGTTTTCATTGAAGGAGAAATGCCATGAATACCGAACTGGTCATCGTCTATCACCGCCAGCCTTACGAAGAGGTTATTGAAAACGGCGAAACCGTACTCCGCGAGCCGCGCAGCCCGAACGGCATCCTGCCGTCAATCAAGGGATTTTTCCGCCACGTGGACAAGGCGGTCTGGGTAGCCTGGAAAAAATCGCCGGCCGGCAAGCCCGCCACGTTCCAGCGGCGCATCACCATGGACGAGAGTTTTGGCGCCTATGACGTGGTGCGCCTGCCGCTCGATGCGGCGCAGATCCATCAGTTCTACCATGTGGTGTCCAAAGAGGCCCTGTGGCCCGTGCTTAACTCCTTCCCCTGGCTGTATTCCACGGAGAACACCCACTGGGCCACGTTCCGCGAGGTGAACCGGCTGTTTGCCGAGGCGGCCTGCGAGCAGGCTGAGGAGGGGGCGGTGGTCTGGATCCACGATTACAACCTGTGGCTGGTGCCGGCCTTCGTGCGGCAGTTGCGCCCGGACCTGAAAATCGCCTTCCTGCACCACACACCGTTTCCCGGCCCTGATGTCTTCAACATCATGCCCTGGCGCGACGAAATCCTCGACAGTTTGCTGTCCTGCGACATGATTGGTTTTCATGTGCCGCGTTACAGCCAGAATTTTGTCGCCGTGGCCCAGGGCTTGCGCGCCGGCATCGTCCGGCACGAAGCCCCGGTGCCCGAACCTATCCGCACGACCGGACAAGGCATGTCCGAGCCTGTGGTGACCAACCGCCTGGATTACCAGGGGCGCAGCATCATGATCGATACCTGGCCTATAGGCACGGATCCGGGCGCCATCGCCGCAATCGTCAATTCGGAAGCTGGCAAAGCGCGTACCGCCAAGGTTCGCAGCGACCTGAACGCAGAGATACTGATCGTCTCGGTCAGCCGGGTGGACTACGCCAAAGGCACACGCCAGCAGCTGGACGCCTTTGACCGCCTGTTGCGCCGCAGGCCCGAGCTGATTGGCCGGATCAAGCTGCTGCTGGTCACCGTGTCAGCGGCCGACGGCATGGAAGTCTACAAGGCCGAACAGACCAAGATCGAACAGATGGTGGGTCGCATCAACGGCCATTTCGGCTCCATGAGCTGGCTGCCCATCATGCTGTCAACCACACCGCTGCCTTTTGAAGAGGTGGTCTGCGCCTACCGCGCAGCCGATATTGCCTGGATCACCCCGCTGCGTGACGGCCTCAACCTTGTCGCCAAGGAATTCGTCGCTGCCAAACAGGGGGAGTCCGGGGTGCTGGTGCTGTCTGAGTTTGCAGGTTCGGCCATGGAACTGTCCGACGCCGTGCTGGCCAACCCCTTCAGCCGCAGTTCGATGGATGATGCCATCGACCAGGCACTGGACCTGCCGGAGCAGGAGCGTCGCGCACGCATGCAGCGACTGTGGGCCCATGTGAAGAAATACGACATTGCCTACTGGACCCGGCACGTGATGGACCAGTTTGCCGGGCTCACCCGCATCTCGCGGACAACAAGCGCAGACGCACACAAGCGCGCGCCTGACCCGGACGCTGCTGAACAAGGGGAGCCACAGCGCCTGTCCGGCCAGACCTGAGCCCGGTGTGAAGGCCGGGCCGCCGCTCCCGCGCCGGACTAGCAGAAAAAACCGCCTCCAGCCCATAGGTGACGCCCGCCAGAAGCTATTAAATCAATAGCAACCCAAAGGCCTGCGCAGGCGTCGCGGCGGCCGGGCGGCCGTTCGGAGCCTGCACCCGTAAAATCAGCGCATGCTCCTCGTCAAACAAGAATTGCTCGCGGCCCTGGCTGCCGAGCTGGACAAACTGTCCCCCGGCGCCGGCCAGAAGGCGGCTTTCGAGTCGCCCAAGGTGGCGGCCCACGGCGACTTCGCGTCCACCGCAGCCATGCAGCTGGCCAAGCCGCTCAAGCTCAACCCGCGCCAGGTGGCCGAGGGCCTGAAGGCGGCCCTGCTCGCCACGCCGGTCTATCAGCGCTGGGTCGATGCGATTGACGTTGCCGGTCCCGGCTTCATCAACTTCCGGCTCAAGCCCGAGGCCAAGCAGCAGACCGTGCGCGAGGTGCTGCAGGCTGCGGGCCTGTATGGCGTCAAGCCGCTGCAGGCGGGGCGGCGTGTACTCGTCGAGTTTGTCTCGGCCAACCCGACCGGCCCACTGCATGTGGGCCACGGCCGGCAGGCCGCGCTCGGCGACGCGATCTGCAACCTGTTTGCGACCCAGGGCCAGGACGTCTACCGCGAGTTCTATTACAACGACGCGGGCGTGCAGATCCACACGCTGGCCACCAGCACGCAGGCGCGCGCCCAGGGCCTGAAACCCGGCGATGCCGGCTGGCCCGAGCCAGCCTACAACGGCGACTACATCGCCGACATTGCCGCCGACTTCATGGCGAAAAAAACCGTCCAGTCTGATGACCGTGCGTTCACCGCCTCCGGCGACATCGGCGACCTGGACGCGATCCGCCAGTTTGCCGTGGCCTATTTGCGGCGCGAGCAGGACCTGGACCTGCAGGCTTTTTCGGTCAAATTCGACAACTACTACCTCGAGTCCAGCCTGTACAGCTCGGGGCGCGTCGAGGCCACGGTGGCCAAACTCAAGGCCGCCGGCAAGACCTATGAGCAGGACGGCGCGTTATGGCTCAAGTCGACCGATTACGGTGACGACAAGGACCGCGTGATGCGAAAGAGCGATGGCGGCTACACCTACTTCGTGCCCGACGTTGCCTACCACCTGGCCAAATGGGAGCGCGGCTTCACCCAGGCCATCAACATCCAGGGCATGGACCACCACGGCACCATCGCGCGGGTCCGCGCCGGTCTGCAGGCCGCCGGCGAGGGCATTCCCGAGGGCTACCCGGACTACGTGCTGCACACCATGGTGCGTGTGGTCAAGGGGGGCGAAGAGGTCAAGATCAGCAAGCGTGCCGGCAGCTACGTCACCTTGCGCGACCTGATCGAGTGGACCAGCAAGGACGCCGTGCGTTTTTTCCTGCTCAGCCGCAAGCCCGACACCGAGTACACCTTCGACGTGGACCTGGCCGTGGCCAAAAACAACGACAACCCGGTGTATTACGTGCAGTACGCGCACGCCCGCATCTGCTCGGTGCTGACGGCATGGGGCGGCGACGAAACGACGCTCAAGGATGTGGACCTGTCGGCGCTGGCCAGCCCGCAAGCGCAGGCGCTGATGCTGTTGATGGCCAGATACCCGGACATGCTGGCCAATGCCGCCAGCGGATTTGCACCGCATGACGTGGCGTTTTACCTGCGTGAGCTGGCCGCCAGCTACCACAGCTATTACGACGCTGAACGTATCCTGGTCGACGACGAAGCCGTCAAGCTGGCCCGCCTGGCGCTGGTCGCGGCGACGGCGCAGGTGTTGCACAATGGGCTGGCTGTGCTGGGCGTTGATGCCCCGCACAAAATGTAAGGAACAATCCAGACCATGGCGCGAAAGCTCTCCAACAAGCACACCGGACAAGGCATGAACACCCAACGCGGCGGCACTTTTCTGGGCCTGATCATCGGTGCGCTCATCGGCCTGGGCGCGGCGTTGGCTGTGGCGGTCTATATCACCAAGGTGCCCGTGCCCTTCATGAACAAGGGCCAGTCACGCGGCCCGGACCATGACGCCGCCGAGACCAAAAAGAACCAGAACTGGAACCCCAACGCGCCGCTGTACGGCAAGAACCCGGCAAAACCGGCCACGCCGGCCGACTCCGGCGCCGTCACGGATGTCACACCGCTCCCCCCGCTCGCCGGGCAAAAACCGGTGGCCGACCCCGCCGCCAAACCAGCCGACCCCATTGGCGATCTGGCCAAGGCCAAACTGGCGGCGCCCGCCGCCGCCCCGGGTGCCGACCCCTTCAGCTATTTTGTGCAGGTCGGCGCTTTCCGAACGTCGGAAGACGCGGAGCAGCAGCGCGCCAAGATTTCGCTGATGGGCCTGGAGGCCAAGGTCACCGAGCGCGAACAGTCTGGCCGCACCGTGTTTCGCGTGCGCCTCGGGCCGTTCGACAAAAAGGAAGACGCCGATAAAGCCAAAGAACGCCTGGACGGCAGCGGCGTTGAAACCGCCCTCGTGCGCGTGCAGCGCTGAACTTTCCGGCAGCCGGGTGTCAAACCTTGCGTACTACATGGAGAAATGATTGATGCAACGACGTGAATTTTCGATATCTGCCGCTTCGGTGGCTACTGCCGCCTCGCTGGGCGCCCTGACGACCCCGGCGCAGGCGCAGGGCCAGGCGCCGCGTGAAGGGACCGACTTCCTGGTGCTCGACAAACGCGCCCCGGTTGAGGCACCGACCGGCAAGATCGAGGTGGTGGAGTTCTTCTGGTACAGCTGCACGCATTGCAACCGCTTCGAGCCGGCGCTGGAAGAGTGGATCAAAACGGCCCCGAAAGATGTGGTGGTGCGACGTGTTCCAGTGGCTTTCCGGCCGGACTTTGAACCGCAGCAGCGCCTGTATTACGTGCTCGAAGCCATGAACAAGGTCGAGGAGCTGCACAAAAAGGTGTTTTACGCGATTCATGCGGAAAAGCAGCTGCTCAATACCCCCGAGCTGATTGCCGCCTGGGCCGAAAAACAGGGCCTCAACCGGGTCAAATTCACCGAAATGTACAACTCGTTCACCATTGCCACCAAGGCCCGCAAGGCCACGCAACTGCAGGACGCCTACAAGGTGGACGGGGTTCCGGCGCTCGGCGTGGCGGGACGGTTTTACACCTCGGGCGAGCTGGCCAAAAACATGGACCGCGCGCTGCAGGTCACGGACTACCTTGTGGTCCAGGCCCGCAAGGGCTGAGCACGGGCAGCCGCCCCGGCGGCGCAGAAGCGCCGGTTTTGCGCTTTTCACAGTGAAACATCCGCCCCGACCGGGCGGTTTTTCATTGGAAAGGCGGTTTTCGCGGGATGCGTGGCTACAATGACGCAACCCAATCAAAGCAGCAAGATTCGTGCCTTTTATGAACTACCCCGCTTATGTACTGATGCTGGCCGCAGCCGTGGCGGCCTTTCCGGTGGCGGCTGAGAAGGCCGACCGCGACAAACCGTTGAACGCCGAGGCCGATGCCCTGCGTTATGACGACCTGAAGCAGACCAGTGTTTTCACCGGCAATGTGGTCATCACCAAGGGCACCATCATCATCCGCGGCGCGCGGGTGGACGTGATGCAGGATGCCGAGGGGTATCAAGCCGCCATCGTGACTGCGGCGCCCGGCAAGCTGGCTTTTTACCGCAAGAAGCGCGACGGGGTGGACGAATACATCGAGGGTGAAGGCGAACGCATCGAGTACGACAGCCGGGCCGATACCGTGAAGTTCATCCGCCAGGCGGTGCTGCGACGCTACGTCGGGGCCACCCTGGCCGACGAGACCACCGGCAACCTGATTATTTACGACAACCCGACGGAGGTCTTCACCGTTGACAGCGAGGGGCAGAACCGCACCGCCGCCAACCCGTCCGGCCGCATCCGGGCCTTGCTCGCGCCGCGCAACAAGACCGGTGCGCCGCCGGTGACGCCGCCGCCGTCCGGACCGGTTCCCAATTTACGGCCGAGCAGCACGCTGGGCAATGAAAAAAAGTAAACCAGCCTCAATGAATGTGCCCCCGGAAACCACTCCCGTCAGTCGCCTGGTCGCCACCGGCCTGCAAAAATCCTACGGTAGCCGCAAGGTTGTCAAGGACGTCTCGCTAACGGTCCAGAAAGGTGAAGTGGTGGGCCTGCTTGGCCCCAATGGCGCCGGCAAGACCACCTCGTTTTACATGATCGTCGGGCTGGTGCGCGCCGACGCCGGCGAGATCACCATCGATGGCGAATCCATCGAACACATGCCCATCCACAAGCGTTCGCGCCTGGGCCTGAGCTACCTGCCGCAGGAAGCATCCATCTTCCGCAAGCTCACGGTCGAGCAAAACGTGCGCGCGGTGCTGGAACTGCAGACCGATGACGCGGGTAAACCACTCTCGGCGGGCGTGCTCAACGGACGCCTGGACAGCCTGCTGCAGGACCTGCGCGTGGACCACCTGCGCGACTCGCCGGCACCGGCGCTGTCAGGTGGCGAGCGCCGCCGCGTCGAGATTGCCCGCGCGCTGGCAACGCAGCCGCGCTTCATCCTGCTGGACGAGCCTTTTGCCGGCATCGACCCGATTGCCGTGATCGAAATCCAGCGCATCATCGGTTTTCTGAAGTCGCGCGGCATCGGCGTGCTGATCACCGACCACAATGTGCGCGAGACCCTGGGCATCTGCGACCACGCCTTCATCATCAGCGACGGCCAGGTGCTGGCCACCGGCGTACCGTCCGAAATCGTCAACAACGCCGATGTGCGCCGGGTTTATCTCGGTGAACACTTCAAGATGTGATGGCTCCCCCCCGTCGTTGGCTCACTTCGTGTAGCCCCTTCCCCCCTCAAGGGGGCTGCGCCTGCGGCCCGGCAGAGCCGGTTCCGCGGCCCATGCTTGAACAAGAGGTGCGACCGAACGAGTTGTCGGAGGGGCTGTGAAACAAGGCCTGTCCCTTCGCGTCTCGCAGCATCTGGCGCTCACGCCACAGTTGCAGCAGTCGATCCGCCTGCTGCAACTGTCGACACTGGAGCTGAGCCAGGAGGTCGAGCAGATGCTCGACGAAAATCCTTTTCTTGAAGTCTCCGAGGAGGCCGCGCCACGCGAGGATTTTGGCTTGGGCCAGGTCGATACGCCGGTCACCCAGGAAACCCGCGAGTTTGAATCTGCTACGGAATCGATAGCTGGTGACGCAGACGGGACGGGGGCTACCGGCACGAATGATGCTGAACCGAGCAGCGAAGCCAAGCTGGAGGAAAGCTGGGACGGCGATGGCAGCGTGGACACCGCGCCCGACGACAACGAATGGGGCGGGGACGCCGCGCCACGCAAGAACAACAACGGCGACGACAGCGATGTTGACGCCACCGAGCTTGCCCGCAGCCACGAGTCGCTGCAGGAGCATCTTCACCGCCAGGCGCTGTCGCTGCGCCTGTCGCCCGAAGGCAAGGCGGCGCTGCACTTTTTGATCGAGTCGCTCAACGACGACGGTCACCTCGAAGACAGCCTGGCCGCGCTGGCCGCCGGCCTGGCTGGCGACGACGTGGAGCAGCTCGAAGCGCTGGAGCATGAATTTGCCGTGGCGCTGAAGCTGCTGCACCACATGGAGCCCGCCGGTGTGGGCGCGCGCAACCTGGCCGAGTGCCTGGGCCTGCAACTGCTGGATTGCCGCAATTGCGACGAAAGCCGGGCGGCCATGGCGATGTGTCAGCAACCGATGGAGCTGCTGGCCAAACGGGACGTCAGGCGCCTGGCACAGCTCTGCGGGTTCCCCGACACGGTGATCAAGGGCGCCATCGCCCTGATCGGCCGGCTCGATCCGAAACCGGGCCGGCGCTTTGTCAATGTCGAGCGCAACCTGGTCGTGCCCGACGTGCTGGTGGTCAAGTCCGGCCGCGGCTTCAAGGTCTCGCTCAACAGCGATGTGATGCCGCGCCTGCGTGTGCACGACATTTACGCCAATGCGATCAAGCAGAACAAGGGCCAGGGCGGCCAGGCGCTGCAGCAGCGCCTGCAGGAAGCGCGCTGGTTCATCAAGAACATCCAGCAGCGTTTTGACACCATCCTGCGCGTCAGCAGCGCGATTGTCGAGCGCCAGAAAAACTTCTTCACCCATGGTGAGCTGGCCATGCGCCCGCTGGTGCTGCGCGAAATCGCCGATGAGCTGGGTCTGCACGAATCGACGATTTCGCGCGTGACCACCGCCAAATACATGAGCACGCCTTTCGGTACCTTCGAGCTCAAGTACTTCTTTGGCTCAGCGCTGGGGACCGAGACCGGCGGCAATGCGTCGAGTACCGCAGTGCGCGCGCTCATCAAGCAGTTTGTCGCATCCGAGAGCCTCAAGAAGCCGCTCAGCGACAACCAGATCTCCGAAATGCTCAAGGAGCAGGGTATCGGGTGCGCGCGCAGGACTGTCGCCAAATACCGCGAAGCCCTGCGCATTGCGCCGGCCAACCTGCGTAAATCTTTATGAATCAACTGCAACTATTTTTGCCGTGCGCCGCCGGCGTCGAAGAGCTGCTGGCCGCTGAGGTCAAACACATCACCGGCAGCACCGGCAAGGCCTGGCGCGCTGGCGTGCAGGTGGCGGGTTCATGGCGCGACGCGCTACAGCTCAACCTGCACAGCCGCCTGAGCCAGCGCGTGCTGATCGAGCTGGCGCACCACCCATACCGCAGCGAGCAGGACCTGTACAACGCCGCAGCTGGCGTGGCGTGGGAGATCTGGTTCACGCCCAATCAGACTTTCAAGATCGAGATCACGGCGCAGCACAGTCCGCTGACCAGCCTGAACTTTGCCGCGCTGAAGATCAAGGACGCGGTGGCCGACCGCTTCCGCCACAAGTTCAATGACGTGCGCCCCAGCGTAGACACACGCTGGCCAGACGTGCGCATCTATGTGCACCTGACCACTGACAACGTCACCATCTACATCGACACCTCGGGGGAGCCGCTGTTCAAGCGCGGCTGGCGCGAAGACAAGGGCGATGCGCCTCTGAAAGAAACCCTGGCCGCCGCCATGCTGGCCGCCAGCGGCTGGAGCGGCGAGAACGGCCTGTGCAAGCAGGGCGTGCCGCTGTACGACCCGTGTTGCGGCTCGGGCACCATCGTCATCGAGGCGGCGCAGGTTGCGCGCAACATCGCTGCCGGCATGGGCCGGCGTTTTGCCTTTGAAAAATTTGTGCCTTTTCAGCCGCACGTCTGGGAAGGCCTGCTGGACCAGGCCGAGGCGGCGATTACCGCGCCGACCGCGCAGGTGTTCGGCAGCGACGTGTCTTTTCGCATGGTTGATTTTGCGCAGCGCAATGCCGAACGCGCCGGTGTGGCCGACGTGGTGCAACTGCGCGGCGGCGACGCGCTGCAGCGCATGCCGCCCGCAGCTTCAGGCGTGATGCTGGTCAACCCCCCGTATGGCGAACGTATCGATGTGGCCGGTGTCGCCGGCATCCCGTCGGTGCAGGGCCGGGACCAGCGCCGCGCTGCACAGTTTCAGGGCGAGCCCATCGACGAGTTCGGCCAGCCGCTGGCGCGGGACCCCGGTGATGACCGGGATGAATCCGGCGCCGCACCGCAGCGCTACCGCAGCGCCAACGCTGGACGCGAGCAGGCGCTGACGGACACCGGCGAGCAGGCCCCGGACTTCTTTCCGCAACTGGCCAGCCACTGGAAGAAAAACTACGCAGGCTGGACCGCCCATGTGCTCACGCCCGACATGAAGCTGCCGCAGAAGATGCGGCTCAAGGAATCGCGCCGCGTGCCGATGTGGAACGGGCCGATTGAGTGCCGGTTGTTCCGCTTCGACATGGTGGCCGGTTCGGCGCGCGAGAAAAAGCCCGCGCCCCATCCCGCCGCCCCGCTTGCTCCCTCTCCCCCCGGGAGAGGGCAGGGGTGAGGGCGGCCACAAGCGCCTGTCCAGAGCTGGTGGTGCTGGACACCAACATCGTGCTGGACCTGTTTGTGTTCAACGATGCAGCCGCAGCCCCGCTCAAGCAGGCGTTGCAGGCCGGCGCACTCGACTGGATCAGCACGCAGCCCATGCGCGATGAACTTGAGCGTGTGCTGGCCTACCCGCAGATCGCGCCGCGCCTGGCGCTGTGCCAGTTGCAGGCTGGCGACGTGCTGACAGCGTTTGACAGCCATGCGCGCCTGATCAATGCGGCAGCCAAAGCGCCAGTGACCTGCAGCGACGCCGACGACCAGATCTTCATCGACCTGGCCGTGGCGCACAAAGCCTGGCTGCTCAGCAAGGACCAGGACGTGCTTTGCATGCAAAAAAGGCTGCTGGCCTTTGGCGTGCGGGTGCAAGCAGCTATTTAATTTGTAGCATTTACTTCACTGCCTGCGCCAACAGGCGTACACCAAGCGCCTTGCACACGCGGGAAATCGTCTCAAACCGCAGCGTTGCATCAGCGCGCAGGGCCTTGTGCAGCGCCGGGTCATACGGATGCGGGTCATGCGGTCTTTCAGACCATCAAGCCATTGCGCGAGTTCCTCCCTGCATTTTATTTGGTACGTGAGCCTGTTGTAATCGTTCGATTACCAGTCGTCGATTGATGACCCAAATTATGAAATTAATGCGCCATGCCAGTACCGTCACCCCGGCCTTTTCCCACAAGTGGGCGCGGGTGAGAAGCGTCGCTTCGCGAATTTCACGCTAGGCAATTGCACTACTTGTTGGCGCCGCCATGGCCACTGAATTGGCCCGAAAACTATGCGCATTCGCCAGCGGCCAGTACTGCTTGAAGACGCTGGCCTGTTTATCCAGCGCACCCAGCAAGGCTCCTGGCGCGACCTGCAGAATCAGATTACTGAGCAACCGCACTTCGGTATCCGTCAGCCGCCGTACGATGTGATGGGCGCTGACCTGTTGCGGATGCTCCAAGCCGGCGGCCTGCACCAGCTCTTGCAGGGCGTGCAGCGTGCTGCGGTGAAAGTTGCGCACACGCTCGGCTTTGTCTGGCACTACCAGGGCCCGCTGGCGCACCGGATCTTGTGTGGTCACGCCGGTTGGGCAGGTGCCGGTGTGGCAGGTTTGTGCCTGGATGCAGCCCAGCGCCATCATGAAGCCGCGGCCCGCATTGCACCAGTCAGCGCCCAGCGCCATCAGCCGCACCATATCAAACGCAGTGACCACTTTGCCCGCTCCGCCAATCGAAATGCGGCTGCGTAAATGAACGCCTACCAGCGTGTTGTGGACCAGCAGCAGGCCTTCTTGCAATGGCGCGCCTACGTGGTCGGTGAACTCGACGGGGGCTGCCCCGGTACCACCTTCAGCGCCATCAACCACGATGAAGTCGGGCGTGATGCCGGTTTCCAGCATGGCTTTGACAATCGCAAACCACTCCCACGGGTGGCCAATGCACAACTTGAAGCCAGTGGGTTTGCCGCCCGAGAGTTTGCGCAGGCGGGCGATGAAATGCATCATTTCAGTCGGGGTTGAAAACGCGCTGTGGCTGGATGGCGAGATGCAGTCCTTGCCAACAGGCACACCGCGTGCCGCTGCAATTTCTTCAGTGACCTTGGGGCCGGGCAGTATGCCGCCGTGGCCTGGCTTGGCACCCTGGCTCATCTTGATTTCAATCAGCTTGACCTGAGGGTCGGTGGCGTTGGCGGCAAAGCGTTCTTCGCTAAAACTACCGTCAGGGTTGCGGCAACCAAAATAGCCCGAGCCGATTTCCCAGATCAAATCGCCGCCGTGCACCCGGTGGTGCGATGAGATCGAGCCTTCACCCGTGTCGTGCGCAAAGCCGCCCATCCTTGCGCCCTTGTTCAGCGCCATGATGGCATTCGCCGAGAGCGAACCAAAACTCAGCGCAGAAATATTGAACACGCTGGCGTTGTAGGGTTGGGTGCAGGGCTCGCTTGATGGTGATGGCGCATCGGGCGTGCCGCCAATCCACACGCGAAAGTCATGCGTGTCCAGCTTGGTTGGTGCCATGGAGTGGTTGACCCATTCATAGCCCTGCGCCCCCACATCGAGCTGCGTGCCGAAGGGCCGGTTGTCCGGCTCGCCCTTGGAGCGCTGGTACACCAGCGAGCGCTGCGCGCGTGAAAACGGCGCGGCCTCGGCATCGCTTTCAATGAAGTACTGGCGTATTTCCGGGCGTATGAACTCGAACAGAAAGCGCAGGTGACCAAGCAACGGGTAATTGCGCAGGATGGAGCTTTTGGTTTGCCGCAGGTCATACACACCGATGCCAGCCAGCGCCGCACACAGCAGCAAGGCCAGCCAGCCGACGCCAAACGCCACCAGGCTGAACAGCGCGAGCAGCGCACCGAGAGCGCTCAGGCTCAAAGCGGCATAACGAACGGGAACCAGGGCGTCAAGGCGTTGAAACATGGCGGCGCTTCCGTAATGCCCGAGGGGTCGGGCCCATACCAGCACCCGCCGCGGCGCGGCAGATACACTTTCAATGATAAGAGCCTCGCGTGGGGCTTAGCACTGTTTTTCTCATGCCACCCTCCAACCCGCCCACCCCCTCTGCCACCCCGCCTTCTTCAACGCCCGAGACAGCGTGGATGGAGCTTGAGGGTTTTGAGGAGCTTGACGACATCCTCGACGACCTGCGAAGCCGCTATGACGAAACACCGCAATGGGAGTTTTGCGAAGGTTTCATGGCCGCCGTGATCTGCGCACGCCGATCCATCGCCGCCAGTGAATACTTGCCGGTGCTGCTGGGCACACCCGCCGAAGGCGAAGCGCCAGATCCGGACGGCGGCTCGTTTGCAGGTGACGCACAGGAGGCGCGCTTCATGGCCTTGTGGACGCAGCGCTGGAACGAAGTGGCGACCGCACTTGACAACAAGGTCGAGTCGCTGGAAGACGATGCCTGTTACCACCCCGAGGTGATGGACGTGCGCGGCGCCGTGGCCGACATGCCGCCCGACGAGCAGGCCGCCTTCAAGGGCGAGGACCTGCCGGCTTTTGCCCAGGTCTGGGCGCTGGGCTTCATGTTTGCGGTAGAAAGCTGGCCCGAAGAGTGGGCCGCCCCGCGCGACAAGGACGCCGCCCAGTGGCTGGACGACGCGCTCCAGGCCGTGGTGGCGATGACCGAAGACGACGACGCTGCGCCCCAGGTCTCACCGCTCAACGACGAAGGCAAGCCCAGCACCAGCATCGCGCGCCTCAATGCGTTTGGCGACGCCATCTGGGCGGTGTATGACCTGCGCGAACTCTGGAAAACCATGGGCCCCAAGGTCGAGACCGTGCGCAAGGAAGCTGAGCCTGGTCGTAATGACCTGTGCCCCTGTGGCAGCGGGAAGAAGTACAAGAAGTGCCACGGGGCGGGCTGACGACGGCGCGCAGAAGTCGGGGGAGGCTGTGGCTATCGAGCCGGACTGGAAATATGACAAAGCAATCAGCACCCGGTTGCCCCGAAGACCAGCCAACAGACTGGTGAACCTGCTGGACCTGAAAGGGGGTTGCGACGACTGCGCCGGGGCAGGGCTGTGCCCGCAGCCCAGCTTTGCATGTCGTTTGTGCCGGTGGGCAGAAAACCTTGTGAATTCAGATCACCACAGCAGGGAAAGCTCGACGCTTGAGGACGCGTTCCGGTGCCATACTTGGCCGCATGCGGTTGAATTTCCTGCCCTTGTCCTTTTTATTCCCCGCCCGTTCGCTTGGCCTGCTGCTGCTGTTGGCCTGGCTCGCCATCAATGCAGCGGTCGCCCTGTGGGCAGCCAAGACCCTGCAAGACGGGCGGGCGCATTACCAGCAAGGCGCCGAAGCCAGTACCCAGAACCTGGCGCTGGTGCTGGACCAGAGCATCACCGGCTCGATCCAGAAGATCGACCTGGCGCTGCAAACCGTGGTTGCCGATCTGGAGCGCCAGTTGCGCACCGGCGGCGGCTTTGACGAGCCCAGTGCCAGCGCCTTGTTGCGTTTCTACCAGCCCCTGCTGGCCGAGGCCACCGGTATCCGTGTTGCCGATGCCGATGGCCTGGTGGTGCTGGGCCCGGATGTGAAGCCCCAGGACAAGGTTAGCTGGGCCGACCGCGATTTTTTTCCGCAACTGCGAGACCAGGCCGACCCCGGTCTGGTGGTGAG
>NZ_JBDNGU010000105.1:0-8449 GCF_041689105.1 Polaromonas sp. | reverse complement strand
GACCGATCTGAAAATTGGCCCCATCAAGTACGTGGTGCTTATTTGTGAGGATGCGCTCGAATCCTTGGTGGGGGAAGACATCATCGCTGCAGGCGCCAAGGGATATACCGTTGCGCAAGTGCGTGGTCGGGGAAACCGCGGCGTGCGCGACGCGCAGTGGATGCTGTCCGGCAACATCCGCATTGAAGTCTTGTGCCAGGAAGAAGTCGCGTGGCGGTTGGTCGAGCGCGTCGAGTCCAAGTACTCGGCCAACTATGGCCTGGTCATTTTCGTCCAGGACGCGATGGGCACCCGAGCCGACAAGTATTGACGATCAAGTGGGTGCGTATCCGGTGGCGCATCGTGCGTTTCGCCCACGCGACCCAGGTCCGTTGCACGAAGAAGGCAAAAAAGCCGGTGGTATTGACGTAAGGCAAGGAAGTTTTGTACCAGCCGGGATAGCCTCTACCAGCGGCACTGGCCCGTATCAACCTTATGTGGAGCACGATGGACAAATCATCAGCAACTGACCCAGCCGCACAGACACACGTCGATGCGGCAGCGGCTGCCGCGATATTGCAGGCGCTGGCCGAAGATTCCGGTCTCAAGCCCTGGCGGCTGGCCGGCAAAAACCTGATTCCGGTGGTGCAGGGCGGCATGGGTGTGTGTGTGTCGGCCGGGGGGTTGGCCGGTGCGGTGGCAAGCCTGGGAGGCGTGGGCACCGTGTCGTCGGTGGACTTGCGGCGCCTGCACCCGGATCTGATGGCCCGCACTGGCCATCTGGACAAAGAGCCCGATGCGCGCGTGCTGATCGACAGCGCCAACCTGGAGGCGCTGGACCGTGAAATCCGCCGTGCGCGCGCGCTGGCCCAAGGCCAGGGCCTGATTGCGGTCAATGTGATGAAGGCGGTCAGTGCTTACGAGGCCTACGTCCAGCAGGCTCTGGCCAGCGGTGCCGACGCGGTGGTGGTCGGTGCCGGCCTGCCGCTGGACCTGCCGGAGCTGGCGCGTGACCACCCCGGCACCGCGCTGATTCCCATCCTGTCAGATGCACGCGGGGTGCAGCTGCTGGTGCGCAAGTGGCAGAAGAAGGGACGTCTGCCCGACGCCATCGTGATTGAACATCCCGGTCTCGCCGGCGGGCATCTGGGCGCCGCGAAAGTCGCGGACCTGCATGACGCGAGGTTCGATTTCGAGGTGGTCATTCCCCAGGTGCTGGAATTTTTCAGGACAGCGGGCATCGAGCGCGAGATTCCGCTGATTGCGGCCGGTGGCATCAACTGCCGCGACGACATCCTGCGCCTGCAGGCCCTGGGTGCCTCGGCCGTGCAGCTGGGCACCGCGTTTGCAGTCACCCAGGAATGTGATGCTGACCCGGCTTTCAAAAAAGTGCTGGCCGAGGCGAAGCCGGAAGACATGGTGGAGTTCATCAGCGTCGCCGGGCTGCCGGCACGCGCCGTGCGTACGCCCTGGCTTGAGAAATACATCCGGCTCGAGCCGAAACTTCAGGCGGCGGCCCATGTCAAGGGCAAATGCAATATGTCGTTTGATTGCCTCACGCATTGCGGCCTGCGCGATGGCGTCGCCAGCATGGGCCAGTTCTGCATCGACCAGCAGCTCGGCCATGCGTTTGAGGGCGATACGCGTAAAGGCCTTTTCTTCCGTGGTGCTGCCCGGCTGCCGTTTGACGACCAGATCCGCTCGGTGCAAGAATTGATGCAGTGGCTGCTGGGCGGTATCCGTCCTGCGGCATTTGTCCAGACTGTCTAAGGAGCGCGGGACATGAAACGCGATCAGTTGGAACGGCCGCAGGATCAGACGACCACGCAGCCCATCAGTCACGATGTGCTGAAGGAAAAATACCTCAAGCAAGGCGAGTCCGGCGTGGAAGACCTGTACCGGCGTGTGGCACGGGCCCTGGCTTCGGTCGAGCCGAAAGCACAGCGCGCGAAGTACGAGGCGCTGTTCCTCGAGAACCTGCATGCCGGCGCCATCGGCGCAGGCCGCATCATGAGTGCGGCGGGCACGGCCATCCAGGCGACCCTGATCAACTGCTTTGTGCAGCCTGTCGGCGACTGCATCCAGGGCATGGACGAAGGCGGTTACCCGGGCATTTACGAGGCCTTGCGCGAAGCGGCCGAAACCATGCGGCGTGGCGGTGGCGTAGGTTACGACTTCTCGCGCATCCGGCCGCGCGGCGCCGAGGTCAAGGCGACGGCCTCCATGGCCTCCGGCCCGTGCAGCTATATCAACGTGTTTGACCAGTCCTGCTCCACGGTAGAGAGCGCGGGCGCGCGGCGCGGCGCGCAAATGGGTGTGTTGCGCATTGACCATCCGGATGTACACGAATTCGTCACCGCCAAGCGCACGCCGGGGCGGTGGAACAACTTCAATGTCTCGGTCGGCATGCCCGACACCTTCATGCACGCCCTGGCCGAAGACCAGCCCTGGGAGCTGGTGCACAAGGCCAAGCCCGGCGCAACCTTGATCGCGCAGGGCGCGTTCCAGCGGGGCGACGGCCTGTGGGTCTACCAGACGGTGGCGGCGCGCGAATTGTGGGACACCGTAATGCACTCGGCCTACGACTTCGCCGAGCCTGGCGTCCTGTTTCTGGACACTATCAACCAGGACAACAATCTGCGTTACTGCGAAGACATCGCGGCGACCAACCCCTGCGGCGAGCAACCCCTGCCGCCCTACGGCTGCTGCGATCTCGGGCCCATCATCCTCACACGTTTTGTGCGCCATCCTTTCGGCTTCCATGGGGCGCCGGACTTTGATTTCCGGGCCTTCGAGAAGTCGGTGACGACCCAGGTACGTGCACTGGACAACGTGCTGGACCTGACCTTCTGGCCGTTGCCGCAGCAGCAGGCCGAGGCCACCGCCAAGCGCCGCATCGGTGTCGGGTTCACCGGCCTGGGCAATACGCTGACCATGCTTTGCCTGCGCTACGACGCGACCGGCGGACGCGAGATGGCGGCACGTATTGCCGTGTGCATGCGCGATGCGGCCTATGCGGCGTCGGTAGCGCTCGCGAAAGAAAAGGGTGCCTTCCCGAAGTTCAACGCCGAGGGCTACCTGACCGCCGGCACCTTTGCCAGCCGGCTGCCGGACGCGCTGCAGCAGGCCATCCGCGCCAACGGCATCCGCAACAGCCATCTGCTGTCGATTGCGCCTACCGGCACCGTCAGCCTGGCGTTCGCCGACAACGCTTCGAACGGCATTGAGCCCTCGTTTTCGTGGATGTACCGGCGCAAGAAGCGCGAGTCCGATGGCAGCCCCACCAACTACGCAGTGGAAGACCACGCCTGGCGCCTGTACCGGGAGCTGGGCGGCAACGTGGACAAGCTGCCTGTCTACTTTGTCTCGGCACTCGAGATGTCTGCGGACGGGCACATTGCCATGATGCAAGCCGTGCAGCCCTTCGTCGACACGGCGATTTCCAAAACCGTCAATGTGCCGGCCGACTACGCCTATGACGACTTCAAGAGCCTGTACCAGCAGGCCTGGCGCGCACGGCTCAAGGGCCTGGCGACCTACCGGCCCAATGCCATTCTGGGCTCGGTGCTTGAGGTTCATGCGAACCCCGAGGCCACGTCGGCAGCAGCAGCGGCCACAGCGGATCCGATGCGCACGGTGATCGAGAGCCGGCCCAAGGGCGCGCTGTCAGCAGTCGCCGAAAAGGTCGACTACTGGACGCAGGAGGGTCACAAGACCCTGTACATCGTGGTGTCCTTTTTGCCGGTGCCGGCGGCCACAGGCGATGGCACGGTCGAGCGCGCCATTGAGTTTTTCATGCCCGTCGGTCAGAGCGGCGAGTCGCAGCAATGGATCACCTCCAGCATGCGCATGTTGTCGCTGGCGGCGCGCGGCGGTTTTCTGGAGCGTGCACTCAGTGACATGCGCAAGGTGGCCTGGGACCGTGGCCCGGTGCGTCTGGGCACCTACGAGAAGGCCGACGGTACGCGTGTGCCCTTGTGGCACGACTCGGAGGTCGCCGCCATTGCCTATGCAGTACAGAACATCATCGCAAAGCGCGCTCACCAGCCTTCGGCCCATGCGACGCCCTTGCCGGAGCCCCAGCTCGACGCCGCGCTCTCGCCGCCCGTGATGGCCGGCAAGAAGTGCAGCGAGTGCGGCGCCCACGCCGTGATCCGCAAGGACGGTTGCGACTACTGCACCCAGTGCGGCCATTTGGGTGTGTGCGGATGAGTGAGCGCCCCGTCATTGCCGTGCAGTTGCGTTCGGGCAAGCCTTCCGCAAGCGAACGCGCCAGAATTGACTCGCGCTGGCGCGCCCGCCACTTGATGCTTGCGCCGCACCGGCTGGGATTTTTTCTGGCCATGGTGGTGCTGGTGAGCGCCGCCATGTGGTGGGCGCTGGTGCAGCTGGACCGCATCAGCCCGGTGCTGAGCCTGGCCTATGCGCTGTCGCCCTCCTTGGTCCACGGGTCGGTGATGACCTTTGGCTTTATCCCGGTGTTCTTCGCCGGTTTCCTGTTTACAGCCGGCCCGAAATGGCTGGGCGTGCCGCCGCTGGAGCCGCGCCAGATCGTGGCACCGCTGTTGCTGCAGACGACTGGCTGGCTGCTGTACCTGGCGGCTGCGCACCTGCATGGCTTGATGGCACTGACGGCGCTGCTCCTGGCCTGGGTGGGACTGGCCTGGGTCACGGTTTTGTTTTGGGGCTTGATCCGCCGCAGCCAGGCCGAAGACCAGGTGCATGCGCGCGTGGTGGGTGTGGCCTGTGTCGTCGGTTGCCTGAGCCTGGCCGGTTTGCCGCTCAGTCTGTTGCTGGGCACCCCGGCCGCGGCGCTGGCTTGTGTGCTGACCGGCTTGTGGGGCTTTATCGTCGTGGTGTATGTGACCGTGGCGCACCGGATGATCCCATTTTTCACATCCAGTGCCTTGCCCTTGGGCCATGCCTGGCGTCCGTTCTGGGTGTTGTGGCTGATGCTGGCGGTAGCGGCAGCAGAGGTCATCGCTGTCTGGGTGGAGCTGGACGGCCCGCTTCAGGGCGCCGCAGGCCCGATAGGGATGCTTGTCCGCGGTGCGTTTGAGCTGGTCGCGGGCGGCGTGTTGCTCTGGCTTGCCGTGGTCTGGGGGCTGGTGCAAAGCCTCAAGAACCGGCTGTTGGCCATGCTGCGCATCGGCTTTCTCTGGCTCGGCCTGGCGCTGGTGCTGGGCGGCTTTTCACAGCTGCTGGGCGGGGTGCAGGGCACACCCGTGCTGGCCTTGGGTTCGCTGCATGCCCTGACCATGGGTTGCCTGGCCTCGCTGATGCTGGCCATGGTCACGCGAGTGTCCCGCGGCCATAGCGGGCGCGCGCTGGTGGCGGACAACATCGCCTGGGCCCTGTTCTGGCTGCTTCAGGCAGCGACCTTGCTGCGCATAGTCGCTGCCGCACAGACTGCGCTTGCGCCCTGGTTGCTGCTGGCGGCGGCCTTGCTGTGGATGGCCGTCGTGGGGGTGTGGGGCGTGCGGCTGGGAAGCTGGTACGGCCGCCTGCGTGCTGACGGCCGTCCAGGCTGAAAGTTTCTGAAAATGGACATGCGTGCTGCTCCTTCCCTTGAGTCCCCGCTGGTTGAACCTGCGCCGGCGACTCTGGCGGCAGCGCTCATGCAGTCGCGCCAGACCATTTTGCCCAAGCGCCTGGTGGCCCCCGGCCCCGACGCGGAGCAGCTCGGCATGATCTTCCATGCCGCCGCCACGGCGCCCGACCATGGCCAGTTGCTGCCCTGGCGCTTTGTGCTCGTGCCGCAGGCGGCGCGTGGACGGCTGGCCGATGTTTTTGGCGCCGCCCTGATCGCGCGCGACGCCCAGGCGACGCCCGAGCAGGTCGCGCAGGCCTGCGAAAAAGCGTACCGTTCCCCCTTGCTGCTGCTGGTGGTGGTCGATGGGCAGCGCGGTGACGCAGAGATCGATCTGCCCGAGCGCATCGTGTCGGCCGGCTGCGCGGTGCAGAATCTGCTGCTCATGGCCACGGCACTCGGGTTTGGTTCGGCGCTGACCAGCGGCAAAGCGTTGAAATCCACCGGACTGCGCGCCCTGTTCGGCTTGGCCGAGGGAGAACAGGCGCTTTGTTTTGTCAGCATCGGCACCGCACAATCGCGCAAGCCCGCGCGCCTGCGGCCGACGCCGCCTGACTTTGTGACCCGCCTTTGCGCTGACGGGGCCGCGCCGGATTCTTTTCATCCCCCGTGACTGGAGTAATTGTCATGCCGGGCCTGACCCGGCATCCATGCCTCGCGGGTCAAGACAGTGGTCAACGCAACACGGGTTGCGGTTCAGTCCCGCAATGGCAACCCCCACAAGGAGAACCCCATGGATATTCTGAGTTTTGACGACCTTCTGCAAGCGGCCCGGGCACAGCCCGAACCGCAGCGCCTGCTGTTTGTGTTCGCCGGCGTCGAGCTGCCCGAGGACAGCACGCTGGTCCAGCGTGAACGCTTTGAGGCCGGCCAGGGCGGCGCGCTGGTACCGCTGATGTGCGTGGACAAGCGCCCCGAGGAACTGAGCTCGTTTGCGGCGCTGGTGCAGGAGTCCGGCCAGTTCGGCCACAACTGGGGCCTGGTGTTTGCCGCTGCCCTTTCGGGCTCGGTGAACCGTGCGCCCACCACCGAGGATGCCGAGGAGCCGCTGCAACGCATGGTCGAGTTCATCAAACAGGGCAAGACGAGCGCCTTCATTCCGTTTGACCCCCAGGGTCAGCCGGTGCAGTTCGGCTGACATGGGCGTCGTGCGACGCACCGGGCGCCCATGGCGCTGCGTGAAAATCGCGTCTGGGGCGTGAAAGAAAAGATCTATGAACGCGCACTACCCGCCATCTCCGACACCGCACTGGCCAACTTGCTGACCGCAGCGCACAAGGTAGACGGCATCGTCAAAGGCCTCAAACAACCCGACTGGCCCGCCAGCGGCTGGCAGGCACTGCATCGACTCGCTAGTATGGTGTGTGTGCAGTGCGCAGGGTCTGGTCATACACAGCCCGCCCAGGTACGAGGTCGTTGATTAACGCATGAAGTGCCCTAAACTCTGGGGTTATGACCACTACAGAGATTCAGCTCACGAATCAGTCTGTCAAACACAAAAAGTTAATTGGACTCTGACCCTCATGGTTCCACCTCATTAAAGTTTTGAAAAGCCGGAGGTTAAATTGAACGCACACCTTGAAGTCCTGGAAGCAGAAGCTCTGAAGCTCAGCCCTGCAGACTGCTCGCATCTGCTGGAACGGCTTGTGGCGAGCCTCGATTTAGACCCTGACGTTGAACAGGCATGGGCGCTGGTTGCTGACTAAAGAGAGGGCGAATTAGCCTCAGGCGCACAGCACGCGGTGTCAGAGCCCGAGGCGATGGCACGCTTGCTGGCACGGCTGGCTCGATGAGCTATTCGCTACATCCGGGCGCAGAACAGGATGTAGCCGATGCAATAGATTTTTATGCCCGACAGGCAGGGGGTGCAGTTGCCGAACGTTTTCTTGCGGAGTTCGGACGGGTCGCAAACCTTTTGGTGTGATACCCCGGCTTTGGAACGCCAGCAAAAAGCGGTCGCAGAATATTTCCCCCACAGGTGTTTCCGTACTCGGTTATGTACCGGGAGAAAAATGGCGGCGTTTTGATACTGGTTGTGAGGCACCAGCACCGTAAACCCGGTTATGGCGGCGGGAGGCGTTAAACATCAACAAAGCCGCCACTACCTTTTAAACGATCAGGAGCTGATTGGAGTCTGACCCTAATTCTTCTATGTTGCATGAAACCAAAACTCTCAACCGCCAAAACCTTGCTCAGCGCCAACAAACTCCCGCTGGATGCCAACTCGTTCTTCAACGGCTTGATCATCTGCGGGAAAATGAAGATCGTTGAGTATGAATCCACCACCGGCAGCGGCGAGATAAAGTACTACATGCAGCTCACCGATGAAGGCGCAGCCTACGGTGAAAACAAGGCCAGCGGCTGGCACGAATTCAAGACTGAGCCAAAATTTTACGAGCACATTTTTATCGATGCGTATTTAACGTGCTGCGACGCGATTGGCCGCCATGCGCGTGACTGGGCCGCTACACAAACACACCCGAATCAATAGTGATGACACCGAGCCCGCAAACCAATGATGACCGCGCTAGGTCAGAAAAAATAATCGATCCAACCGCCTACTTTTCAAGCTGGTTCTTCCGTATTGACTCACACCACTTCGAAACCCTGGGGATGAGCTACAAAAAGTTCATGAAGAACAAAAAACCCTATTGGACGTGGTCAAAAATGAACCCCATCGAGTACCGTTTTCAACAGGGGTACATCTTCTACGCACGTGATGATTCGAATCATTTTTTGGGTTCTTCATCGAATTCACTGTGAATTTTCCTTCACTCCAGCAGAATCCAGTTTTTAAATTGATTGACCGTGCCATGAAAGATACCGCGCTGTACGAACACCTTCTTGGACTGAAGACGCCCTGGTCGGTGAAGAAGGTTG
>NZ_JBDNGU010000104.1:0-81173 GCF_041689105.1 Polaromonas sp. | reverse complement strand
GACGAAGTGATTGACTGGTTGACTTTCTACAACCACCGCCGATTGCACTCGACGTTGGGGTATGTCAGTCCGATGCAGTTTGAGAAAAGCTGGGACGCGGCACAGCAATTGAAGGCCGCATAATTCGATGGCTAAGCAGTAGATTCAACAGGGGCAGGTTCACTTTCACTCGTATCGAACCACGAAACTGAAGTTGAAGTTGAAGTTGGAAATGATTTTTTTGGGATGGCTGACCACAGAAAACCCCAGCCGTTAACATGGCTGCATGAGCAATATCTCCACCCAACTGATTCACCACGGCTACAAGCCGCCCCCAGGTTTTGATTCGGTCCAACCCGCCATCCACAAAGCCTCGACCATCATCTTCCCCAGCGTTGCTGCCCTGCGCCAGCGCGACTGGAAACACAAGACCGGCTACACCTACGGCCTGCATGGCACGCCGACCACCTTCACGCTGGAAGAACGTATTGCCACGCTGGAGGGCGGCCGGTTCTGCACGCTGGTGCCCAGCGGGCTGGCTTCGGTGGCACTGGTGGACATGGCCTTGCTCAAGGCCGGCGACGAGGTGCTGATCCCCGACAACGCCTATGGGCCGAACAAGGCTTTTGCGCAAAATGAGCTGACGGCCTGGGGCGTGCGCTTCGCGTATTACGACCCCCTGTCACCCGCTGACCTGGCCGCCAAACTGAGCGCGAAGACGCGTCTGGTCTGGCTGGAAGCGCCGGGTTCGATCACGCTGGAGTTTCCGGACCTGCCGGCGCTGGTCGCGGCCGTGAAGGCGCACGCCGACGCGCATCCGCAAGGCATCGTCACCGCGCTGGACAACACCTGGGGCGCAGGGATCGCCTTCAATGCCTTTGATCTTGGCGCCGACATCTCGGTGCAGGCCCTGACCAAATACCCGAGCGGGGGCGCCGACGTGCTGATGGGCTCGGTGGTCACGCGCGACGAAGCCTTGCACCAGCTGGTGCATTTCTGCCATATGCGTGTGGGTTACGGCGTCAGTGGCAACGATGCCGAGCTGGTGCTGCGCGGCCTGAACAGCATGGCCCTGCGTTACGCGGCGCAAGACAGCGCTACCCGCGCCCTGGCCACTTGGCTGCAGCAGCAGCCGCAGATCGAGGCGGTGCTGCACCCGGCGCTGGCCAGCTCGCCGGGCCATGAAGCCTGGCAGCGCGACTGCAGCGCCGCGGCCTGTCTGATGAGTGCAGTGTTCAAACCCGGCTACAGCCAAGCCACGCTGGACGCCTTTTGCGACGACCTGAAACTGTTCAATATCGGCTACAGCTGGGCCGGCCCGATCAGCCTGTGTGTGCCTTATGACGTGCCTGCCATTCGCACTACCCGCTGGCCTTACGCAGGCGGGCTGGTGCGGTTTTCCATCGGGCTGGAGGCGGTGGCCGATCTGCAGGCGGACCTTGAGCAGGCGCTCGCCTCTATGCAGTACAGTTAGAACATATTCCCCTGAAGAAAGCACGCCGTGGCAACTCCCAATTATTCCTACGAAAAGCGCCAGAAAGAGCTGGCCAAAAAGAAGAAAAAAGAGGAAAAACTCAAGCGCAAGGCCGAGGGCAAGCCGGATCTGCCGGACGATGACACGCCCGACGGACAGCCCGGCGATGCCGATGCGCCGCCCGCTGAACCGGCCGTATAAGCCCGGGGCATCTCATTTTTTAATCAAATCGGGCTCCAGCCCTTTAGATACGGGCGCAAGCAGCTATATTATTAATAGCTAATCGCACCCAACAAGCTTCGCAGGGACAGGTTTTGTCCCCCGGAGCTTTTTTTCTTGCGTTGCTGTTTATGCCGCGAGCAGGCTGTGCGCCAGCGTCGTCATGGCGGCCGCAGTGTGATCGCGCGGAGCCAGTACCTGGGCCGTTTCGTACTGCGTGAAGTTGCGCCGCATCGATTGCAGGTAGACCGGGTCGTAATGCTGCAGCAGCAGCTCGCGCACCACAGAAGCCACGTCGCCGCTGCGCGCGCGTGTCTGCCAGTCTTGCACCATTTCCTTGCCACGGGCTTCGGTCAGGGCGCCCAGGCGCTCGCAGAACAAAGTGGTGTCCTTCACGAAAAAATCATAATCTTCCAGCAGCAGCGCAACCCGTTCGTCTTCGGCGAGCTCCAGCCGCAGGCAAGGGCTGGCGCGCATCGCGGTGATCAGCCCCTCCGGGACGGCGACATTGCCGACTTTTTTGCTTTCGCTTTCGATATAGACCGGAAGCGATGGGTCAAAATCGCGCAGTGCCGCCCAGACCAGGCTGTCAAAGGCTTTCTGGCTGGGTTGCGCCAAACCGGGGATCATGCCCAGCACCGAGCTGCGGTGATTCGCCAGCCCTTCCAGGTCCAGCACCTGCGCGCCTTGGCTGGCCAGCGCATGAAGCAGCCGGGTCTTGCCCGCGCCGGTGGGGCCACAGACTACCCGGTACTGGTGGCGCGCAGCCAGTTGCGGCAGGTCGGCTACCAGCGCTGCGCGGAAAGCCTTGTAGCCGCCTTCAACCAGTGTGACCCGAAAGCCGATCTGGTCGAGGATCAAGGCCAGCGAGCCGCTGCGCTTGCCGCCGCGCCAGCAGTAGACCAGGGGCTGCCACTCGCGCGGCTTGTCCAGCACCTCGCGCTGGATGTGAGTGGCAATGTTTTGGGCGACCAGCGCCGCTCCCAGCTTTTTGGCCTCGAACTGGTTGATCTGCTTGTAACGCGTGCCGACGATTTTGCGTTCCTCGTCGTTCAGGCTGGGCCAGTTCACGGCGCCGGGCAGGTGGTCCTCCGCGTATTCGCCTTCGCTGCGGGCATCGATCACGACGGCGTAGCCCGCCAGCGTGGCCAGCGCCTGTTCGGCAGAGATGCGTTCCAGGCTCACTTGATGAGTTTTCTCAGTTCGGGCCAGACGTTGCCCAGCATCCTGGCCTGCGACTGCTCGTTGGGGTGGATGCGGTCCGCCTGGAAGTTGCCGGTCGCATCGTCCACATCCGCGATGCCCTTGAGGAAAAAGGGCACCAGCGCCACATTTTCGGACTTGGCGATCTTGCCAAACAGCCCCGAGAAGGCTGCGCCGTAGGCTCCGCCGTAGTTGGGCGGCACCTGCATGCCCAGCAGCAGCACCCTCGCGCCGGTTTTTTTGGCCGCCTGCGTCATGACCCGCAGGTTGTTTTCTGTCATGTCCAGCGGCAAGCCGCGCAGCGCGTCGTTGCCGCCCAGCTCGATCACCACCGTGGCCGGCTTGTGCTGCGCCAGCAGGGCCGGCAGGCGCGAGCGCCCGCCCGAGGTGGTGTCGCCGCTGATGCTGGCGTTGACGACGCGAACATTTTTTTTCTCGACGGCGAGTTGTTTTTCCAGCAGCGGCACCCAGCCGGTGCCGCGTTTGAGACCGTATTCGGCGCTCAGCGAATCGCCGACGATCAGCAGCGTCCCGGTGGAGGCCGCCATCGCGGACGTTTGTGCCTGCGACAGCAGCGGCGCGGCTGCCAACACGGCCAGCAGCAGCGCGCCCCAAGGTTTTACCAGGCCGGCGGCCGCAGCATGGGCAAGCTTGGTAAAGTCTGATCTCAAGTTTTCTGACAAGGCTGACATGTTTGAACCTGCGGTTGATGTACTGAACGACGCTGCTCCCGCGTCCACGACTTCTTCAATTATTTCCGTGGAGCATGTTTTCAAGAGCGTGAGCGACTCGACCGGCACACTGACCATTTTGCGCGATATTCATTTCGCACTGGCGGCCAGGGAGACTGCGGCGATTGTTGGCGCCTCCGGCTCGGGCAAAAGCACACTGCTGTCCATCATCGCCGGGCTGGACACGCCGACCCAGGGCACGGTGCATCTGGCCGGTCAGGACCTGTTTGCACTCAGTGAGGACGACCGCGCCGCACTGCGCGCCCAGAAAGTGGGGTTTGTGTTCCAGAGCTTTCAGCTCATGGGCAACCTGAACGCCCTGGAAAATGTCATGCTGCCGCTGGAATTGTCGGGTGCCAGAAATGCACGGGCACAAGCCACCGAGATGCTCAAACGTGTTGGCCTGGGTGAGCGGCTGGGCCACTACCCCAAGGTGCTGTCGGGGGGCGAGCAGCAGCGGGTGGCACTGGCGCGGGCCTTTGTGGTGCAACCTGCGCTGCTGCTGGCCGACGAGCCGACCGGCAGCCTGGACTTTGCCACCGGCGAGACCGTCATGGCGCTGATGTTCGAGCTCAACCAGGAACTCGGGACCACGCTGGTGCTGGTCACGCACGACCGCGGCATCGCGGCACGCTGCCAGCGCCGCATCACGCTCGAAGCCGGACAGATTGTTGCGGGTTGAGCATCAAACAGGCCTCCAGCCCTTGATTTTCGGGCGCAAGCAGCTATAAAAAGTATAGCGATCAGGGCAGTTTTTGCGTGGCAGTGAGGAATTTTTCGCGCTCGGCGGGGCGGTCCACCTGGGCGGCCAGCGCCTGGCGCAGCGCTTCCAGCGCGGTGTGCCGGGCCACCTCTTTCCTGACAATCATTTTCGCGAGCGGGCCGACGACCTGGCTCAGCGCCCGTTCCAGCTGCGTGAGTTGGGCTGCACTGAACCAGGGAGAGGACACCGGGACAGAGCGTCCGCTGATGCTGCCGCTGATCGTGCCGCTGACAGGCTGGCTGATGTCTGCGCGCAGCCGCATGGAGGGGTCAGGGCGGCTGCCCGAGGCAGACACGGGCTGGGTCTCGTGGCTTTTCGGGTTGATAAACAGCTCGCGCGCCTTCAGGTCGGGAATGGTGACGGCCAGCAGCTCGCGCAAGCCCTGGGCCCCCACGACGCGCGCCAGCGCTTTTTTAAGCAGCACCTTGGCCAGCGGGCCGATGCTGTGTGCCAACTCGGACTCGATCTCGGCAATCACCTCCGGCGTCAGCGAGGACAGCGCGGCGAATGTGGCGGTGTTTTCGAACTCGTTGCTGCGACCGGCGTTGGCCTGCACGGGCCGCGATGGTGGGTCCAGGACCGCATAGATGTCGTGCGAACGCAGGTGTTTGTCCAGGTGCGGACCCAGCGGGCTGAACATGCCGGTGGCGTTGTCACTGATGCGCGAGATCACGTCGTAGTAGGCACGCGACACCACAATCTGGTTGGGATGGGCGAAGTCCATGATGCGCTGGGCCACGTTGATGCCGTCGCCCACCACATTGACCCGCTGGTTGACGTCGAACACGATGCGTATCGGTCCCAGGTGCATGCCGATGCGCATCAAGAGCATTTTCCCGTATTTTTGCATCAACAGACTGCGCAGCAGCAGCGCTGACTGCAGCGCTTCCTCGGGGTCGCCCAGGAAACAGGTGGCTGCCCCGTCGTCCGTGTCGATCACGATGCGGGATGCCTGCGGCACGCCCTTGAGTGCCTTGGTGATGAGCTCGTTGAAACGATCTTTCAGTGCCACCTGCTGGTCGACGGAGTGCCGCGAATAGGCCACCAGATGCAGAAACATCACGGTGCCGAAGACGTTTTTGCGATTATTTTCCACGTTGCTTCCCGGTACGGCCTGCGCGCTTGCGGCAAAGGCCAGCACGTCGCTGTCGGGGTCTGGCCGGGTGTCGGTCGGGGCGCGCTTACCCGGGGGGAGCAGGCCGCCGGCAGCCTGCTCCGCCGCCGCCAGTGCAGCCCGCAGCTCGGCCACGTTTTGCGGCCGGCGCGCCTCGTCGGGGTTCAGGGCCCAGTCGATCATGCGCAGAACACCTGTGCCGAAGACCGCCGCATCACCGATGGCCAGCGCGGCGGGCATGGCGTCGTCCTTGACGCGCGCGGCCGACTCCAGCGGCTTTTCGCCGGTGGTCATCCAGTACATCACCGCGCCCAGAGAATAGATGTCGCTCCATGGGCCCTGGTTGCCCTTGCTGTGGTATTGCTCGAAAGGCGCAAAACCGGGGCTGACGATGTTGGTCAGGTCGCGCCCGCCGGTGGTCCGGCGTGCGGCGCCGAAATCGACGAGCACCGGCGTGCCGTCAGCGCGTATATAAATATTGTCGGGCTTGATGTCGCGGTGCAGGAAGTTCAGCTTGTGAACGGTGTCCAGGCCATCCATCAGCGGGTAGATTACCTTCAGCAAGGTGGCCAGGTCCAGTGCTGGCTGGCGCGCCAGCCAGCGTTTGAGCGGATCGCCCGACTCGTATTCCATGACGATGTAAGCCGTGCCGTTTTCGCGAAAATAACGCAGCACGCGCGCAATGTTGGGATGCCGAAACGCCGCCAGCGCCCGGGCCTCGTCGAGAAAACGCTCCAACCCCCACTCGAACTGCTTTGCGGCCTCGGGTGAGCGCACGCGCACGCTCAGGTCGGCCGCGCGCAGGGTCAGCTCGCCCGGAAAGTACTCCTTGATGGCGACCGGCAACTCCAGGTTGATGTCATGGGCCAGATAGGTGATGCCGAAGCCGCCGCCGCCCAGCATTTTTTCGATGCGGTATTCGAAGACCTTGTGGCCGGCGGGCAAGGCGGCCGCGTCCGCGCCGTCCGACACTGGTGGGGTGGGAGCGCCGGGCACAGACGGCATTCGTCAGCTTCCGTCCCGCTCTATCATCTGCATGGCTTTTTCGAGGCTGCGCCGCATGCGGTTGAAGGAGCTGCCGAGCACGGCCACTTCATCGCGGCCCTCATCGGAAAATTCGGGTACATCGAAGTCGCCGGTGCTGACCTTGTCGGCGGCCTGCGACATGCGCTGGATGGGCCGGACGATGAGCCAGCTCAGCATCAGGTTGAGCGCGATGAAGACCACGACAAACACCCCGGCGAGCGAGGCCATGAACGTCTTGAAGGCCCGATCAGCGTTCAGGATGGGGATATCCATGGGCACGGTCACCACCTGCGCACCCACAATTTCCTGGAGTTTCCAGCCAAAACCGTTGGTATCGCCGTAGATCTTGAGCATGCTGGCAGGCGCAGCGGCCGGCACGCTGTGGCATTGCAGGCAGGCAGGGTTGCTGATTTGAATCGGTTTGGCGATATAGAGAATGCGGCCGGTGCCGCCGTCGCGTTCTGAAACGAGCTCCTTCGACTCGGTGTTGTGTCTGAATTGCTGAACGATGTCGGCTTCCCAGTCGGTGGCGCGGTCACGCGGGTTGGTTGGGTTCAGCGTGGCTTCCTTGCAGCCGTAATCCCGGTATTTTTTCTGGATGTGGTTCAGTGTTTCGGTGGCGGCGCAGGCCGGTACGGATTGCGGCAGGAACACTTCCTTGAGCTGTTTATCCAGGTGCGGTTTGACCTGGTCCACGGTATAGCTGCGAACCGCCAGCGCGGTGTCCATCATCAGGCGCGCGTTGCGAAGGACTTCTTCCCGGGCAATGTCCTGAAGCAGCTGGCGCGACGCCAGGCCCGCCGCCGTAAAGCCCGCGAGGAACACAATGATCAACACCAGATTGAACTTGAGCCGGATTCCCATGTCGCCACCTCCGAAAACCTTTGGTTACTATTTTAAGCTTACAGCTGTGCCGCCTGTCCTTTTCGCACCTCCAGCGGTCAGTTCGCAGAGGCCGAGCGGGGAACAGTGATAATCCTGCCATGTCTTCTTCCCCCAAAGTCCTGTTCGGATTTCATGCCGTCGGCGTGCGTATCAAAACGGCGCCCCAATCTGTTTTTGAGGTATTTTTTGACGCTTCGCGCCGTGACGCACGCATGCGCCAGTTCGCGGACCGGGCCAGAGAGGCTGGCATCCGCCTGATCGAGTCGGATGGGCTGCGGCTGGCCAAGATGTGCGGCAGCCACGGCCACCAGGGCGTGGTGGCGCGTGTGGACCCGCTGGCGCAGGTCAAGTCGCTGGACGAGTTGCTGGAGCAACTGGAGGCCGCCTCGGCCGAGCCGCCCTTGCTGCTGGTGCTCGATGGCGTGACCGACCCGCACAACCTGGGCGCCTGCCTGAGGGTGGCCGATGGCGCGGGTGCGCATGCGGTGATTGCGCCCAAGGACCATGCTGCCGGTATCAATGCGACGGTGGCCAAGGTGGCCAGCGGCGCCGCCGAGACCATGCCGTATTTCATGGTGACCAATCTGGCACGTACCCTGGGTGAACTCAAGGAGCGCAACATCTGGTGCGTAGGCGCCAGCGACGATGCGCCCAAGACCATCTACGACGTCAAGCTCACCGGGCCGGTGGCCCTGGTGCTGGGCGCGGAAGGCGAGGGCATGCGACAGCTCACGCGCAAGACCTGCGACGAGCTGGCCAGCATTCCGATGCGCGGCGCGGTCGAAAGCCTGAATGTGTCGGTAGCCAGCGGTGTGTGTCTGTACGAAGCGCTGCGCCAGCGTACCTGAGCACCTTTCCTGAGCAGTTTTCCCGGGCAGACTGCCAGGCCCTTACGCGGCTTCGCGGTGGTTAAAACAGGTAGCCACCCACCCGTTGCAACATCGCCTCGGCTTCGGCGTATCGCCCCAGCCCTTGCAGTACTCTGGCCATTGCCAGATCGCTGCGGACAATCAGGTCTGTATGGATGGCAGCGCTTTCCGCCGGGCTCAGGCCGGCCGTAGACTGAGCCATGCGGCGGTATTTTTCGGCTCTTGCAGGCAGCCCGCCCTGGGCATAAAGGAATGCGAGCTGGCTCAGTGCCTGTGCTTTTTCGAGGCCTGATTTTTTTTCGAGCTGCGACTCCAAAGTGGCCGTTGTGGTGTCCATCTGTTCCTGCGCGGCTGCGTCGCCGAGCTGCGCGATGCTGCGCAGCCACGTTGCCCGCTCGGCCAGGTTGCTGTTCTTGCCGGCCTGCGCCAGTGCGGCTTCAAGGCTTTTCCGAGCCTTGTCGGTTTGCCCCAGCTGCTGCTGGATCTGATGGTCCACCGCATAGAGGCGCAGTCGCGTCCACGAGTCGGGCGCCTGCGCAATCAGGCCTTCGATCTGGGCGGCACTGGCTTGCGCTTTCGACCATGAACCCGCACGGGCTCGGGCGCTGGTTTCGTTGGAAAACACTTCCGCCATGGACACCGCGAGGTCACCCAGCGCCTGGGGCTGGCTGGCAGCTGCCACTGTCTTGAGCGAATCGGCCGCGAGCGAAAGGAAGGCGCGCGGCAGTTCCGCCGGTAATTGCCCACCGCGGCTCAGAATCACGGCGGTCTGGGCCTGCAGCTGCGTGCGTTCCATGGGGTTGGCCACCGCGAGAATTCTGACCTTCAGCTCTTCGGCAGCCTTGCCCGTCGGTAGGGCTTCCCGCCGCTGGATCGCCCACGCCTGGGATCTCAATTCGGCGCTTCGCAAAGCCACCGCGGCTTCCGGCTCCGCTGCGGGGTCCATCGACGCCATGGCGGCTTTCAGTACGCCTCTGGCGCGCGCCGATTGGCCGATTTCGGCCAGCATCCTGGCGAACTCGGCCGTCAGGACCTGTTTGGTGAGTTTGGGCACGGTGACGCTGCCTGCACCGGTGCCAGTGGCATTACCGGCGGCGCTGCCAGCCGCATTTCCACCGGTAAACGAGATGCCGCTTGCCGACGTGTTGCCGCCACCCACGCTGGTGCCACCAGCCACGCTAACAGCAGTCGTGCTAGCGCCAGAACCAGACGAGCTGGCGGGGTTGTCAATGGCGCTGTCAATGGCATCGTTGGCCGCCTGGCTGGCAGCATTGCCAGCCTTGCCCCCTACGGCGCCGCCAGCCATCGCCCGATCAGCCGTCGTATTGCCCACGGATTTTGCGAGCGTCTTTGAGGCTGCCAGGGCCTGTTCAAGCGTCAGCTGCTTGCCCCCCGTCGGTTTGCCGGCTATGGCCTGAATCAATGGGTCATCGACGTCCGGATCGCCCGTGCTGCCAGGAGCGCCGGGCGAGCCGGCAGCACCGCCGGTTGCGCCATCCGCAACGGCTCCGGCGGCCTGGGCTGTCTTTTCAAGGCTGTCGGCACTCATGGCCGTAGACGCAGCGCCTTCCTTGCCACTTGAGCTCTTGCTCCAGGGAAGCCCGTCCGTCGAAAAGCCCCGGCCGCCAAAGAACGCAAAGGCCAGCAAGCCTATCAACCCGACCGCCTTGAACAGGCGCGCCGATCCCGGGAACAGGCCCGGTTTCTCCCGCTTGATGCCATATTCTTTTTCGAGTTCTTCACGAACCTTCGCGCGAACCGACGCTTCCAGCATTTCCCGTGCGCGTTTCTCGCTGTCCTTGCTGGACTTGGCTTGCGCGAACTCGATTTTTCCGCGCTCTTGTTCCAGCAACTTCCGCCTGAGCAGGAATTCCTCGGTGACCTTGTCCACAAAAATACCGCAGGCTGGGCACTGGCGGTTTTCCGGCAACACCACGCGCTTATCGCAAGCCGGGCAGCAAAACGTGCCGTCATAGTTGCCGGCCATCGCCGCCTGGATGGTCAGCAAGGGGGTTACAGTGACCAGCAGTCCGGCCTTGCTGAATTGCTCCTGCGCAAGATCGGCTTTTTCCCGCGTGACGCCGGAGCCTATTTTGGCCTGCGGCGAACTGCGCAGCACCTGCACCAGTCGTTCAATACGATCCGGTGCAATGCCTGCGACGTCCCGCGCTTTGCGCTCGATCTCTTCGAGCCGCGCGCCGGGCGGCATGTTGATGACGACATCAAAAAGCGGGGTGCTGGATTCGACAGCGGCATCGGCGGCTTCAGACATTCAGGCTTTCATGACAGTAAATCCCAACTTATTGTATAGATCTGTATCTAAATGTGTAGAAAAAAAGTGTGACCTTTTATCCTCGTGTTGGAGGGTATCGCAGTCGCCAACACATAACACGCAGCACGTCACAGAAAGTCTGGCCACTGCCCAGTCCTAAATCCAGCCGAGCCAACCCAACGTTGCGCCCGCGCCCAGCAACCACAACAAATGCAGGCGGGTGTGCCAGACGATGGCCGCCGTCACCGCTGCCAGCAGAGGCACGCGCCAGTCCTGCAGGCCGGTGACGCTGGCGCTGGCCAGGATCCAGCCGGTGGCGATCAGCAGCGCGATCACGATGGGTGCCATGCCCTGCTTGAAGGCACGCACCCAGCGCAGGTTGCGGTTGCGGTGGCCCCAACTCGCAGCCAGGTAGGTCAGGGTGGTGCTGGGCAGCATGATGCCCACCATGGTGACCAGCACGCCGAACAGTCCCATCAGCGGGCCGCCCGCGTTCAGGCCTACATGCCAGCCCATCAGCGCCACAAACAGCACGTTTGGGCCGGGTGCGGCCTGGGCGATCGCCACTGATGCGTTGAACTGAGGGTCAGCCAGCCAGTGCTGGCGGTTGACCAGGTAGCGGTGCATGTCGGGCGCGGTGGTGATGGCGCCGCCCACCGAGAGCAGCGACAGGATCATGAAATGCCCGAACATCGCGAGCCAGTCGCTCCATTGCAGTGTGATGCTCATTGGTCCAGCCCCCTGTCCTTGTTTATCTGTCGAGCTTTTTGTAGGTCAGCGTGCAGGCGGTGACGCCCAGCCCCAGCAACACCACCACCAGCGGCAGCCGCAGCAGTGCGATGCCGGTGAAACACAGCAGTGCCAGCGCGATACACAGGGGCAGCCCCAGCGGGTGCATCTTCAGCGCGCCCATGAGCTTGAGTCCAGTAGCGGCAATCAGGCCGGCGGCCACCGCGCCCATGCCGCGCAGGGCACCCGCGACGCCGGGGTGGTCGGCAAACTGCGCATACACCAGCGCCAGCATCAGCACCACCAGCAGCGGCACGGTCAGCATGCCGGCCAGCGCTGCCATGGCGCCGCGCAGGCCGAAATAGCGGTGACCAATCATCAGCGAGAGATTGACCACATTGGGTCCCGGCATGATTTGCGCCACAGCCCACTCCTCGACAAACTCCTCGCGCGTCATCCAGCGTTTTTTCTCGACCAGCTCGCGCTGTACCACTGCCAGCACGCCGCCGAAACCCTGCAGCGCCAGCAAGGTGAAGGAGACAAACAGGTCGGTCAGGGACTGGGGTCGCGGGTGCGCCTGTTCGTCTTCGGGCGGTGCGGCAGGGGTTGGATTCATGCCCGCCGATTATCGCCGGCTCACGGGCTACCCATTAGTCAGTGAAGCATTGAGCAGAGGCAAGTAGATGCTGGTCAACAAGTCCGAACGCGCATGTTGCGCGGGTTGTTGACTTACTCCCCTAACACCGGCAGGTCAGTCGCTTCATGCACGGACGAAGCCAGCCATACAGCTACTGGCAGGCCGCGCGCAGGATGGCATAAGGCTCCTCGTGGCGCAGTACGGCGCAGAGACCGGGTCGTCCAGCGCATGCCGGCGGGCCAAGTCCTGGGCCGACAGCCAGGTGGTCGTGGATGTACGCCGTCACCCGCGCCAGTCGCTCCTGGTAGTCGGTCCAGCCATGGCTGCGAGCCAGCGCGCCAGTCGCTGCGCGTACATCGCTGCCACCCGCAGAGCTGTGCTTGCATAGGTCGGCCTGGCCCGGCGCGCCGCAATGCGGCATTCATGCTTTTACTGCTTCCATCTCGATGCCACTGAAGATGTCGATGAGTGGCTTACGACGCATCGCTGCGGCTGATCAGCGTGCGCAGAATCTTTTTGAGCGCGGTGACATCCCGCTCGCTGAAGTCCTGTAGCAGGGAGTCTTCATGCGCCTTGGCCTGCGCCAGCAGGGCGGCCACCGTGGCCCGGCCCTGCGCGGTCTCAAAAACCAGGGTGCGCCGCGCATCGGCGGGGTCTTCGCCGCGCAACACCCAACCGGCTTTTTCCATGCGCTGGACCAGCTTGGTCAAGGTCGGTTGCTGCGACAGGATTTCCCGGGCAAGCTCCCCGATGGTCAGGCCGTCGCCATCCGACAGGGTGGCCAGCAGGCGCCATTCCAGCTGACTCAAACCAGCGGCCTGGACCTGGGCGTGGAATTCGCTGTACACCACATGGCTGGCCCGTGCGAGCAAATAGGACAGGTAGCCGTCGATGAACCGGGTGGTCGGGGCCGGGCAAGCAGGCTTGTTGGAGTGGCTCACGATGTACCTCGACGAATTAGAGGGGTGCTTGCATATTGCATGAATATTCATATATTATGCGCAGATGAATGTTGCCTTGCAAGCTTCCCTGAATCCCGCTGTCCCCGACGCCACACCTGTGCTGGACAGCCGGGTCTTGCGCACGGCGCTGGGCCAGTTTGCAACTGGCATCACGGTAGTGACGACGCGCGCAGACAGCGGCCAGTTTGTCGGCCTCACGGTCAATTCGTTTTCCGCGCTGTCGCTGGAGCCGCCGTTGATCCTCTGGTCGCTGCGGCTCAGCTCGCCCAGCCTGGCGGCGTTTGAAGCTGCACCGCGTTTTGTGGTCAACGTATTGGCGGAAGCCCAGGTGGAGATATCCCGCCGCTTTGCCTTGCCTCTGGCCGACAAGTTTGAGGGCGTGGCCCACGCCGAAAACATCTCGGGGGTTCCCTTGATCCACGGCGCCGCGGCCTGGTTTGAATGCCGCACGGTGTCTTGCCAACACATCGGCGACCATGCTTTGTTCATTGCTGAAGTCGAGCGTTTTACCTTGTCCGAGGCCGCGCCTTTGCTCTTTCACGCCGGTGCCTATTTCGCCCTGGGCTCACGGCTCTAGGACCTTCAAGAAAGTCATTTCATGCTGCAGGAACGAATTGAAGCCAGATGGGTGGATTGTTTTGCCGAAACGTTTGCGTTGTGCGGGGTGAAGGCGGGAGACACGGCGGCCATCCTGTCCGAAACCCAGTCGCGACCGGTCAACGTGCAGCTGGCCGAACTTGCGCTCGCGCGTCTGGGTGCACGCGCTTTTCATCTGGTGCTTCAAAGCCCCCGGCTTGCCGCGCCGGTGCCGGTGCGCTCGACCGGTGCCTCGGACGCCATCGGACAGCTCGCGCCGGTGGTGCAGGCGCTGGCAGCCTGCAGCTTTGTCGCGGACCTGACGGTCGAAGGCCTGCTACATGCAGCCGAACTGCCGGCCATCCTGGAAGGCGGCGCCCGCGTGCTGATGGTGTCCAACGAACACCCGGAAATCCTCGAGCGCTGTGTGCCCGATCCGGCGCTGGAGCCCAGGGTCAAGGCCGGCATCAAGCTGCTCAGGTATGCCTCCACCATGCGCGTCACCTCCCAGGCCGGAACCGACCTGCACATATCGCTGATCGGTGCGCAAGCCGGCGGCGGTTGGGGCTACACCGCCAAGCCCGGCACCATTTCCCACTGGCCCGGCGGTCTGTGCCTGGCCTTTCCGGCCAAAGGCAGCGTCAACGGCACGCTGGTATTGGCTCCCGGCGATGTCAACCTGACCTTCAAGCGTTACCTTGACAATCCCGTGACGCTGACGATCAGGGACGACTTCGTGACCGATATCGCGGGCCAGCATGTCGATGCCGAACTGATGCGCAGCTACTGGGCCGCCTGGGGTGACCGCGAAGCCTATGCCGTCTCGCATGTCGGCTGGGGCATGAACCCGAAGGCGCGCTGGGACGCGATGGCCATGTACGACAAGAAGGACTTCAACGGGACCGAGCTGCGCGCCTTTGCGGGCAACTTCCTGTACTCCACCGGCGCCAACGAGGTGGCGGGGCGCCACACGCTGGGTCATTTTGACTTGCCGCTCAGGTCTTGTACCGTGATGCTGGACGAGGTAAAGGTGGTGGACGCCGGTCAATTGGTGGGGGAGCTGGCATGACACTTCCGGCCTGTCTGGAGCAGGGTCAGGGCGACACTGCGGTCTTCTTTCTGCACGGCGTGGGCGGGGGCAAGGAGGCTTGGGCACACAACCAACTCGTGTTTGCCAGCCACGGCTTCAGGACAGTCGCTTGGGACATGCCGGGATATGGAGAATCGCCCACCGTACAACCCTATGACACTTCAGCGCTGGCTGGCGCACTCGCGGACCTGATTGAACACACGGGCGCCCGTCGCAATGTGGTGCTGGGCCACAGCATGGGCGGCATGGTTGCGCAGGAACTGGCCGCACTGCACCCGGCGCTGGTGCAGGGGCTGATTCTTTCCGCCAGTTCTCCGGCTTTCGGCAAGGCCGACGGCATCTGGCAGCAGGAGTTTTTGCATAGCCGCTTTGCCCCGCTGGATCAGGGGCGCGGCATGGCCGGGCTGGCGCACGACCTGGTGCCTGGCATGTTTGCGCCTGACGCCGATCCGGACCGCATCGCCGAGGCTGCTGCGCTGATGGCGCGGGTACCGCCGGAGAGCTATCGCGCCGCACTATCGGCCATCGTGTCTTTCAATCGCCTGGACAAGCTGGCGGCCATCGCCGTCCCCACCTTGTGCCTGGCGGGCCAGCTCGACAAGACGGCTCCCCCCGCCGTGCTTGAAAAAATGGCCAGCCGCATCGCCGGAGCCGGCTATGTCTGCTTGCCCGGTGTCGGTCATCTGGCCAACATTGAGCAGCCAGCGCTGTTTAATGACGCTGTTCTGACATTCCTGATGCAACACTTTTCGCCCTGACTTGATCCGAGGAACTGTCCATGTCTGCATTGCCCCTGACTCCGTCGCCTTCCGTTCGCTACACGCCGCCTTCGATTGCAGGCGATTACACAGAACTCACGCCCAAACAAAAAGAACTGCTTGCCATCGCCAGCCGATTGGGGCACGAAAAATTTGCGCCGCGCGCGCAGCAGATTGATCGTGATGCGGTGTTTCCCTTCGAGAACTACGCCGACCTGCGAGCCGCCGGCCTGCTCGGCATCTGCGTGCCTGAGGAACATGGCGGTTGGGGCGCGGACTTCGCCACCTACGTGATGACGGCCGCCGAGATCGGCCGCCACTGTGGCGCCACGGCACTGACTCTGAACATGCATGTCAGCTCCACCATGTGGACCGGTTTCATCGCCGACGACCTGGACATGACAGCCGAGCAACGCGCCAACCATGAAGCGCACCGCGCAGTGCACTACGCGCGTGTGGTGGGGCAGGGGAAGGTCTACTCGCAGCCGTTTTCCGAGGGCGGCGCTGCGGCGGCCGGCAAGGCACCCTTCGGTACGCTGGCCCGAAAGGTCGATGGGGGTTACATCGTCAACGGCAAGAAGATCTTTGCCTCGCTGGCAGGGGCTGCTGACTACTACGGTATTTTGTGCACGCTGGACAAGCCCGGCGCCACGCAGCGCGATTCCCTGTATCTGGCGGTGGACAAAAACCTGGACGGTGTCAGCGTGACCGGCGACTGGGACCCGCTGGGCATGCGCGGCACGGTATCGCGCACGCTGATCTTCAAGGACGTTTTCGTGCCCGACATCGAACGCCTGATTCCCGAAGGCCTGTATGCCCAGGCCGCGCTGCGCTGGCCGCACATGTTTGCCACCTTGTCGCCGACGTACATGGGCATCGCGCAGGCAGCTTACGATTTCACCGTGCAGTACCTGCGCGGCGAGGTGCCCGGCACGCCACCGGTCAAGCGCCGCATGTACCCGACCAAGCAGATCGCCGTGGCGGAAATGAAGGTCCGGCTGGAGCAGACCCGCGCGATCTTTCTGCAAAATGCGCGCGCCGCACGCGTTGATCCGTCCAAGGAAATCCGCCTTGGCCTGTACGCCGCGCACTACACCATCATGGAAAACGCCAACGAGATCTGCCGCCTGGCGGTACGTACCTGCGGCGGTCAGTCGATGCTCAAAAGCCTGCCGCTGGAACGCATGTACCGCGACTCGCGCTGCGGTTCGCTGATGCTGCCCTGGACGGCGGAGCTGTGCATAGACCGTCTCGGGCGCGAATGCCTGTATGAGCCTGGCGAGCAGGACGAACAGGCTGTGCTTTAAGAAGACTTTCTGGATGGATTTCGACAGCATCATCGAGCGGCATGCCGCCAGCGCGCCCGGTCGCGTGGCGCTGCATTTCTCCGGACAGGACATCAGCTACGCGCAGCTGTGGCGGCGCATAGAGCTGGCCACCGGGGTGCTGCAGGCCGCAGGCATACAGCGCGGGGACCGCGTTGCCTGGCTGGGTCTGGGCGACCCGGCCCTGCTGGTGCTGCTGTTTGCGCTGGCGCGCCTGGGCGCGATTTTTCTGCCGCTCAATTACCGCCTGGCCAGGCTGGAGCATGAGGCCATTCTTGAACACGCTGGGGTGCGCCTGCTGGTGACTGACGCCGTGCATGCCACTGCGGCTTCCGCGCTGGTTGACTCCGCGGGCTGCGAGCTGTTGCCGGCCAGCGGTCTGGGCGCCTCTGCAGACGGCGTGCCCGCAGTCATGTCGTCCGGCAGGCCGGAGGACCCGGTGCTTCTGGTCTACACCTCCGGCACCAGCGGGCGGCCCAAAGGCGTTCTGCACACGCAGTCGGGGCTGGGGTGGAACTGCGTGATCGCCATCGACGCGAACGGCTTGACGCCGGCCGACCATGTGCTGAGTGTGTTGCCGATGTTTCATGTTGGCGGCTTGTGCATCCAGACGCTGCCTGCGCTGTACGCTGGCGCGCAAGTGACCCTGCATGCGCGGTTTGATGCCGGCGTCTGGCTGGCCGATGTGGCGCGGCGCCGACCGACGCTGTCCCTGCTGGTGCCAGCGACCCTGCGCGCCGTGCTGGATCACGCAGGCTTTGCCAGGACCGACCTGTCCTCCCTGAAACTTCTGGCGACAGGTTCGTCCACCATTCCCGTGTCTCTTATTGCCGCATTCCATGCGCGTGGTGTGCCAGTGGGCCAGGTTTATGGCGCCACCGAGACTGGCCCCGTTTCCATCTGTCTGCGCCGCGAAGATGCCATGGCCCATGCAGGATCGGCAGGCAGGGCAGGCCTGCAGGTCGAGGTGCAACTGGTCGATGAGCGCGGCCAGGCGGTGCGCACTGGCGAGGTCGGCGAGCTGTGGGTGCGCGCGCCCAACATGCTCTGCGGCTACTGGAAGGACCCGGACAACCCGGCGTTTGCCGATGGATGGTTTCACACTGGCGACCTGGCGCTCTGTGACAGTCAGGGGTTTTACGAAATCGTCGGCCGTTCCAAAGACATGATCATCTCCGGGGGCGAAAACATCTACCCGGCTGAGATCGAAAACCTGTTGGCCGATTGCCCGCTGATCGTGGAGGCTGCCGTGGTTGGCGTGCCAGACGCCCGCTGGGGCGAGGTAGCCGTGGCCGTGATCGTCAGGGTGCCGGGCGCCGCACTGGACGCTGCGGCGGTGACGCAGTTGTTCGAGGGGCGGTTGGCGCGGTTCAAACACCCCAAACGCATCGTGTTCTGCGATGCGCTGCCCAAAACAGCCTTGGGCAAGGTGCAGAAAGCCGGCTTGCTGGATCGCGTCAGTACACCGGCTGGTGCCGCCTGATCGTGTCCTTGACCGTATCGCTGAGCGCAAAGCCCGGGCCGCAACTGGCGGCCAGCTGGTCGGCCCGTTTTGAAAAAGCGTCCAGCCCCATGCCATAAATGAACTGCATCGCGCCGCCGGTCCAGGCCGGGAAACCAATGCCGAAGATGGAGCCGATGTTGGCGTCGTGCACGGTGGTCAACACGTTTTCGCCGAGGCAGCGTGCGGTTTCAACGGCCTGTCGGTAGAGCAGCCGGTCTTTCAGATCGGTGATGGTCCAGTTTTTTCCCGGTTTTTCGAACAGCGGCTTGAGCTCGAACCACAGGCTTTTCTTCGCACCTTTTTCGTCCGGGTAGTCATAGAAACCGGCGCCCGCAGCCCGACCGTTGCGGCCCCACTCCTTGACCATGCGCTCGACGATCAGTTCGCCCGGCGCGGCGGTGTAGGTTTTCCCCTCGGCCGCATAGTCGGCACGGGTTTGGTCCAGCACATGCACACTCAGCGACAGCGCGGTTTCATCCAGCACCGCCAACGGGCCGACCGGCATGCCGCACTGGATGCCTGCGTTTTCAATGGCCGCCGCCGGAATGCCTTCACCCAGCATGGCCGCGCCTTCCATCACAAAGGTGCCAAAGGTGCGGCTGGTGTAAAACCCGCGCGCGTCGTTGACCACGATGGGGATTTTGCCGAGGGCCTGCACATAGTCAAAGGCGCGCGCCACGGTTTCATCGTCGGTCTGTTTGCCGCGAATGATCTCGACCAGCTTCATTTTGTCCACTGGGCTGAAAAAGTGGATACCTATGAATTTTTCAGGCCTTGCGCTGGCCGTGGCCAGGCCGCTGATCGGCAAGGTGGAGGTGTTCGACGCAAAAAAACCGCCTGGGACCAGCAGCGGCTCGGCCTCTTGCGTGACCCTGGCTTTCAGGTCGCGGCGCTCGAACACCGCCTCGATCACCAGGTCGCAGCCAGCCAGGTCGGCCACCTGGTCGGTGGCGTGGATGCGTGACAGCAGGGCGCTTTGGTCGGCCGCGCTCATCCGGCCCTGGTTGACGCGCACCTGCGTGAGTTGGGCGCTGTAGGCCTTGCCGGCGTCGGCCTTGTCCTGGCTGACATCCCTGAGAACGGTGCTGATACCCCGGCTGGCCTGCACATACGCAATGCCTGCCCCCATCATGCCGGCACCCAGCAAGCCGACCTTTTGTGGTTTGTAGCGCGCAATGCCTTTGGGCCGCGACTGGCCAGACTTGATCGCGTTCAGATTGAAGAAGAAGGTGTTGATCATGGCCTTGGCCACCGGGGTCACAGCCAGCCGGGCCAGGTAGCGGCTCTCGATTCGTAGCGCGGTGTCGTAATCCACTTGAGCGCCTTCGACCATGGCAGCGAGTGCCGCCTCGGGGGCCGGGTACAGGCCGCGCGTCTTCTGCTTGAGGACGGCCGGCGCCACGCTGAGCATGGCGGCCAGCTTGGGGTTGCTCGGCGTACCGCCGGGCATTTTGTAGTTCTTGTCATCCCAGGGATGATGGGCCGGTGCGGCCGCGCCGTCGTGCCGGTCTATCCAGGCCAAGGCGGCAGGGCGCAGCGCAGCAGCGTCGGGCACCAGCTCGTGCACCAGGCCGAGTTCCAGCGCTTCCTGCGGGTTGAACAGTTTGCTTTCGAGAATGTAAGGTTGCGCGCCCATCAGGCCCAGCAGGCGTGTCATCTTGGTGATGCCGCTGGCGCCTGGAATCAGGCCCAGTGTGATCTCGGGCAGGCCGAACTGGATTTTTTTGTCAGCGACCGCGATGCGGTAGTGGCCAATCAGCGCTACCTCCCATCCGCCGCCGAGCGCTGCGCCGTTGAGGCAGCTGACCACTGGTTTTCCCAGGGTCTCCAGGGTGCGGAAGTTCTTTTTCATGCGCTCGATTTCGACGAAGACGGCGCCAGCGTCCGTGGCCTTGTTGCGCATCAGGCCCTTGAGGTCTGCACCCGCAAAAAAGGTGCTTTTGGCAGATGTCAGCACGATGCCGCGCACCGCATCCCTGTCCTTGAGCACCTGCGCGGTGACTTCGTTCAGGTCCTGCTGCCACTGCGCACACATGGTGTTGACCGGCGAGTCTTCCTCGTCGAAGGTGAGGGTGGCAATGCCGTCGGCCAGTTCGTACTTGATCGTTTTCATGTGTTCTTTCATTCTTTATCCCTCTCCCTCTGGGAGAGGGGACCTATCAGATCCGCTCAACAATCGTTGCAATGCCCATGCCGCCGCCCACACACAGGGTGGCCAGGCCGTAGCGCAGCTTGCGCCTGTGCAGCTCGTCGATCAGGGTGCCCAGAATCATTGCGCCGGTCGCGCCGAGCGGATGGCCCATGGCAATTGCGCCGCCGTTGACGTTGACCTTGTCGTGCGGGACCTTCATCTCCTTCATGAAACGCATCACCACGGCGGCAAAAGCTTCGTTGACCTCGAACAGGTCGATCTGGTCGATCGTCAAGCCGGCCTTGGCCAGCGCCTTGCGCGCCGCCGGCATGGGGCCGGTCAGCATGATGGTCGGGTCGGCCCCGCTCAGGGCTGCGGCCACAATGCGGGCGCGGGGCGCCAACCCATGGGTCTTGCCCGCAGCTTCGGAACCGATCAGCACGGCAGCCGCACCATCGACGATACCCGAGGAATTGCCGGCGTGGTGCACATGCTGGATACGTTCGACCTGCGGGTAACGCGTCAGCGCCACCTGGTCAAAACCCATGGCGCCCATTTGCTCGAAGGCAGGTTTCAGCGCGGCCAGGCCTTCCAGCGTGGTGTGCGGTTTGATGAACTCGTCCTGCGCAAGAAGGGTCTGGTCGAGGAAGTCCTTCACCGGAACGACCGAGCGGTCGAAATAGCCGGCCTCGCGCGCCCTGGCTGCGCGTTTTTGGCTTTCCAGTGCAAAAGCGTCCACGTCCGCGCGGCTGAAACCTTCGATGGTGGCGATCAAATCGGCGCCCACGCCCTGCGGCACAAACAGGGTGGCGCTGTTGGTTTCGGGGTCTTGCGCCCAGGCGCCGCCGTCCGATCCAATCGGCACCCGGCTCATGCTTTCGACGCCACCAGCGACCACAAGGTCTTCCCAGCCCGAACGTACTTTTTGCGCAGCCATGTTCACCGCTTCCAGGCCCGAGGCGCAAAAACGGTTGATCTGCACGCCGGAGGCGCGGAAGTCCCAACCGGCCTTGAGTGCAGCGACCTTGGCAATCACCGAGCCTTGCTCCCCGACGGGTGAGACCACACCCATCACCACGTCATCAATCTGCGCGGTGTCGAAGCCATTGCGACGCTGCAGCTCGGTCAACACCCCCGCCAGCAGGTTGACGGGCTTGACCTCGTACAGGCTGCCGTCCTTTTTGCCCTTGCCGCGCGGGGTGCGGATGGCGTCATAGATGAAGGCTTCGGTCATGGGATGCTCCAAGTGGTTTGTCGTTGCGGGCCTGACCCGCAATCCATGGGTCCCGGATCAAATCCGGGATGCCAGGAATAAAGCTTGTGTTCTGCAGTATATTCATTTCACCAAGCAATCGCTTTGCATAAATATGACGCCCATGCTCGACGCTTTCTGTACTCGCTGCCCCTGGAAGGCTCCTTTTCCTGAGGTCGGTCCGGCGGAAAAGTTGACCCCTCGACCGTTACTTTGTTTTTTCTTTTTGACACTGTCAGGCGACACATGATTGACCGCACCATTTTCAGCAGTGACCACGAAACCTTTCGTGATGCCTTCCGCAAGTTCTGCGACAAGGAGATCGCGCCGTTTCACGCCCAGTGGGAAGAACAGGGCTATGTGGACCGTGCCGTTTGGAACAAGGCGGGAGACAACGGTTTTTTGTGCATGACCATGCCGGAAGAATATGGTGGCTCGGGTGCCGACAAACTGTATTCGGTGGTGCAGATGGAAGAGCTGGCGCGCGGTGGTTTCTCCGGCATCGGGTATGGGTTGCACAGTGAAATCGTGGCGCCCTACATCCTGCACTACGGCACCGAAGCGCAGAAGAGGAACTACCTGCCCAGGCTGGCCAGCGGCGAGATGGTGGGCGCGATTGCCATGAGCGAGCCCGCCGCCGGTTCCGACCTGCAGGGTGTCAAAAGCACCGCCATCAAGCAGGCCGACGGCAGCTATTTGCTCAATGGCAGCAAAACCTTCATCACCAACGGCTGGCATGCCGACCTGGTGGTGGTGGTGGCCAAGACCAACCCTGCGGCCGGCGCCAAGGGCACCAGCTTGCTGCTTGTCGAACGCGGCATGCCGGGTTTTGGCGTGGGCAAGCGCCTGAAAAAACTCGGCCTCAAGGCGCAGGACACTGCTGAACTGTTTTTTGACAATGTACGCGTCCCCGCTGACATGTTGCTGGGTGGCGAATTACAGGAAAACCGTGGCTTCATCTGCCTGATGGAGCAGCTGCCCTGGGAGCGGTTGCAGATCGCCATCACGGCGGTGGCGTCGGCGCAGGCCGCCATCAACTGGACCCTGGACTATGTGAAAGAACGCAAGGTGTTCGGCCAGGCGGTGGCCAGCTATCAGAACACGCGCTACATCCTGGCCGAGCTGCAGACCCAGGTGCAGGTGGCGCGCGTGTTTGTCGACAAATGCACCGAACTGCTGGCCGGGGACAAGCTGGACACCGCCACAGCCAGCATGGCCAAGTACTGGACTACCGACCTGCAGTGCAAGGTCATGGACGAGTGTGTGCAGCTTTTTGGTGGCTACGGCTACATGTGGGAGTACCCGATTACCCGGGCCTATGCCGACGCGCGGGTACAACGCATTTACGGCGGCACCAACGAGATCATGAAAGAGGTGATTTCACGGGCCATGGGACTGGGGGCGAAATAGAAAACAGACGAAAAAAAGGTTCCGGCGTGTTGCCGGAACCTTTTTCGCCTTGAGCGCAGCGTCTGGTTGACGCGGCGCTCGATCATGATTTCTTCCACTGGGGGTGTTGTGGGACCATTTCGTGTCAATTTGTGAGGAAGCGCCTGCAGACACCGGCCTTTCTCGCGCCCATGAACACAAAAATGCCCCGTTGCCAGCGGACTGGCAACGGGGCTCGTTTCAAACTGCTTCCTGCCTGCAGGCCCGGCAACCCGGACGGCTTATGACGGGTCTTTGCTGCGAGTGCGGCTGACAGCGCTGAAAATGCCGATGCCCGGAAAAATCAAGGCACCAATGCCGATGTAAAGGTGGGGCACACCTGCTTCGACCGCACCCCAAACGAGACCCCCGAGAAAAATAACAAAACCGATCATGTACAGGGCAAAAGACATTTGTTTCCCCCAGATGTTAATGCCGCAAGTATGTGCGGGGCGCTGTCCCTATCGGCGCGCCGCCTTTTGCGTTGTGGGAGCACGCCTACTGCAGCAGGATCGAAAGCTCCCGTACAGAAAAGTTCTAACGTGATGTGCAAGCGGTGGTCTAAAAGCCTATTACTGTTTCTCAGAGGCGAAATCTGTCACAACCGGTGCGCTCAAAATGCCATGTATCTGGACGTGACAGCTTGTAATGAAAAGGATACGATTGCCCCCATAGACACTGCAATTTTTTTTCCGATAACTCAAATAACGTTTTGCAACGAGGTTGGGAGACCTCCCACAACACCTTGTTTCGCCATGTCATTCTTTCAAAATCTGTTCTCATCTTCGCCAGGCGGCGCCAAGGGTAGTTCAGCCGGGCCGGAGACCGCCCCCGTCAAGATGAACCTGGACGAACGCATGGCGTTTCGCCGGGAAATGTTGTTCGATTCTGTCAAGAACACCATGGAAAGCCGGGGGATTTTGAGCGCGAGTTACCGCTTCAAGGTGGTACGCGCTGACAAGCGCGGCCACAGTTTTGCCGTGATGGTGGATTTGTCCACCGATTTCATGGATGGCGAGCAGGGCCAGCAAAGGGCATTGATGGCGCTTGGCGAGGCCATCAAAAAAAATGCGCTGTCCCGCTATGGGCTGGGCGTTCCGGCCGTCTACTGGCGTGTCAACGAGGAAATCCGGGGCTTCGACGCGCAACGTGGTGAGCCGGCCGAAAAATCCGACGAGTCCGAGTCATCGCCCGATGCGCTGCGCTCGTCCAACGTGCGCAGGTATGAACGAGCCACCGCGCAGGAACTGGCGGCTTTCGAATCCGCATGGCAAAAAAGCAGCGAGTTGTCCATTGGTGACCGTACCTACGCGTCTGACCTTGCGCCTCTGACCGGCGACAGCAGCAAAGACAGCAGCAACGATAGCAGCAAAGACAGCCGATAAGTCATTTTCGCAGCCTGGCCGGCCCCGGCCCTGATCTCTGCCCAGTGACCGCCCGATAATGGCGGTCTCTTCATCCACCGGGTTTGCGCCATGTCTTTTTTTTCCTTGTGCCTGCGTTCGCAAGGCATTCCCGGTCATGCGGTGAAAGTGTTGGCGTGAGCGAGGCGTCCCGCATCCACTGGAGCGAAGCCGGTGAAGACCGTTCTGCCCGCTGGCGCTCTGAAAGCGGTGCCTTGCCCCCCAAACGCGTGGTGATCGCCAGCGACACACTGACCGCCGACGCTGCTTTCCGGCTGGCCAGCGAAGGAACGGGCATGTTGTGGCGCGGCGATTTCCAGAATGCGCGGCTTTTGCTTCAAGCCCTTGCGCGGCGCATCGACAAACCGCGCAAGGCAAAGAAGGCCAAAGCGGCGGTCAGCACCCTGCCGCCGTCCCCCGCCGATACTTTCAACCTTTATCGCCAGGCGCAGTCGCAGCGGGCCCGCACCCTGGCGATGCTGTTGATCGAGTTCGAGGGCACCCATCACATTACGCTGCGGCGTGCCCCCCACGTAGTGCAGGCTTGCAGCGAGGCTTATGGCCCGGGTGATGCTGCGCAAGGCAACTACGTCGCGCCGCTGCGCGAATTGCAGGGGCTGATCGGCGCGCACGAGTGGCGAAAAAAAGGGCTTGCCATCGCCGCCCTGGACGGGGAGCGCATTCATCCGCACTATGGGGTGTTCGCCCCTTTGCGCGGAGACTATATGGAGTTGCTCGCACAGGCGCCGTTACCGCCCGCGCTGTCTGCAGGCGGGGTGGCATTCGACATCGGCACCGGCACCGGTGTGCTGGCCGCCCTGCTGGTGCGCCGTGGTGTGGCACGGGTGGTGGCGACGGACCAGGACCCGCGTGCGCTGGCCTGTGCGCGGGAGAACCTGGCGCGGTTGGTACCGGGCGGGCAGGTCGAGCTGGTTCAGGGCGACTTGTTTCCTGTGGGCGTTGCGGCACTGGTCGTCTGCAACCCCCCCTGGCTGCCGGCGCGGCCGAGTTCGCCGATCGAACACGCGGTCTACGATCCCGACAGCCGCATGTTGCGTGGTTTTCTCAATGGCCTGGCGGCGCATCTGGCGCCCGGCGGCGAAGGCTGGCTGATCCTGTCGGACCTGGCCGAACACCTGGGTTTGCGCTCACGCGCGGACTTGCTGGGCTGGATGGATGCAGCCGGTTTGCAGCCCCTTCACCGGCTGGATGTTGACCCCATACACCCCAAGGCTGACGACCTCACCGATCCGCTGCATGCGGCGCGGTCTGCCGAGATCACCTCGCTGTGGCGGCTGGGCGTGAAGACGGCGGCATAACTTGCTATGAAAGTGATAGCTCCTGGCGTTTATCCGGTAAGGGCTGGAGCCATTTTTTATTCATTTTTTGATCCCAGGGAGCCGGTCCCGTTCCGTTGGCCAGCCTCCTGCCTGTCGTTCTCATCGAAAGGACTGTGCCATGCCTTATGAGTTGCATTACTGGCCGACCATCCAGGGCCGTGGCGAATTTGTGCGGCTGACCCTGGAAGCTGCGGGCGCGGACTACGTGGACGTGGCGCGTGGCAGCCAAAAAGGGCAGGGGATCGCGGCCACACTGCGCCGCATGAACGCGCCGGACCTCGTCCATCCGCCGTTCGCGCCGCCGTTTCTGATGCACGGCAAACGCACGATAGGACAGACGGCCACCATCCTGCTTTACCTCGGTCCGCGCCTGAACCTGGTGGGTAAAAGCGAGGCCAGCCGGCTCTGGACACACCAGCTGCAACTGACGATTGCCGATGTGGTGGCGGAAGTGCATGAGACGCATCACCCGATCGCAACAGGGCTGTATTACGAAGACCAGAAAACAGAAGCCATCGAGCGCGCGAAAGCTTTTCGCGAACAGCGCATTCCCAAATTCCTGGCCTGGTTCGAGACCGTGCTGGCGCGCAACCCGGCCAGCAGCACGCATCTGGTGGGCGCGCGACTGAGCTACGCCGACCTCTCGCTGTTCCAGCTGGTCGAGGGCCTGCTGTACGCCTTTCCGACAGCGGCGGAACGCGCGCTGAAAAAAGTGCCACACGTGAGGGCGCTGCACCTCGGCCTTGGCAGCCACAGGCGACTGGCCGCGTACCTGGGCAGCGAGCGCCGCATCGCTTTCAATGAGGATGGAATTTTTCGACGTTATCCCGAACTCGACGCTTAGACCGCTGATTTTCTTTGGTGTCTGACACGGGACGTTCTCCTACAGATGGCCATGCACCTGCCTGACCACAGGCACTGGTGAGCGGATTGAGGATGAATTCCGGACCTGAGAAGCTGCCTCTAAAAACTGCCTGTCAGGCATGGCGGTGACACCGGTCTTTCACCCTTGACCATCATCTTGAAGGAGCATCGCCATGGCACTCGATTACAGAGAGAAAGACAAAGACCTCAACCTCGACCCCATCACCGATGCGCCTGGCGCGCATCCTGTCGGCACCGGTTTGGGTGCCGCCGCCGGTGGTGCTGCTGCCGGCGCTGCGGTTGGCGCATTTGGCGGGCCAGCAGGCGCCATCGCGGGCGCTGTTGTCGGCGCTGTGGCGGGCGGGCTCGGCGGCAAGGCTGTGGCAGAGGCGATCAACCCGACTGCTGAAGAAGCCTACTGGCGTGATCAGTACACCCGCGAGCCCTATTACCAAGGTGGTCGCAGCTTCGACGATTACGCGCCAGCTTATCGCCTGGGCCTGTACGGCCGCAGCAATTACACCGGGACGTTTGACGATGCGCAAAGCGACTTGTCGGTTTACTGGGACAGTAAGAGGGAGAACTCCACGCTGTCCTGGCCAGAGGCCGAAGCGGCAAGCCGTGCCGCCTGGACACGCGCGGATGACCAGCTTGCTCCCAGCGCAGTGTCCAGCGAGGTGGTCGATAACGACGACGTGGTGGATACATTGAACAACCTGCTGGAGTCCGGCCGCGATGGCGAGTTTGGCTACACCGAGTGTGCCGAGCATGTGCAGGCCCAGGACATCAAGACCTTGCTGCTGCGGCATGCCGACGAGTGCAGGGGTGCTGCGGCCGAACTGGCCAGGCAGGTTCGCGAGTTAGGCGGTGAGCCCGACGAAGGCGGCACGACCAGCGGTGCGCTGCACCGAGGCTGGGTTTCAGTGCGCGGCAAGCTCAGCGGTTACACCGATCTGGCCATGCTGGAAGAGTGCGAACGTGGTGAAGACACGGCGCTTGCCCGCTACCGCAAGGCGCTCAAAGGTCAGCTGCCCTCCGCCACTCGTGCGCTGGTGGAGCGTCAGGCCCAAGGCGCGCAGAGAAACCACGACCAGATCAAGGCCATGCGCGATGCGCTGAAAGCCGCTTCCTGATCCTCACACAAACACGCCCGTAAGCGGCGAAACAAAAAAGCTGGCCGAGGCCAGCTTTTTTTGTGCTCTCAGGGTGAAGGCAGCTCAGTCCTTGTGACCGTGGTTCTTCCCGTGTTTTTTGCTGCGGTTGTTGTCATGGTCGTCCTTGTACTTGTATTTTTTTGCTTTTTTCTCTTTGACAACCACGTAGTTCGTATCACGCACCCAATAACCCGGCTGGCGGCTGTAGCCATTGCCGGTCTGCACCCAGTTATCCGGCGTCCAGCGGTAGCCGCCGCGTTTGTAGATGGCGCGGCCACGCACCCAGACATGCCGATCGCCGCTCCAGGCCCAATAACCCGGTGCCCAGACCTGCGCAGGCGCCAGTACCGGAACCGTCTCGTACTGCGCCGGCGGTGGGGCCACTCCGATGTTGATGGTGATTTGCGCCATTGCCGGCACGGCTGCCGCGGCGAGCACGCTGGCCAGCACGATGGTTTTAAGGAAGGGCCTGATGATGATCATTGGATTCTCCTGGTGGTTGTTTCAGTCAGTGTCTGTGCGCTTTGTCGGTCCGTGATATGCAGCAGGTAAAGTTTTACGGGGGGCTACAGACCAACTGTGAGACTTTGTTATTTGCTACTTGTTTCATAGCTACTTGCGTCCATTCCGAAGGGGCTGCAGCCCTTTTTTTGCTCAATTTTTTAGCCTGCTGCCGCAGTCCACCTGTGCGTTCAGCGCTTTGCCCTGTTGGCCGGGGCTGCTGTCGGTGACTTTGCAGGCCGATACCTTCTCGATGGCACGGACCAGACTGGCTGTTTTTTGGGGACCTTCCGTCTGGGCCCGCAGGGACGTCGCGGTCCAGGTGCTGGCGGTGAGCTGCTCGACCCTGTAGCTCAAGCCGTCGATCTCAATGGTCTGCGTCGCGGCGGGCGCGCTGACGCGCAGGCCCGCGCAGCCCGTCATCGCCACCATGGCGGTCACTATGGCGAGGGCAGCGCAGATTCCGGGCCGGGTCGCCCCAGGGGAGCGCTTCAGACAAGTCCCGCCGGGTTCGGGGCAGCCTTCGGATGCGGCACCATGGGCGGGGTATCAGGAGTTTTGGACTGCGGGCAGCCGCTGAGGAAGACCGCAGTCAGCAGCACAGCCAGGGCGGAGAAAACATGCTTCATGTCAGGCTCCCAAGGGTAGAGGCAATTGATGGATGGGGTGGCTGCAGCTGCAGGCGAGCTCACCATGCAGTCAATGTACGAAGACCTGATCTGCACGCACAGAGGCAGCGCGGCCGCCTGCCTGTAGTCGCGCGGCGCACACTGGTGTGATGAGGGTCCTACATCGCACGGTCCGATCAGGTTTTGCGCTCGGCGCTTCCCAGGCCGGGTTCCACCACAAGGCGGCTGGATTTGCTTCTTTTGCGGCGCCGACTCTGGTCGTCTTCGTATGCAACGCCACGCGAATGTGAATCAGACCGAAGCTGATGGCCCTTTTTCATAAGGCTCATAAGGCGCGCGGCACCATGACCTGAACCTTTCTACCTGCCTTTACGTTGGTGGGCTATTCCCATGCAAACATAATCTTGCTGAAAAGCAGAGGCCTTGAGGTGTCGGCAGTTGACCGGCGAGGTCGTAGGACGACGGCCTCGATATGACTACTTCTGCCCCTGTAATTGCTATCAAAGTAATAGCTGGAAATTGCCGTCAAACAAGGGCTGAACGCAGATTCGACACTTGGACAAGCTTTTCCGGATTGGAAAAAGTCCTAGACGGTCCCGCAAGTTTTATCGGGCTTTCCGTTCTATGATGCATATTCTTTAATTATCCGGAGCTAAAAATGGCAAATTTCACTCGGGTTGTCCGTGCCGCTTTGGCAGCTACAGCAGTGGTTTTGGTAGTCGCAGGCTGCGGCATGATGCAGAAATCCTCTCCCCTGGTGGCCTTGACGACGCAATTGCGTGCGGCCAATGAAGTGCCCCCTGTTGCCAGCGCCGCAACCGGTCAGGTCGATGCCCAATTCAACAAAGAGACCAACGTTCTCCGCTGGCAGCTCTCCTATGACAACCTGAGCGGTCCCGCGACGGCAGGCCACTTTCACGGCCCGGCCATGGTGGGTGCCAATGCAGGCGTCGCTTTGGGCTTTGCCAGCCCCATGAGCAGCCCGATGATCGGCCAGGCCACGCTGACTGCAGCTCAGGCAGCAGACATGCTGGCCGGCAAGTGGTATGCCAACATCCACACCGCCAAATTTCCTGGTGGCGAAATTCGTGGACAGATGACCGTGCGTCCTTGATACGCCGCTTTCGGCACACAACAGCCAGGCCATAGTGCCTGGCTTTTTTTTTCCTTGCAAAGTGTCCTACATACGTCAAGCGCAGCTACTGACGCGCGATGGCTTTGTTGGGGCATAAGGTGGTGACTGGTCATCAACCCGCTGCCCCGCAGCCAACCGAAGGAAATAAGGCATGAAACAAGTCAATCGAAGCCCGAACCCCAGTCATCAGGACGCTCCAAAACATCCCAAGCCGCTGGGTGGCGACCAACAGGCGCTGGCAGAAAAAGCGGCAGACAGCTCGGCCAGCGTCAAGGCGCGGATCGAGTCCCAGAACTTGCCGGACAAACCACCGCTTGATCATCAGCACATGCCCAACAGTTCGGGACGCAAGTAAAAGCCGGTTCCAGTCAACACGCACTGCGGACCTGATCGCACCAACCAAGGACCTCCCCCATGGCAACGAAATTTTCCAGTTTATTGATTTCTACGCTGCTGACTGTTGCAGCTTCTTCCGCATTGGCACAACCTGTTGCCATGGAGGAGCGCCTTCTGGAAAGGGGCGCCGTGGCCGATGTGACGCCGCGGCAGTTGTACACAACCGCCATCAAGGAAGCTGGCGGCGGCCATAAGTTGTGGCTCTCTGAATGTGCCGCCATGGCAGCCGCCGGGCGCACGGCCTGCCGGCGCGAAGCCAAATTGGCGTACGACCGCGACATGGCCACTGCCCGCGCCATCCTGCGCAAGTAACAGACAAAGGTCTCCTCCGTTTGGCCCCGCCAGCGAGTGGGGTCTTTTTTTGTCTGTGCCATCTGGTTGCATGCGCAACCAGACCGGCATATAGTTGAGGGCGCAACCAAAGCCATCCGATGACCACTGCTGTTTCCCCGCTTCCTTCCCAGGTGCCTGTGCTGATCGTCGGCGGCGGGCCGGTCGGCCTGACCCTGGCCGCCTTGCTGTCGCGTGGCGGCATCGCCTGCATGGTGGTCGAGGCCGATGACAGCTACTGCAGTGGCAGCCGCGCCATCTGCATGTCGCGCCGCTCCCAGGAAATCCTCGGTTGGATCGGTGCCGACAGGCCGCTCGTCGACAAAGGCCTGTCCTGGGTGGGCGGTCGCAGTTACTGGCGCGACGCTGAGGTGCTGCATTTCCAGATGCCCAGCGAGCCCAGCCAGCGGTTTGCACCCATGGTCAACATCCAGCAGTTTTATGTGGAAGAGTTCGCACACCGTGCCGGTAGCGCCGCCATGGATGTGCGCTGGTCCAGCCGCGTCATGGCGGTGCGTCCGCTAGTGGGCGGCACCGAGGTCGATGTGCAGGACGCGTTCGGTCTGCATACGGTACGCGCCGACTGGGTGGTCGCCTGCGACGGCGGGCGCAGCACCGTGCGCGAGCAGCTCGGCCTGCAGCTCCAGGGCACACAGTACGACGGTAAATATGTGATCGTCGATGTGGTGCAGAAAACAAAACGGGCGGTCGAGCGCCTGGCCTGGTTCGACCCGCCGTCCAACCCAGGATCCACCATCCTGATGCACCGCCAGCCCGACGACATCTGGCGCATCGACTACCAGATCCGCGACGACGAGGACCCGGTCGAGGCCGTCAAACCAGAAAACGTCTTGCCGCGCGTGCAAAGCCATTTGCGCATGATCGGCGAGGACGAACCCTGGAAGCCGCTGTGGATCTCCATCTACAACGCCAAGTGCCTGACGCTGGACAGCTACCGGCATGGCCGCGTGTTGTTTGCCGGTGATGCCGCCCACCTGGTGCCCATCTTTGGCGTGCGCGGCCTCAACTCCGGGCTCGACGATGCCGGCAACCTGGCCTGGAAGCTGGCAGCCGTCATCCAGGGCAGGGCGCAGGACAGCCTGCTGGACACCTACTCCGTCGAACGTGTGCATGCCGCGCGCGAAAACATCGCCTACGGTGCCAAAAGCACCGAGTTCATGGCGCCGCCCAATTTTGCCTTCAAGCTGATGCGTGAGGCGACCCTGCGGCTGGCACTCAGCGACGACAAGGTGCGGCCGCTGATCAATCCGAGACAGTCCTCGCCCATCAGCTATGTGGACTCGCCGCTGAATGGGCCGCAGGTTGGCGAATGGGTCAACGAACTGGCCGCGCCCGGCGCACCCGCGCCCGAAGCCCTGCTCGCTGGACCCGACGGACCGCTGCACCTGACGCAATGTTTCGGCCGCGACATGTTGTGCCTGGTGTTTGCCGATGGTGCCTTGCCCAATGCACTGCGTGCGCTGCCGCAGCATGGCGTGGCTGTGCTGGCGATAGAGCCGCAGGCCGACACGCTGGGCCAGGCACGCCACCGTTACGGCCTGCCCGATGCCGCCGCCCAGGCCCTGGTGCTGGTCCGTCCCGACGGTTATGTGATGGGCCGCTGGCGCGGGCTGGACCCGGCGCCGCTGCTGGCCGCGCTTGAACAGAAAGGATTCGCTGTATGACCGATGCCGACCTGGACCGCAGTTACACCGCGCTGTGCGAGGCGCTGGCAGCCGTGGGCGAGACGCAGGCGCCGCTGCTGCTGTCCATGCTGAGCCTGTCGCTGATGAGCCGCTTCGATCACGCCGACGAGGTATTGCCCTTGATCGCCAATGCGCAGAAGCAATGCAGCGCGGGAGGGGGCAATGGCCCGTAAACCCACCGCTCTGCCGCCGCTGGACCGCTTCCTCACCTACCGTCTGCACCTGGTCAACAAACTGACCGACAAGTCCAGCAGCGACGCCTATGCGGACGAGTTCGGCCTGCCCGTGGGCGAGGCGCGCTGCCTGGCGGCCATTGGCAACTTCGCGCCGTTGTCGGTGGTCGAACTGGCGGCCAAGGCCAACCTCAACAAGGGCCAGGCCAGCCGCGCGGCCCAGGCACTGGCCGAGCGCGGTCTGGTCAGCAAGGCCGCCAGCGATACCGACGGTCGCGGCGTGGTGCTGGCACCGACGGCCGCCGGGCGGGCGCTCTGGAACCGGGTGATGGCGCTGATCGCACGGCGCAATGACGAAATTTTCGGCTGTCTGTCGGCTGCGGAGCAGTTGCAACTGGGTGGCATGCTGGACCGCCTGATCAGAAAGGCCAGGCGCTGATTCGCGGTTTACGCACACATTGCGCGGCTTTCAGGCCCGATTCAGGCCGCGAGCGGCCCGAAAGTACCCTTTCAAGGCGTACGCGAAGGCTTAAAACCTTAAAATAACCGGTTGCCCCCAAAGCCCCCATAGCCCCCATGAACGCCCCTATCGACGTCTCTTTTTTTGCGCGCGCCGCCAAACCGCTGACCAGCTACCGCAAGTACTGGGCAAGCCGCTTCGGCACGTCGAAATTTTTGCCCATGAGCCGGGCCGAGATGGACGTGCTTGGCTGGGACAGCTGCGACGTCATCATCGTCACCGGCGACGCCTATGTGGACCACCCGAGTTTCGGCATGGCCGTCATTGGCCGCATGCTCGAAGTCCAGGGTTTTCGCGTCGGCATCATCGCCCAGCCCGACTGGCAAAGCGCCGACCCGTTCAGGGCGCTGGGCAAGCCCAACCTGTTCTTTGGCGTGACTGCCGGCAACATGGACTCGATGATCAACCGCTACACGGCGGACCGCAAGATCCGCAGCGACGACGCCTACACACCCGGCGACATCGGCGGCAAGCGGCCTGACCGCGCCGCGCTGGTGTACTCGCAGCGCTGCCGCGAAGCCTACAAAGACGTGCCCATCATTCTCGGCGGCATCGAAGGCTCGCTGCGCCGCATCGCGCATTACGACTACTGGTCCGACAAGGTGCGCCGGTCGGTCGTGATTGATGCCAAGTGTGACTTGCTGCTGTATGGCAACGCCGAACGCGCGATTGTCGAAATTGCCCACCGGCTCGCAGCCAGGGAACCGGTCGCCACAATGACCGACATCCGCGGCACCGCCTTCATCCGCCGCAGCGGCGACGAGACGGCACAAGGCTGGTTCGAGATCGACTCCACCAGCGTCGACGCACCGGGCCGCGTCGAAGCGCATGTCAACCCGTATCTGATGATTTCGGAGCAGGCGAAAGAGCAGGGTGCGACCTGCGCGCGCGAGGACGAGGCGGCCGAGGTTGCGGCCCAGGCGGAATCGGCAGGCTCGACGGTGCTGGCCAAAGTCGTCCCGGCACCCCCGGCCAACCCTGCCATCAAGCCCCTGACCTTTGTGCCCAACCCCAGCCTGTCCCACATGCAGGGCAAGATCAAGGTACCGCCGCGCGACCGCTCGGTGATCCGCCTGCCGTCTTACGAACAGGTCAAAAGCGACGCCGTGCTGTATGCCCACGCCAACCGCGTGCTGCACCTGGAGACCAACCCCGGCAACGCACGGGCGCTGGTGCAGGCCCACGGCGAGGGAGCCACCGCACGCGACGTGTGGATTACGCCGCCACCGATTCCCCTGACCACGGCCGAGATGGACTACGTGTTCGATCTGCCCTATGCACGTTCGCCACACCCGTCTTATGCCGACGAAAACGGTAGCCACGACGGCACGACCAAAATCCCGGCGTGGGAGATGATCCGTTTTTCCGTGAACATCATGCGCGGCTGTTTCGGTGGCTGCACCTTCTGCTCGATCACCGAGCACGAGGGCCGCATCATCCAGAGCCGCTCGGAAGATTCGGTGATTCGCGAGATCGAGGCCATCCGCGACACCGTCAAGGGTTTTACCGGCGCGATCTCTGACCTGGGTGGGCCGACCGCCAACATGTACCGCATCGGCTGCAAGTCGCCCGAGATCGAGGCCGCCTGCCGCAAGCCGAGCTGTGTGTATCCCGGTATCTGCTCCAACCTGAACACCGACCACAACCCGCTGATCAAGATGTACCGCCGCGCGCGGGCGCTCAAAGGCGTGAAGAAGATCCTGATCAGTTCCGGCCTGCGTTACGACCTGGCCGTGCAGTCGCCCGAATACGTTAAAGAGCTGGTGACGCACCATGTCGGCGGTTATTTGAAGATCGCCCCTGAGCACACCGAGCAGGGCCCGCTGACCAAGATGATGAAGCCCGGTATTGGCAGCTATGACAAGTTCAAGCAGCTTTTCGAGAAGTATTCTCTCGAAGCCGGCAAGAAGCAGTTTTTGATTCCCTACTTCATCGCCGCGCACCCCGGCACCAGCGACGAAGACATGATGAACCTGGCGATCTGGCTCAAGAAAAACGGATTTCGCGCCGACCAGGTGCAGACCTTCTACCCCTCGCCCATGGCCACGGCCACGACGATGTACCATACCGGTAAAAACCCGCTGCGCAAGATCACGCGCAGTGCGGAAACCAGCGAGACGGTGGACATCGTGCGCGGTGACAAGCGCCGGCGCCTGCACAAGGCCTTCTTGCGCTACCACGACGCCAACAACTGGCCGCTGCTGCGTGAGGCTCTAAAGGCCATGGGCCGTGCCGATCTGATTGGCAACGGCAAGCACCATTTGATCCCGACCTTCCAGCCGCTCACCGACGGCGGCTACGTGAGTGCACGTAAGAAAAACTCAACAACCGTGGCGTTGAAAACCATCACGCCGGTCAAAGGCCGCATCCTGACCCAGCACACCGGCCTGCCGCCGCGCGACAACGGCTCGGGCAAGCCGGGCGGCAAAACCTTTGCGCGCAAGGCGCGCTGAGCACTCCCTGGCGACAATGATGCCGGTGTTTCCGAGCAGGGCGTAATTCATCGGCAAGGCCTTGCCATCGACGATGCGCGGCAGTCGCTTGAACGCAATGCTGGCTACCCGACCCAGAAAGCAGTCCATGTTCCTGCCGTCATCCAGCGGTCCGGGCCTGGCGCAGCGCTTTGATGCGCAAAGTCGCGTCAGGAAGTGCGCCGTTCATTCGGCCGGCTCCCGTTTTCGGGGGCCATGGCCACAACCATGGTGGGCACACAGCAGCACGTGGGCGGTCGGCGGCCATCGCCTTTGCAGTGTATTTGCGTTGATTTGCTACGTATTTGATAGCTGATGGAGGTTGTGTGGAAGGGGACAGAGGCTGTTTTTACTGAAACCCGGCCGGCGCGGCGTTGCACGCCGAGTTTGTCGAACAGGCGCTGCAGGTCGGTGTGCACGCTGGGCTGGGTACCGAGACGGGCGGCAGAGCCTTAAGCCCAGAAGGGTTTGGCCTGCCGGGCAAACCGGTCGCAGCTCGGCTGGCAGCCCCGTACGGGTATCTCCCGGCGCGCTGAACGCGTCCGGACAAGCCTTGAGCTTTCGCCCATGAAACAGCGGCCACGAAAACCCGGTCAGGTAGCGCATCCGCTTCAGGCGCCTCGCGTTCGCGGGTAGCCGTTGTTCCGGGCAAGTACCGCCGAAAAATTGCCATGTAAAAATACCCATATGCGAATTCGCTCCCAACTCTTTCTGATGACAGTCGCTGTGCTTGCGCCGGTGCTGCTGGCGACGAGTTTTGCGATTGAAAAAATAAGGGACGACGCGCGCGAGTCGGCCTTGCGCGGGTTGCGGGAGACCGTGCGGGCCACTGCGCTGACTGTTGACCGCGACGTGCATGGGTCCTTGTCGGCGCTCAAGGTGCTGGGAAACTCCGAAACGCTCAACGACCGGGATTTTGAGAAGTTCTACAAGCAGGCGGCGGCCCTGAACCAGTTGCCGGACGTCTGGACCTTGCTGTTCGATCAGACGGGCGCCCAGGTGGTCAATTCCCTGCTGCCCTATGGCACGCCCGCACCGTCGCCCTCGGAGCTGGGGCGCGTGACCCAGGTGATTGCCAGCCAGAAGCCGGTTGTCACCGAAGTGTTTGTCGGGCCGACTTCCAGAAAAATGCTCACCACCCTCTATGCGCCGGCGGCTGCCGCGGGGGGACAATCGTTTGTGGTTGCGCAGGCGGTGTCGCTGGACTACTGGAAAAAGGCTGCGCTGCATGGTGCCCTGCCGCCGTCCTGGATCGTTGCCGTGATAGACCGCAACGGTAATTTCATTTCGCGCAGCCACAAGAGTGAGCAGTATTTGGGCAAGCAGGCCAGACCAGAACTGGTGTCTGCTGCGCTTGCTTCGCCCGAAGGTCTGATTCGACATTTGACGCTGGAGGGGATTGAGTCCTACGACGCCTTTATGCACTCGTCCTTGACCGGTTGGACCATCGCGGTCGCTGCGCCGGTTGCCCTGGTCGAACAGGCCGCTGCCAATGCGGTGTACCTGTCCTTGCTGGGAATCGGTGCTGCGCTACTGGTTGCGATTGGGGCGGTGGTGTTGTTCGGTCGCCGGTTTATTACGGCCATCAACAGTGCGCACTCAGCGGCTGCGGCGCTGGGGCGTGGTGAAAGTCCCCAACCCACCAACACACCGGTTTCCGAGCTGGGGGAACTCAATTGCGCGTTGGTGAACGCGGGCGCTTTACTCCAGACCGAGCGCAGTTCACGGCTGGCGGCTGAAGCCGAGCGTGAGCGGCTGCTGCAAAACGAGACGCTGGCACGCGAGACGGCCCAGGCTGAGAACCATGCCAAAGACCAGTTTCTGGCCATGCTTGGCCACGAACTCAGAAACCCGCTGGCCGCGATATCGGGTGCCGCAGCTTTGCTGGAGACTGCCGGCCCCGACAAAGACCGCGCCCATCGTTACCTGGACATCATCAACAGGCAGAACAAGCACCTGACGCATATCGTCAACGACCTGCTTGACGTGAGCCGCCTGATGGCGGGAAAGATCATGCTCGAAAGATGTCCACTCAACCTGGCCGACTGTGTGGTCAGTTGTGTGGATGCGCTGCGCATAACGGATCGCGCCCAGGGTTATGTCATCGACATTCACAGCACGCCGGTATGGGTCAACGCCGACTGGGCGAGGATTGAACAGATCGTCAACAACCTGATCACCAATGCACTGAAGTTTTCGCCTGCAGCCAGCAAGATCGAGGTGCTTGTAGCCGCCAACGCCGGCACGGCGGTGGTGACCGTCCGCGACCCAGGCGCTGGTATGCCCTCCGATCTCCTGCAGCGCGTTTTTGAACCCTTCTTTCAGGGCCCGGCCCCGGTCAACCGGCTGCAGAGCGGAATGGGCATTGGCCTGGCGCTGGTGCGGCAACTGGTGACCTTGCATGGCGGCAAAGTGCAGGCTTCAAGTAGCGGCTTGGGTCAGGGCAGCACCTTTTCTTTCAGCTTGCCGGCCATTGCGGTGCCTCCCGCACAGCAGACAGCGCAGACAGCGCAGGCAGTGCAGACAGTGCAGACAGACAAGCGGAAACAGGCGGCGCCTTTACCCGTCATTCGTAAAATTGTTTATGTAGAGGACAACGCCGACGCGCGCGGCACGCTGGCTGAGCTGCTGCGCATGTTCGACTACCAGGTGACCGAGGTGACCGACGGTGCCAGCACACTGCCTGCGGTGCGTGCGGTCAAACCCGATCTGGTGCTGATGGACATTGGGCTGCCAGATATGGACGGTTATGCGGTGGCGCGCGGGTTGCGCGCCGATCCGTTCACCTGCACCGTGCCCCTGATCGCCCTGACCGGTTATGGCCAGATACGCGACAAGGAAGCCGCAGCGCTGTCGGGCTTTGATGCCCATCTGGTCAAGCCGGTGGACCCGGATGAGCTGGTGGCAACGATAGAGGGTGTGCTGGGGCGGTGGGCTGCGGCGCCGTCTGGGTGAGGGCTTGAAGCCAAATCTGCCGCCAGCCCCTGTTCAGTAAGCGCAAGTAGCTCCTGAAATAATAGCAATTCTCCGGACTGCAAGCGCTTCGGGCGCATGGCTGATTCAGCCGCTCAATCCCAGAACGGCCTGGCCTGTTTGGCGAAGGCTTCGCAGGCCTGCTGGCAGCCCTGCACATGGCCCTCGCGCCGGGCGCTGAGCCAGCCTGCGCCAAACAGGGCGCGCGGGTCGTGAGCAGAGAAGCTTTGCCAGGCCTGCAATGCGGCGACTTCGTCGTGGTAAATGCCCAGCGCATGCTGCAGGGGCTTGAGCGCGTCCAGGTAAGCCTTGAGCTCGCGCCCGTGAAACAGCGGCTGCGAAAACTCGGCCAGGTAGCGCAGGCGCTTGAGGCGCTTGCGCAGGCCGTGCTGCTCGGCCTCGGGGAGGTCCATGAATTGTTTGCCCTGCACCAACACCTGCTTGTGAAGTTTGGACAAGCGCTTGCGCAAGGCCTTTTTAGGCGTCGGCAGGTTCGTTGCTGGGTCGGGTGCGGCGGCTCCCGCATGGACAAAACTGATCAGGCCCAGCAGCGCCTGCTGGAACGCGGGCGAACGCACAGACTCGCCGGCATCGGGCAGGGTGCCCAGCGCGCCCTGCCAGTCCAGTGGCGGCCCGCCTGCGGCTGCGATCTGGCCTTGCAGCTTGTGCAGCAGATAGTCGCGGTCGCGGTGCATGCCCAACGCGCGAAAGACCGTGGCCAGCGGCGTTTCCCAGGGGCCGCCCCAATCGCCGGCCAGGGTGCCCAGCTCGCGCAGTGCGGTGCGCAGGCGGCGCAGGCCCACCCGCAGCTGGTGGATATGGTCTTCGCCGGTGCAGCCGCCCGCCACGTCGCTGGCGTTGGCCAGCACCTGGTCCAGGCAGGCGCTGACCACGGCGGCTGCTATCGCGCGGCCAGAGGCCTTGCGTGCAAAACGCGGCGGTTCTGCGGACACAGCCCCGCCAAAGTCCTGGCCCTGGGCCAGGCGCTGGCCCTTCATCGACTTGCTCACGCTGCTGAGCCACAGCCCGTGCTGGAGGCACCAGGTGCGTGCCAGCATCACCGCGCCGGCCGGCTGGCCGCGTTTGAACTCCAGTTCCAGCTCATGCACAGGCAGCGAGCGGTCGCCCGCTGATACACGGCCGCAGTCCAGCGCGATCTCGACCATGGCGCCATGGGCGCGCACCAAGCGGCTGAGGCGGGTAATGTCGGTCTCAAAAACCATCGCCAGCTCGGGGAAGGCGTCGCCGGGCTTGAGCTTCAAGGCCTGGCGGATGGCCTCGTCCATGGGCGTGCCAGCGTGACGCGCCAGGTCGAGTAGCGGCGCTGCACGCCAGGCCAGCGCAACGTTATGCTCCAGCCGTTCCAGGGTCCGGCCGCCCGGTGCCTTGGCCGTTTGTACCCAGCGCCGGCCTTCCTTGCGCAGGCGCACGACCACACCGCGCGCTGCCAGCGCACCCTCGGCGGTATCAAAGTAGCGGGCCTGCAGACGCTGCGCCGCCGTGCGCCCCCGCCGCACGGCCGCCTCCACCGCCTTGAACCGCGCGGGCGGGATTTCAAGCTTGAGTTCGAACTCGGTCATGGTGTGCAGTGGGGAAAGCAAAAGGGCTTTCCATCCTACGCGCCCTGAGGCGCCGCACAACAACATCCCTGCGGCTTATGGGGCCTGTGTGGCTAAGGATTTAAGTGAAAAAGACCTCTGGCCCTTATGTGGCTGGCGCAAGCAGCTATGAATTCGATAGCGTGTGCAGCGGGATATCCTGCTCGGCGCCCAGCGTGTCAAGCTGCTGGCGTGTCTGCGTGAGCAAAAACGCGGCAACTGCCTGGTGCGTGGAGGTGGCAAACATGGCTTTCATGTCGGACGCTTCCACGCCAGCAGCCGCGCACAGGCTGGCGGCAAAGTGCGGCTCCAGCGCGGCAACCGCCACACGGCCGTCTTTGCACGGGTAGACGCGGTAACCGGCATGGCCGCCGCCGACGGCCGCGCCGGGTTTCGTCAGGCCCCAGGCGCGGGGCAGGCCGAGGTAGCTGGCGGCGCTGGACAAGGCCACTTCGATAAACACGCCTTGGGGATGCGGCTCGCCAGTTCCCGCATACACCTCGCGCTGGTGCAGCACGGCTTGCAGGACCGCTTCGCTGGCCATCACCGAGCCGCCCATGTCGGCATACAGTGTGGGCGGCAGCTCCAGTCCGCTCACCAGGTCGTTGTCGGCCATGTAGGTCAGGTCGTGGCCGGGCTCCTCGCCCAAAGCGCCCGGCGCGCCGACGATGGCGACGTGCGAGAGCGCGTGGTTCAGTGTGTGCAACTTTTTCCAGCCCAGACCGAGTTTTTCTATGGCGGAGGGTCTGAAGGAGGTGAGCAACACGTCGGTTCTGGCCAGTTCGCGTTGCAGCACTTTTTGCCCGTCCCCGGTTTTCAGGTCGGCAGTTTGTACCTTCACGCCCTTGTGCAGTTCGGCATAGGCCGCCGGGTTGTACTGGCCCATGGGGTCGCCTGTGGGCGGCTCAAGTTTGACGCAGGTCGCGCCCATTTGCCGGCAGCGCATCAGTGCCGCAGGGCCGGGCAGGTTGAGGGCCAGGCTCAGAATGCGCACGCCCTGTAACGGCTGAAAGGAAGGGGCGGAGGTGTTGGCAAGGGAAGGCATGGGAAAGGTCTCCTGCGTTCGGCGATACGACCGGTCGGCCCTGGTTTTAGCGTTGACCTTACCAGAGTCGCCGCTTGCCGCCATGCCGGTCCCGGTTCAAGGTCGCCTGGGCTTGCGCCTTGCTGGCCATAGCCTTGCCGCTGGCCGTGCTGTATCAGCTGGTGGCCACGCCGACCGAGGGCTTGTTGCTGCGTGCCGGTGTCAGCCTGACCGCGATGCAGCTCGCGATGCTGGACGTGGCGCTGTGGCAGCGTATGACCGCAGTGCTGCTTGGCATGCTGCCAGTAAGCTGCGCGGCTTATGGCCTGGTCTGCGCGATACGCTGCTTTTCGGGGTTCTCGCAGGCCGAGTATTTCAGCCTGCGCACGGTGCATTACCTGCGCGGTTTCGCCGCCGGTATTTTTGCGTCGGTGGTGGCGGGCTTTGTGGTCTTCCTGCTGATCACCGTGGTGCTCACGGCTGGCGCGCCGGCCGGGCAGAAGGCGCTGGCCCTGGGCCTGGGCAGTAACGAGCTGATCACGCTGCTGTTTGCCGGCATGGTCTGGCAGATCGCCGCCGTGATGGCCAAGGCCGTGGCGCTGGCGGAAGAAAACGCCCAGTTCGTCTGAGTTCTTTCTCGTGTCCATCATCGTCAAACGCGACGTGATGCTGTCGCAGCGTAAGGCCAGGTCCAAGGACCTGGCGGCGTATGTCGGCATCACCGAAGCCAACCTGTCGCTGCTCAAGCAGGGCAAGGTCAAGGGCGTACGCTTTGACACGCTGCTGAAAATTTGCGAATTTCTCGACTGCCAGCCGGGGGATTTGCTGGTGTATGAAGGGGACGGCGATGGTTGAGGGCTGTCATTGCCGAGCAACTCAAAACGGCAGGCCCACGTAGTTCTCGGCCAGCGCCGTTGAAGCCGCTTGCGAATGGACCAGGTAATCGAGCTCGGCCGCCTGGGTCTTGGGCCCGAAGCCGCTGTCGTCCGGAAACTTGTGCATCAGCGAGGTGAACCACCACGAGAAGCGCACCGCCTTCCAGACGCGGCGCAAACAAGTGTCGGAATAATTGTTGATGCCTGCTTCGCTGCCGCCATAAAACTCAGCCAGGGCGCGCGACAGGTAACGTACATCGCTGACCGCCAGATTCAGGCCCTTGGCGCCAGTGGGTGGCACGATGTGCGCCGCGTCGCCGGCCAGAAAAAGCCGACCAAAACGCATCGGTTCGGCGACAAAGCTGCGCAGCGGCGCCATGCTTTTTTCAATCGACGGGCCGGTGACCAGGGCTTCGGCGAATTCGGGGGCGAGGCGACTGCGCAGCTCGTCCCAAAAGGCGTCGTCGCTCCACTTCTCGACTTTATCGTCGAGCGAACATTGAACGTAGTAGCGGCTGCGCGTGTGGCTGCGCATGCTGCACAGCGCAAAGCCGCGTTCGTGGTTGGCGTAAATCAGTTCTTCCGACACTGGCGGGGTTTCTGACAACACGCCGAGCCAGCCGAAAGGGTAGACACGTTCATAGGTGCGCAGCGCATCGGCGGGCACGCTGGCGCGGCTGACGCCGTGGTAGCCGTCGCAGCCCGCGATGAAGTCGCAGTGCACCTCGAAGGTTGTGCCGTCTTTGGTGTAGGTCACGCGCGGATGAGCAGTGTCGAAGTCGTGCAGGGTGACGTTTTCTGCTTCGTACACGGTACCCAGACCGGCGCCTGAGCGGGCGTCCATCAGGTCCCTGGTGACTTCGGTCTGGCCATAGACGGTCACGTTTTTACCGGTGAGCCCGTGCAGGTCAATGCGGTGGTGGCTGCCGGCAAAACCGAGCCCGACGCCACCGTGCACCAGACCTTCGCGTTGCAGTCGCGCTCCGACGCCGATCTCGGTCAGCAGGTCGGTCGTGCCTTGTTCCAGCACGCCGGCACGAATGCGGCCCAGCACATAGTCCTGGCTGCGCTGCTCCAGCACCACCGCATCGATCCCCGCCTTGTAAAGCAGTTGCCCGAGCAAATGCCCGGCCGGACCGCCACCCACGATGGCTACCTGTACGCGCATGTTTGTCTCCTTGTTGTGTCATCTCAGTTGCAGGGTACAAGCGTAGGTCGTCTGTCTGTCGTTGACCAGAGGGGGCGCCATGCCGGACCGCCGGGGTGCACGATAAACAGGCGACTTGTGCGATGATCGCGCAATGAGCACGATTTCAACCCCACCCAGCCGGACCTCCGGCGCGCTGCAGGCGGGCAGACCGATTGCCAAAGCCGACATGATCGAAGGCATGGCCAAGGGCATGGCCGTGCTGGAGAGTTTCGACACGCAGCGCCAGCGCCTGAACGCGACGCTCGCCGCAGAGCGCGCGGGCATCACGCGCGCCGCCGCGCGCCGCCACCTGCTGACGCTGGCGCACCTGGGCTACCTGGAAACCGACGGCAGCTACTTCTGGCTGGCTGCCAAGGTGTTGCGCTTTTCCGGCAGTTACCTGGCTTCGGCGCGTTTGCCGCGTGCCATCCAGCCGACACTGAACCGGCTGGCTGCACAAACCCAGGAATCTTTTTCAGCCGGCGTGCTCGACGCTGACGAGGTTGTGATCGTCGGACGCAGCGGTTACGAGTGGAAGAGTTCGTCGTCGGGGGCCGTGCGGGTGCTGGCTTACGGCCTGCATCTGGGCGCGCGCCTGCCAGCGCATGCCACCTCCACCGGGCGCGTGTTGCTGGCGGCGCAAGGCAAAACCGCCTTCACGCAGTGGCTCAAGGGGCGCTCGCTGCCACGCTTGACCACGCGCACCGTCATTGACATCGCGCAGTTTCGCGCCGTGATTGAGCGGGTGCGTGTGGACGATTTCAGCCTGGCAGTGGAAGAGCATGAGCTGGGCGTACACGCCTTGGCCGTGCCCCTGCGCAACATGCAGGGCAAAACGGTGGCCGCACTCAACGTGGTGGCTTCGCCGCAGCGGCTGTCGGCACAGGACATGCAGCGCGATCTGCTGCCTCTGCTGCTTGACGCCGCGCGCGAACTGCGGCCGCTGATGTAGGCGTCAGACCTTACACCCCCAGATACAGCTGTAGCAGCTCCGGCCGCGCATGCAGCTCGTCCGAGCTGCCTTCAAACACGATCTCGCCTTTGACCAGGATGATGTTGCGGTCGGTGATCTGCGTGACGTGTTTCCAGTTCTTGTCGACGATCACGCTGCTGATGCCTGTCTGCCGGATCACGCCGCAGATGCGCCAGATCTCGCGCGCGATCAGCGGCGCCAGGCCTTCGGTGGCTTCGTCGAGAATCAGCACATCGGGGTTGGTCATCAGCGCGCGGCCAATGGTCAGCATCTGCTGCTCGCCACCGCTGAGCTGCTGGCCACCGTGGCCCAGGCGTTCGGTGAGGCGCGGAAAGGTATCGAGCACACGTTCGTAGGTCCAGTCGCACTGGCCACGGGTTCCTGCGCGCGCCGCCATCTTGAGGTTTTCGACCACGCTGAGGTTGCCGAAGATGCCGCGGCCTTCGGGCACATAGGCGATGCCGGCGCGGGAAACCTCGTACGGCGCACGACCCAGCATCGCCTGGCCGGCGATGGTCACGCTGCCTGAGCGCGGCTTGACCAGGCCCATGATGCTTTTGAGCAGCGTGCTTTTGCCCATGCCGTTGCGGCCCATCAGGCCAATGGTTTCGCCGCGCGCCACCGAAAAATCGATGCCGCGCAGGATGTGGCTGGCACCGTAGTAGGTATGGATACCGCGTGCATCTATCAGTAAATCAGTCATGGCAAGTTCCAGGCCGCCGCGCCGGGCCGCCCCAAGCAAGGCCAGCCCCCTCGGGGGGCAGCGAAGTACACGAAGTGACTAGCGTGGGGGCCATCAATGTTCGCCGAGGTAAGCGGCCTGCACGCTGGCGTCGGCGCGGACGGCCGCCGGTGTGCCTGAGGCAATCACCTTGCCGTCCACCATGACGGTCAAGCGATCGGCCAGCGTGAAGACCGCGTCCATGTCGTGTTCAACCAGCAGGATGCCGTGGTCTTTCTTGAGGGTGAGCAGCAGGGCGACCATGCGTTCGGCCTCGGCCACGCCCATGCCGGCCAGTGGCTCATCAAGCAGCAGCACCTGGGGCCCGGTGGCCAATGTCATGGCAATCTCCAGCTGGCGCTGCTCGCCGTGGCTGATGGTGCCGGCCATCGCGTTCTTTCGGTTTTTAAGCCCGGAAAGCTCGATAGCCCATGTTGCGCGGTCGTTCACAGCTACAAAATCAGTAGCACGGCTGAGCCAGTGCATGACATGCGGCTGGCGCGACTGTGCGGCCAGGCGGACGTTGTCCCAGACCGTGAAGGGCAGGAAAATATTGGTTTTCTGGTAACTGCGGCCCAGGCCCTGACGTGAAATTTTCTCGGGGCTCCAGCCGGTCACGTCCTGGCCGACCAGCCGCACCGAGCCCGAAGTGGGCGGCAGGTCGCCACTCAGCAGGTTGGTCAGCGTGGATTTTCCGGCGCCATTGGGGCCGATCACAGCGTGGATGTGGTTGCGTTCAAGGTCCAACGACACATCGTCAACGGCCGCCAAGCCGCCAAAACGCTTGGTCAGGTTTTTGGCGGAGAGCAGGACCCCCACACTTTTTACTTCGTGTGATGCGCTGCGCGCGAAGGGGGTGTTCGTGCCTTGGGTCGGCCCGGCGCTGCCCAGAATTTCACTCATGGGAATCACCTGCCTTGTGCCGGCGCTTCATGAACTTTTCGGCCAGACCCAGGATGCCGCGCGGCGCAAAAACCACCAGCAGCACAATGAAAAGGCCCATCCAGAGCTGCCAGTGTTTGCCCAGGTGGACATCGCCGACGTAGGGCAGGTCCTTGAACACATGCAGCAGGTATTCGAAGGTGAAGGCGCCGACAATCGCGCCTGCAAAATTGCCCATGCCGCCGAGGATCACCATCATGATGCCGTGCGCGCTCATGTGAAAACCCATGAGCTCGGGATTGATGTAGCCGGTCTGGACGCCCCACAGATAACCAGCCAGGCCGGCCAGCGCGCCGGCCAGTGTGAAGGCCGTGAGTTTGTAGCGGAAGGTGCCAAAACCCATGGCACGCATGCGGTGTTCATTGACCCGGATGCCGGCCAGTGCGCGGCCGAACGGGCTCCAGAGCAGGCGGCGCAAAAAGGCATAAACAAGCAGCAACACGGCCAGTGTGAAGTAATACAGCGTGAGCTTGTTGTCCAGGTCCCACCAGGCAAAGGGCGTCCAGCCGAACAAGGCGATGGTGGGCTTGAAGTTGACGTACAGGCCGTCGGAGCCCCCCAGCGCCCGGTTGTCAAAAAACAGGAAGAACACCATCTGCGCAAACGCCATGGTCACCATGATGAAATAAATGCCGTGGGTACGCACGACAAAAAAGCCGATGAAAAGTGCAGCCAGCCCCGAGGCCATCACGGCCAGCGGCAGGGTCCACCACAGGCTGACGGCCTCGCCTTGCGGCATCAAAAAAGCCAGCGCATAGCCGGCCAGGCCGAAGTAGGCCGCATGGCCCAGCGAGACCAGGCCGGTGACGCCCTGCAGCAAATCGAGGCTCATCGCGAAAATCGCCATGATCATCATGCGTGTGACCATCTGGACGTAGAAGTCGGTGCCGGTGAAGGGGAAAGCGACGAGCGCGATCAGGCCCAGCGCCAGCGCCACCTGCACGCCGCGCGGCAGGACTTCGAGGTTGGCTTTGGCTGAACTCATACGGCTCTAGCCGTTGGCTGGGCGGGATTTTCCGCCGGGCCGCCCCAAGGAAAATGCGCCCCCTCGGGGGGCAGTGCGCTACACGGCGTGAGCAAGCGTGGGGGCTTCACCATTTTCATTGTTTGAACAAGCCTTCAGGCTTCCACAAAAGAACCGCAGCCATCAGCATGTAGATCAGCATGCCGGCGACCTGCGGCAGCAGCACCTTGCCAAAGGTATCGACAAGCCCGACCAGCAAGGCCGCGATCATGGCGCCGCGTACCGAACCGATGCCGCCGATCACGACCACGACAAAACACATGATGAGCACCTGCGAACCCATGTTGGGGTAAACACTGGCAATCGGCGCCGCAATCATGCCGGCCACGGCGGCCAGTGTGACGCCGAGTGCAAATACCACCGCGTGGATCAGTTTGATGTTGATGCCCAGCGCCCCGGCCATGTCGCGGTTGAAGGCGCCGGCGCGTATCTTCATGCCCAACCGGGTTTTCGAGATCAACAGATACAGGCCGAGCGCCAGCGCCAGGCAAACGCCGGACATGAACAGGCGGTACACGGGGTAAGACAGGTTTTCTGTCAGCGGGATGGACGCGCTCAGCAATGCGGGAATCGGCACGCCATGCACGTCGTCGCCCCAGACGATGGAGCGCAGCTCTTCAAAGATATAGATCAGGCCAAAAGTCAGCAGCACCTGGTCGAGGTGGTCACGGTGGTAGAAGTGACGAAACAGCAGCCACTCCAGTGCCAGCCCAAAAACCACAGACAGCGCCGCACCGCCAAGGATGGCCAGCGTAAAACTGCCGAAATACGCGCTGAGCGACCAGGCAAGGTAGGCGCCCAGCATGTAAAAGCTGCCATGCGCGAGGTTGACAACGCCCATGATGCCGAAGATCAAGGTCAACCCGGCGGCCAGCATGAACAGCAGCAGGCCGTATTGCACGCTGTTGAGCAGCTGGATGAGAAAGTTGGCGAGATCCATCGGTCGATGCGGATTGGCTTCGTGCTTGAGTGTGGAAAATTGAAACTGTCATGCCGGGCCTGACCCGGCATCCATGGCATTCGCGCCAGCATGGATGCCGGATCGAGTCCGGCATGACAGTTCTGGGGGTCCGGTTAAGGTTTGAGCTTCAACCCATCTTGCAACCGGCACCCGAGTCGGCCATTGCCTTGGCGGCCACGCCGATCACCTTGTTTTCCTTGTTTTCGACCTGACGCAGGTAGATGTCCTGAATCGGGTTGTGCGATTTGCTCATGGTCCATTTGCCGCGCGGGCTGTCGATCACGGCCGATTCCATCGCCTTGTAAAGAGCCGGCTTGCTATTGAAGTCGCCCTTGACGGCGTTGGCACCGTGGATGAGCAGCAGACCGGTGTCGTAGCCCTGCACCGCGTACACGTCGGGCTGGCTGCGGTAGGCGGTCGCATAGGCAAGGCGGAAGGCCTTGTTGCGCGGCGTGTCCAGCGAGTCGCTGTAATGCATGGTGGTGATGATGCCGTCGGCCGCAGGGCCAGCGGCGGCCAGCACACCTTCAGTCAAAAAGCCTGAGCCATAAAGCGGAATCTTGCCCTTGAGGCCGGCTGCGGCGTAGTCGCGGATGAACTTGGCAGCGCCGCCGCCAGCGAAGAAGCAGGCCACGGCATCGGGGTTGAGCGCGGCGATTTCAGTCAGCAGCGCCTGGAACTCGACATTGGGAAAGGGCAGGCCCAGCTCCTTGATGATCTTTCCACCGGCGGCGAGGTAGCCTTCCTTGAAGCCTTCAAAGGCCTCATCGCCAGCCGCGTATTTCCAGGTGATCCAGACGGCGGTCTTGGCGCCGCGGTCATACATCGCCTTGCCGAGTGCACGTGTCGGCTGCGAGTTGCTGAAAGAAGTGCGAAAGACGTTGGGCGCGCACAGGCTGCGGGTGGCGGCATGTACACCGGCGTTCGGGATCAGGCTGAGCACACCGGAGTCGCGCGCGACTTTCTGGATGCCCATTTGCACGCCCGAGTGGACGGTGCCGACCAGCACATCGACCTTGTCGCGCTGCACCAGCTTGCTGGCGTTTTCAACGCCCTTGGACGGATCGGACTCGTCATCGACCTTGAAGTATTCGATTTCGCGACCGCCGAGCTTGCCGCCTTGCTGCTCGAGGGCCAGCCGAAAGCCGTTTTCAATCGCGACGCCGAGCTGCGCAAATGTGCCGGTGTAGGGCAGCATGAAGCCCACGCGCACCTTGCCGGACTGCGCCCGCACTGTTTGGGGGAGCAGCAGGCCGGCGGACGCGGCGCCGATGACGGCAGCGCTCTGGCTCAGGATCAAACGGCGTGAAGGAAGGCGTGAGGTCATGAAAAACTCCTGGTTGAGGCGGAAGATTGACGCGGAAGAGGGATGTGCAAGAGGCAAGTGGCAGGCGTCGGGCTCTCTGGATAGTAACGGCGTCGCGTACGAAACACCCTAGTGAAAAACCCGAGATTGAAGATTAAATTGTTTATATGTAAAGCAATATCTCTGCCAGCTTGCGGGCACGGGCTGGCGGATCAGCTGCGCGCCTGCCGCAACTTGAAGCGCTGGATCTTGCCGGTGGCTGTTTTGGGCAACTCGGGCACAAACTCTATCCAGCGCGGGTATTTGTAGGGTGCGAGATGCTGCTTCACATGGGCCTTCAGCTCATCGCTTGACGCCGTTTGACCCGCCTTGAGCACCACGCAGGCCTTGGGTTTGACCAGCTCGTCGGCATCAAGCATGCCGATAACAGCGACTTCCAGCACGGCGGGATGCGTCATCAGGCAGGCTTCGACTTCGAAAGGCGAGACGTAAATGCCGCCGACCTTGAGCATGTCGTCGCTGCGCCCGCTGTAGGTGTAGAAACCGTCGGGATCCACCGTGTACTTGTCGCCGCTGCGCGTCCAGTCGCCAGCAAAGGTGGCTTTGGTCTTGGCGCGGCTGTTCCAGTACATCAGCGCCGAGCTGGGGCCGCTGATCTGCAACTCGCCGATCTCGCCGGTGCCGCAGTCACGTCCGTCGTCGCCGACAATACGCAGCGCGTAACCGGGCACGGCCTTGCCGGTGGTGCCGTAGCGCACCTCGCCCGGGCGGTTGCTCAGGAAGATGTGAAGCATCTCGGTGGAGCCGATGCCGTCCAGGATGTCGCAGCCGTACTGGGCGGTCCACTTTCTGCCGATTTCGGCGGGCAGTGCTTCGCCAGCGCTGGTGCAGACGCGCAGCCGGAGTTCGGATTTTTGCGGGCGCGCCGGGTCAGCCAGCATGGCTGCATACAGCGTCGGCACGCCGTAAAAGATGGTCGGCTGGTGTTTTTTCAGGATGCCGAAGACCTCGGCGGGCGTTGGCCGCGCCGGCAGCAACACGGCGGTGGCACCCACACTCATCGGAAAGGTCAGGCCGTTCCCCAGGCCGTAGGCAAAAAACAGCTTGGCGGCAGAGTAGACGACGTCAGACTCCCGGATGCCCAACACGCCGCGGCCATACAACTCGGCGGTCTGGATCAGGTGGCTGTGCAGGTGCACGGTGCCTTTGGGGGTGCCGGTCGAGCCGCTGGAGTACAGCCAGAAACAGGCGTCGTCGGCACAGGTATTTGCTATGACTTTAGTAGCTGCTTGAGCCCGTATCATATGGGCCAGGGCCGTATCTGATGATGAATCTTCACCGGCGGTGATGACGGTGTGCAGCGTGGGGATCTGCGCGATCAGCGGTTCAAACGCAGGCAGCAGGGCCTTGGAGACAATCAGTCCCTGCGCGCGCGAGTCGCGCAGCATGAAATCGAAGTCCGTGCTGGTCAGCAGCGTGTTGGCGGCGACCGGCACCACGCCAGCCAGAATGCAGCCGAGAAAAGCCACCGGCCACTCGGGGGTGTCCAGCATGGCCAGCATGATGCGGCTTTCGGGTACAAAACCCCGGGCGCGCAGGGCGTTGGCAAAACGGTGCGACTGCTCGGCCAGTTCGCCGTAGCTCAGGGTGGCGCCGGTGAGGGCGTCGACGAAGGCCACCTTGGTGGTGCGGCCGGCGTTGCGCTCAAGCAGGTCATGCGCGGCGTTGTAGTCGCGGGGAATCTCCACCCGGGGTGGGCTGACGCTGTGGTCGGCACGGCTCAGGTTCATCTTGTTGTCTCCGGGTGCTCTTGTTTTGGCTCGTCAATGCGGACTTGATCCGCAATCCACGGCGCCCGGGTCACGCCCGGGATCACAATGAACCTATGCCTCAGCTTGTGCCGTGGACAAGGCCAGCGCCAGCCACTCGCGGCACCAGGCGGTGCCTTCGGTCTCGGGCAGGGTGCCGGCGCTGGCGTCGTGGCACCAGACCTCACCGATGCGCTGCGCGCCCAGGCCCTGCAGGCGTTCGTCAAACTTCTTGCCGCCGAAGCAGAAGGTCTGCAGGTAGGTGCGGTCGCCCAGGGCGATCACGCCGTAACGCACGTGGCCCAGAAACTTCGGCTGGCTGTCGAGCGAGTCGTACAGCGTACGGGCGTTGTCCGGCACATCGCCCTGGCCGTAGGTGGAGGTGCAGATGAGATATATTGCATCTTCTTCGGCTATGGCGTCGAAGGTGCTGATGTCCAGGCCGTCCATCAGTTGCACGTCAATCTCCGGCACCAGGTCGGCGCAATCCATCTGGATAGCTTGCGCTACATAGTCGGCTGTGCTGGTCATGGTGCCCACAAGGATCTTTAGTTTCATGGTGTTCCTATCATCTTGAGCCCGTCGAAGGGTGACGTTAAAAGATGCAATAAACTGCTTGACGATTGCTTGAGGTGAAGTATACTGCAATATTGATATAGCGCAAATGCTTTTCACAAAAAGTGGTGTCCGATGCAAGTCATGTCTGAAATCGAAGCAAAAGTCACGCTGGCCGAACTGGGCGCCCGCGTGCGTGCCTGGCGCGCCCGTCGCGGCATGACGCGCAAGGCGCTGGCCAGCGACTCCGGCCTGAGTGAGCGGTTTCTGGCCGATGTCGAAAGCGGCAAGGGCAATGTCTCCATCAACTCGCTGGAAGCCGCTGCCCGCGCACTGAATATCTCGATTCTTGAATTGCTGCAGGACGCACCGAGGCCAGCGCTGGCCCGGGTGCAGGGTTTGCTGGGCCGGCTCGACGACACACAACTGGACCAGGCTTATGCCTTGCTGGGCAGCACCTTTGGTCTGAGTGATGCGATCGGCCGCGAGCAGCGGATTGCGCTGATTGGCCTGCGCGGTGCGGGTAAATCCACCCTGGGCCTGAAGCTGGCTACCGAGCGCGGCGTGCCTTTTATCGAACTGGACCGCGAGATCGAGCGCGAGGCCGGCACCAGCATGAACGAAATTCTGTTGTTGCACGGGCAGGCTGGTTACCGCCGCTACGAGCGCCGCGCGCTGTTTCGTATTGCCGAGGACCATGCCGACGGTGTGGTGATGACCACTGGCGGCAGCATTGTCAGCGAGCGTGAAACCTTTGACTTGCTGCAAAGTCGCTTTTATTGCGTCTGGCTCAAGGCCAGCCCCGAAGAGCACATGGCACGCGTCGTTGCACAGGGCGACATGCGGCCTTTTGACACAACCCGCGGTGCCACGAACGAGGCGATGGACGACATACGCCGAATTCTTGCCAGCCGTGAAGCGCTGTACGCGCGCGCCGACGCTGTGGTTGACACATCGGCCCGCACGCTGAAACAAAGCCTGAAAGACATGGAACGCGCCGTTCCTGCCCAGGCACAACCGAAGGAAACAAGTCATGGAGCGCATGGCTAGGGCCCCAGCTCGCTGGGGATCGACACGCGGAATGACTTGGGGCGGTCGACACCGCTCCAGTACCGAAACCTACCGACATACAGGAGACCATGATGAACGCCATGACCGAACCGCTTTTGTTCAAACAGGTGATTGAGGGCCAGGAGCGCGAGCTCGTGAGCTTTGTGACCCATCCGACGAAATACCAGCACTGGACACTGAGCGTGGACGGCGCTGAACCGGATGTGGCGCGCCTCAAGCTCGACATCAATGAAGACGGCGGCATCAAGCCCGGCTACAAGCTCAAGCTCAACAGCTATGACCTGGGTGTGGACATCGAGCTGCACGACGCGATCAACCGCATCCGTTTTGAACACCCGGCCGTCAAGGTGGTGGTGTTCGAGTCCGGCAAGGAAAAGATCTGGTGCTCGGGCGCCAACATCTACATGCTGGGCCTGTCCACCCACGGCTGGAAGGTCAACTTCTGCAAGTTCACCAACGAGACCCGCAACGGCCTGGAAGACTCCTCGCGCCACGACGGCCTGAAAGCCATTGCTGCTGTCACTGGCGCCTGCGCCGGTGGTGGCTACGAGCTGGCCCTGGCCTGCGACCGCATCGTGATGGTGGACGACCGCTCCAGCACCGTGAGCCTGCCCGAGGTACCGCTGCTCGGCGTGTTGCCTGGCACTGGCGGCCTGACCCGCGTGACCGACAAGCGCAAGGTGCGGCGGGACCTGGCCGACATCTTCTGCACCACGTCCGAAGGCGTGCGCGCCGATCGCGCCAAAGACTGGAAGCTGATCGACGCCTGCGCCAAGCCGCAGCAGTTCGGCGCTTTGCTTGCTACTGAAATTGAAGCACTCCGCGACCAGTCCACAAGGGCTGCGGGCTCAAAAGGTATTGAACTCAGCGCGCTGAAGGCGAAAATCGACGATGCCGGCTACCACTACAGCGTGGTTGACGCTCAAGTGGACCGCGCCACGCGTATCGCCACCATCACGCTCAAGGCGCCAGCCGCAGCGATCGAGTCCACCGCTGAAACGATTGAAGCCGCTGGCGCCAATTGGTACCCGCTCAAGCTGCAGCGCGAACTCGACGACGCCATCCTGAACCTGCGCACCAATGAACTCGAAGTCGGCACCTGGGTCATCAAGACCGAGGGCGACGCCGGTCAGGTGATGCGTATGGACGAGGTGCTGGCCAAACTCAAGGAGCATTGGCTGGTGAAGGAAACCACTGGCGCGCTGCGGCGCACACTGGCCCGCATAGACGTGACCAGCCGCTCGCTGATCGCGCTGGTCGATGCAGGCTCGTGTTTCGTCGGTACGTTTTACGAATTGGCGCTGGCCTGCGACCGTATCTACATGCTGGACCTGCCGGATTCGCCCGATGCCGCGCCCGCACTGCAATTGAGCCCAGCCAACTTCGGCTGGTTCCCGGCCGTCAACGGCTTGAGCCGGCTGCAGACCCGTTTTTACGAAGACGCGGCCACCACCAGCCAGCTTGAAAAACTCGGCGACTGCAAGCTGCGTGCCGACCAGGCGCTGGAGCTAGGCCTGGTCACGCTGACCCCCGACGACATCGACTGGGACGACGAGATCCGCATCATGCTGGAAGAGCGCGCCTCGATGTCACCCGACGCCATGACCGGCATGGAAGCCTCGTTGCGTTTCCCCGGCAAGGAGACCATGGAGACACGTGTGTTCGGCCGGCTCAGCGCCTGGCAGAACTGGATTTTCATTCGACCGAATGCGGTGGGTGAGGAGGGCGCATTGAAGCTCTTTGGCACCGGCAAAAAGGCGAAATTCGACTGGAAACGTATTTGATTTGTCTTACTCCCTCTCCCTTTGGGAGAGGGCAGGGGTGAGGGCTCCCCGCTCCCGCTTTTAAAGTCGCAGAGCCCTCACCCTAACCCTCTCCCCGAGGGAGAGGGAACCGGAAAACCCCAGAACTTTTAGGAAACACCATGAGCACCATTGACCTGCAAGCCCTGATCCCCAACAACGTCAACCTCGGCGAGAACCGCCAGCTACAGCGCGCGCTTGAGCACTGGCAGCCGGCCTTCATGAGCTGGTGGGACGAAATGGGCCCGAGTGACTTCAATGCCAAAGAGGTGTACCTGCGCACCGCCGTCGGCGTGGACGCCTCCGGCTGGGCCAGCTACGGCTACACCCCCATGCCCGACTACCGCTGGGGCATTTTCCTGGCGGACAAGGAAGAAAACCGCAAGATCGGTTTTGGCGACCACATGGGCCAGGACGTGTGGCAGGAAGTGCCCGGCGAATACCGCAGCGCATTCCGCCGCCTGATCGTGACCCAGGGCGACACCGAGCCTGCGTCGGTCGAGCAGCAGCGCCTGCTGGGCCACACCGCGCCCAGTTTGTACGACCTGCGCAACCTGTTCCAGGTCAACGTCGAGGAAGGCCGCCACCTCTGGGCCATGGTTTACCTGCTGCACGCCCACTTTGGCCGCGACGGTCGGGAGGAAGCCGAAGAGCTGCTGACCCGCCACAGCGGCGACGCCGACAAGCCACGCATCCTGGGGACGTTTAACGAGCCCATGGACAACTGGCTCAGTTTCTTCATGTTCACCTACTTCACCGACCGCGACGGCAAGTTCCAGCTCAAGTCTTTTGCCGAAAGCGCGTTTGACCCGCTGGCCCGTACTACCCGTTTCATGCTGACTGAAGAAGCGCACCACATGTTTGTCGGCGAGACCGGCATTGGCCGCGTCATCAAGCGCACGCTGGAGGTGATGAAGGAGTTGGACACCGACAACGTGGACACGCTGCGCAAGGCCGGTGTGATCGATTTGCCGACGATCCAGAAATTCATGAACTTCTGGTTCACCTCGTCGCTGGACCTGTTCGGCTCGGAGGCTTCGTCCAACGCCGCCAACTACTTCAGCAACGGCATCAAGGGCCGTCCCGATGAAGCCAAGTTCGCCGATCACGTCGAGCTGGAGAGCGAAATGACCATCCAGGTGCCGGACGGCAAGGGCGGCTTGAAGAACGAAACGATTTCGACACGCAACGGCATGAACGAGATCACGCGCCTGGAATATGTGAAGGACTGCAATGTCGGCGTCACGCGCTGGAACATGGGTATCAAACGCGCAGGCATCAACTTCGAACTGAGCTTGCCGAACACGCGCTTTCGCCGCAGCGTCGGCGCCTGGTCCGGAGTCTCTACCGATCCGCAAGGCAAGCCGATCAGCGAGGCCGAGTTCGAGGCCAAAAAAGACAATTGGCTGCCCAACGACGCCGACAAGACCTTCATCCACAGCCTGATGCACCGCGTGACCGAACCCGGCAAGATGGCCGGCTGGATTGCGCCGCCGGATCGGGGCATCAATGCGAATGCGGTCGAGTACGAGTACGTGAAACTGTAAGCTCTTCCGCTTGCTCACTGGGCCTGCGGCCAGGGAGCAAGGCGTTGATGCGCCCGAAACGGCTGTTGACGATGAGCGTTTTGAGCGCGCGGCGCGGTACCTTTGGTCTGCCCGGAGGGGATCGAACCCCCGACCCTCAGCTTAGAAGGCTGATGCTCTATCCAACTGAGCTACGGGCAGAAAAGCGGCTACGGCGAATGTATACGCAGATGCGAAAAAAGCCCACACAGGTGAGCTTTTTGGATGATTCTTTGGTCGGAGTACAAGGATTCGAACCTTGGACCCCCTGGTCCCAAACCAGGTGCGCTACCAGACTGCGCCACACTCCGACAAGTCCCAGATTATAGCCCGAAGCGCTGGCGGCGTGGCGGGCCGCCCTGATTTATTTGAAGCGGCGGAGCAAAGGCCGGGTGCCGTCCGCGCGCCACCCGCCAAACCGGCCCCTCCGGCAAAAGGTGCTCCGTGTGCCAACTGGCGGGAGCGCATCCAGAGACTGCGCTTACCCGGCCTTCTTTTTCAACCTATGATGTTCACTGGACTTCAAGAGAAATGCCGCAACCATGTTTGATCGCCTGAAGAGGGTCTTTGCGCGGGGAGGGCCGGACGCCATACCTGCCGAAAGCACATCGGATGCATCGTCGCCCGTGTCCGAGTGGGCAGGCACACAGGGCTTCAGCTACTTTCACCAGGACAATGCGCACGGTTTTTTGCTGACCGGCCAGGTGCGCGGCAAGCCCTGGAAACTTGAATGCGGGCCATCCTCGCGCGACTACATTCCTGGCGACGAGTTGCGCGCCCGGGCGGAGCTGGGCATTAACGGCGATGCGGCGGTGCTGATCATTAACCGGCCTCTGAAAGAGTCGCTGGAAAAACGCGCCTATGCAATCTACACCGATTCACTGCAAACCACCGCCGACCCCAGCCTGCCTGAAGAAATGCGCTGGCTCGCCATGTTTGAGGAGTTTGGCTGGGCCAGCCTGGTGCCTGAATTCTGGGAGCGCTACGCGGTACTGGCCGACCGCCGTGAACACGCGCTGGCCTGGATAGACAACAACCTGGCCGAGCTGCTGCTGTCCTGGCCCCAGCCCGGCCCGGATGCGCAGACCCCTTTCATCCTGATGCTGTTGCGCGGCAAGGCTTATTTGCGCATGCAGTACGTCCCAGGCGACATCGCGACGCTGCAGCATGCAGCCGTCACCTACACCAGCGCCTGCGATGCGGCGCTGGCTGGCCTGTCAACCGACATCCCGCTGTAGTTCAGGCGAAAAAGCGGCGCCAGCCCTTGCGGGGTGGACGCCACCAGCTCCTGTTTTGACAGCGTTTTGCCGCCGCCAGGCGGTCGGACGCGTCAGCTGCCGCGGGTGATGGGCATCTCCACTTCGCCGGGCATCAGCAGATGTTTGGCCAGCTCAAGCTTGGCCAGCGAGGCGCGGTGCACTTCATCCGGGCCATCGGCCAGTCGCAAGGTGCGCTGGTGAGCGTAGGCATAAGCCAGCGGGAAGTCATCGGACACGCCGCCACCGCCGTGCGCCTGGATGGCCCAGTCGATGATCTGGCAGGCCATGTTGGGCGCGACCACCTTGATCATGGCGATTTCGGCCTTGGCGACCTTGTTGCCAACCGTGTCCATCATGTAAGCGGCTTTCAGCGTCAACAATCTGGCCTGGTCGATCATGCAGCGGGCGTCGGCAATACGCTCGTGCCAGACCGACTGGCGTGCCACCGGCTTGCCAAAGGCAATGCGGGTATTCAGGCGTTTGCACATCAACTCCAGCGCGCGCTCGGCAATACCGATGCTGCGCATGCAGTGGTGGATACGTCCGGGGCCGAGGCGGCCCTGGGCGATTTCAAAGCCGCGCCCTTCGCCCAGCAGCAGATTGCCCACTGGCACACGTACGTTGGTCAGCCGCACTTCCATGTGGCCGTGCGGTGCGTCGTCGTAGCCGAAGACGCTGAGCGGCCGGATCACCTCGATGCCCGGCGTGTTGGCCGGCACCAGAATCATGGACTGCTGCTCATGGCGGCCCGCGTCGGGGTTGGTTTTGCCCATGACGATGTAAATCGCGCAGCGCGGGTCGCCCGCACCGGATGACCACCATTTCAGGCCGTTGATCACGTAGTCGTCGCCGTCACGCTCGATGCGGCACTGGATGTTGGTCGCGTCCGACGATGCGACTTCGGGCTCGGTCATCAGAAAGGCGGAGCGGATATCACCCTTGAGCAGGGGTTCGAGCCAGCGGTCCTTGTTTTCCTCAGAGCCATAACGCGCAATGGTTTCCATGTTGCCGGTGTCAGGCGCCGAGCAATTGAAAATCTCGGGCGCAAAAGGCACGCGGCCCATGATTTCGCACAGTGGCGCGTATTCGAGATTGGACAGCCCTTCAGGGGCACGAGGCGAGTGCGGCAGGAAAAGGTTCCACAGCCCGGCGGCGCGGGCCTTGGGTTTGAGCTCTTCAATGAGGGCCGTTGGAATCCAGGCGTTTCCCCTGGCGCGGTTGTCGGCGATTTCCTTGAAAAAACGGGCTTCGTTGGGATAGACGTGCTGGTCCATGAAGGCCAGCAGTCGGGCCTGCATGTCCTTAACCTTGGGGGTGTAGTTGAATTCCATTGATAGCTCCTGGAGTAGTTGCCCTGTTTAGAGGGATGGACCGGTCTGGCCGGCCTGGCTTTTGCGTGCAAAGTCCCATGCCATGCGTGCCAGCACTGGCGCGCCTTTGGCCGAGGCGACAGCCTGGGCGCTGGCCGCTGTGCCGGCTTCGACGCGTTTGGCAATCCCCTGCAAAATTGCGGCGAGACGGAACAGGTTGTAGGCAAGGTAGAAGTTCCAGTCAGCCTTGATCAGCTCGGGGCTGGCAAAACCGGTGCGCTCGCAATACTGGCGAATGTGTTCGGCCTCCGTCGGGATGCCCAGGCTGACCACGTCGAGGCCGCCGATGCCACGGAAGGCGCCAGGCGGGATATGCCAGGCCATGCAGTGGTAGCTGAAGTCGGCCAGCGGATGGCCCAGCGTGGACAGTTCCCAGTCGAGCACCGCGAGAACGCGTGGTTCGGTGGGGTGGAACATCAGGTTGTCGAGCCGGAAGTCACCGTGCACGATGGAGACCATGGCTTCATCGCGCGCGCTGGCCGGAATGTTGGCCGGCAGCCAGGCCATCAACTCATCCATCTCGAGAATGGTTTGGGTGATGGACGCGGTGTACTGCTTGCTCCAGCGGCCGATCTGGCGCTCAAAATAATTGCCCGGTTTGCCATAGTCGGCCAGCCCGCGCTCGGCAAATTTCACCTTGTGCAGCGCGGCGATCACGCGGTTCATCTCGGCATAAATTTCTGCGCGCTGGGTGTTGGTCATGCCAGGCAGGGCCTGGTCCCAGAGGACGCGGCCTTCGACAAACTCCATGACGTAAAAGGCGCGACCAATCACGCTTTCGTCTTCGCACAGGCAGTACATTTTTGCGACCGGCACATCGGTGCCCTGCAGGCCGCTCATGACCTTGAACTCGCGCTCGACCGCGTGGGCCGACGGCAGCAGTTTGGCCACTGGCCCAGGCTTGGCGCGCATCACGTAGGCGCGGGCCGGTGTGATCAGTTTGTAGGTCGGGTTCGACTGGCCACCCTTGAATATTTCGGCGCTCAGCGGACCCTGAAAACCCGGCAGGCGTTGCTCGAGGTAGCTACTGAGCGCGTCCATGTTGACGGCGTGCTGGCCCGAGACCTCGCGGGTACCCAGAAAGTGGTCGAAGTTGCTCATGGATTATTTTTCAAGGTCGGCTTCAGAGATGCGCAGCAGGGCTTCGCGGTTGCGCACCACCAGGCCGCCCGGCTCGATGCGTATCGCATCCTCGCGTTCCATGGCCTTGAGCTCCTGGTTCACACGCTGACGCGACGCGCCCAGAAGCTGTGCCAGTTCTTCCTGTGCGAGCTGCAGACCAATGCGCACTTCGCGCCCGTCGCTGAGGCTGCTGACCCCGTAGCTGCGCACCAGGTGCAGCAGCTGCTTGGCCAGCCGCGCGCGCAAGGGCAGGGTGTTGAGGTCTTCCACCAGACCGTAAAGCTGTCGGATGCGGCGCGCATGCAGGCGCAGCATGGCTTCGTACAGCTCCACATGCGTAGCCAGGATTTTCTTGAAGTCTGCCTTGGCCACGCACAGGATGGTGGTCTCGCCATGTGCATAGGCGTCGTGCGTTCGCCGGTCGCCGTCGAAAATCGCCACATCGCCGAACCAGATGCCGGGCTCCACATAAGTCAGCGTGATCTGTTTGCCCGAGATCGATGTCGAGCTGACCCGTACCGCGCCTTTTGCACAGGCTATCCATTGCTCCGGCGGGTCGCCGCGGGCGGCGATCAGTTCGCCATCCTTGAAACGTTGGACAAAAGCGCATCGAAGTATGTCGTGTCGGAGTGAGGGGGATAGGGATGAAAACCAGCGGCCACCGTTGATGGCCTCTCTTTCGTGTATCGTAAGAATGGGATCGTCCATGGCCTGTCTTTTGAGTGACTCACAAGCTGGCTATTGTCGCGCCAGAGACGGCGCAGCGGGCCTCCACCTGTCGCCTCGGTGTCCCTGTAGCCGGTTCCTGCCGCGGCCTCAGCTGTAGCGGGGCGTGCGTTTTTCCAGAAAGGCGGCGATGCCTTCGCCGCCGTTCGGATGGTGCAGGTTGCGCACGAAGTGCGCGCGTTCGGCGTCCATCTGTTCACCCAGGGTGTTGGCTTGCGCGTCGTTCATGAGTTCCTTGATGCTGGCCAGCGCATTGGGGGCGCGCGCATTGAGCGTGTCGGCCAGCTTCAGGGCTTCGTGGAGTGCATCACCTGCGGGAACGCTGCGGTTGAGCAGGCCGAATGCCTGCAGGCGCGCGGCGCCAATGCGCTCGCCGCACATCAGCAGCTCGCTGACGAGTGCGCGCGGCAGGGAACGGCTCAGCACCCAGCTGCCGCCGCCGTCGGGCGACAGGGCTACGCTGCTGTAGGCCATCACAAAAACTGCGTTGTCAGCCGCGACGATGAAGTCGCAGGCCAGCGCCAGCGAAAAGCCCGCGCCGGCTGCGGCGCCTTCCACGGCAGCGATCACCGGTTTGGGAAAGGTACGTATCGAATCGATCCAGCTATGCAGGCCATTGATGCTTTGGGCCTGCACGTCCTGCGCTTGCTCGCGGTTCGCCTGCAGGCGCTGCAGTTGGCCACCGGCGCAAAAATTGGCGCCTTCGCCTGTAATCACCACGCTGCGAATCTCCGGGTTGGTCTCGGCAACGTTGAGTGCCTCTACGCCGGCAGCGTAAATCTCCGGGCTGAGGGCGTTGCGGAAATCGGGATTGCTCAGGGTCAGCACCATGGTGGCGCCGTCGCTGGTGCTTTTCAGTGCGCCTGCCATATCAGTTGTTCCAGTACAGAAAAATGGAAGCCGCGGAGACTGCGTCCGCTACGCGTCTTTCAGCCAGCAGGGGCCGCGGAACTGGCTTCGCCAGGCCGCAGGCGCCGCCCCCTGGAGGGGGGAAGGCGCTACACGCAGTGAGCGACCGACAGGGGTGTGTCATTCCTCTTCGTGCATCAGACTCAGGCCGATGGCACCGCGGCGGCGCAACCACGGAGAAGGGCGGTAGCGCGGGTCGCCATACACGGTTTGCATGTTGAAAAGAACTTCCAGAATGTTGGTCGGTCCGTAGCGGTCGCCCATGGCCAAAGGGCCCAGCGGGTAACCGAGCCCCAGGGTTACGGCGGTTTCCAGGTCCTTCGGAGTGCAGATGCCTTGCTGGCAGATGTCGCTGGCAATGTTGACGATGGTGGCGACCACGCGCTGGGTCACAAAGCCACCGCTGTCCCTAATCACGCTGACGGCCTTGCCGTCGCGCGCAAACAGGGCGTGCGCGGCATCGCGCATGTCGCTGCGGGTAGCGGGATTGGTGGCCAGCACGCGGCGTCTGCTCGCTGCGTCGTCGATCAGCATGTCGATGCCCACCGTACGCGCGGGATCCAGCCGTTCGACCACGGCCACCGTGGTGATATCAAAGCCCAGCGGCGCCACCAGCACCAGGGCGTTCATGGACGGGGATGCGCCGGTTTCAATGCTGGCCCCCAGACCTTTCAGCAACTGCAGCAACTCGGAGCGCCTGGCGGCACGCGGCGAGACCCAGACTGGCGGCATTTCAGCGACGGCGGGGGCGGGTCGTTCAGGCGCGACTTGCGCTACGCCGTCCTGGTAGCGGTAAAAGCCTTCTCCGGTTTTACGCCCTAGCATGCCACCGGCCAGGCGCTGTGCGGTGATCACGCTGGGGCGGTATCGCGGCTCGTCGTAGTACTGTTGGTAGACCGACTCCATGACGGGGTGCGACACATCGAGGGCGGTCAGGTCCATCAGCTCGAAGGGCCCCAGCTTGAAGCCGGCCTGGTCCTTGAGGATGCGGTCTATGGTGGCGAAGTCAGCAATGCCTTCACTGACAATACGCAAGGCCTCGGTGCCGTAACCGCGCCCGGCATGGTTGACGATAAAGCCGGGGGTATCCTGCGCCATGACCGGCGTATGACCCATCTGGCGCGCGTAGGCTGCGAGGGCTTCACATGCGGCAGCGTCGGTCTTCAGGCCGGCAATCACTTCGACCACCTTCATGAGCGGCACCGGATTGAAAAAATGATAGCCGGCAAACCGGCCGGGATGCTGCATCCCTGACGCGATGGCCGTGACGGAGAGGGATGAGGTATTGGTGGCCAGAATGGCCTGCGTCGAAACAACAGTTTCCAGGGAAAGAAACAGTGATTTCTTTACATCCAAACGTTCTACAACCGCTTCGATGATGAGGTCGCAATCGGCCAGATCGTTCAGGCTGGAGGCTGGTAGCAGCCGGGCTGTGTACTCTTCCGCGAGTGCGCTGTCCAGCCGACCCTTGCCGACCAATTTATCCCATTGGCCCCTCAGTGCCTCACGTGCCGTGCCGGCCGCCTCGGTGTGGGTGTCAAACAGCCTGACCTGGCTGCCCGCCTGGGCTGCCAGTTGGGCAATGCCCCGGCCCATGGCGCCCGTGCCAACAATGCCGACAGTTTTATAAAGTGGATTCATGAAAAAGTATTATCACGCAGCGCCAGATGCAGGCCGGCGGCCTGGCCCCTGCATTTGCGCCGGGCAAGAAGCTTGCTTGTGCCTGTAGCCGCTGTAAACTGTTTTGCAGGTGCGGTGGTCGGGCGCCGGGCATGTGCTCAGACGCCCCTGCATCGCCAGTCGAAACTGTATTTGGGTTCCACCGGGCAGTGCATCCTGTTGGCCTCCGCTATGCCAGAATCCGCCAAGTGAAAATATTTTTACATTTTCTCCAAACGCGCCGTCTGGTTGCTGGAGGGTTGAGCCTGTGCGCAGCGGGAGGGGCTCTGGCCGTCGCGCTGGGACCCAACACCCACTCGGCCACGCTGGGCCGGCCGCTTGATCTCTCGGTGCAAATGGCGCTGGATACCGCCGACGATCCCAAGGCGCTGTGTCTGGACGCCAGTGTTTTTTATGCGGACAGGCAACTCGACAAGTCCCAAATCCAGGTAACCGCAGAAAAATCCGCAAGAACCCAGGAGCCAATAATACGCATCCGCGCCGGCGTGCCTGTGGAGGGGCCGGTGGTGACCGTCCACCTGCGTGCGGGATGTGTGCAGAAAACCATTCGGCGCTACGTGGTCCTGGCAGCCATACCCCGGTCATCCGCGCTCAACGGAGATGACCCTGCAGTTCAACGGCTGGCGTCGACCCCGGCTCAGGGTGACCAGGAAAAAATTCAGGAGCGCGAATTGCGGCAGTTGCGGGAAGAACTGCTCAAGGCACAGGCGGCGCTGGCTGACAACAAGGCACAGCTTCAAAAAGCGGAAAGCCAGGGTTTCAGCAAGGAACTGGTCTACGGCCTCACCGGCCTATTGTTTTTTACCTTCATCGGCCTGTTTTTTCTTCGGCGTCGGCGACCACGCTCGACTGCGCGGGATGTGGCCTCCGGCACAGGTACGTTGCCGGAAACACCCATGACCAGCAGCTCTGGCGTCGACCTCGACATCGACGAATCGTTGTTTGGCGACCTCAAGCGTCGGCCCGCGCCCTCCAGCCGTCCGTTACCGGAGCCGATTCCGCCCCTGCCGCGCCGCGACCGCGCCAAATTCTCCGTCAGCGTGCCTTTTGTTCCCCGTACGGTGAGGATTCCGGAAATCTTCGATCTGCAGCAACAGGTTGAGTTTTTCAGCTCACTGGGGCAGCAAGACAAGGCCATTGACCTGCTTCGCAAGCACCTCGTCCACAACGTCAAGACCAGCGCACTGGTTTATCTGGACCTGATAAATCTTTACCACCAGACTGGCAATCGGGAGGAGTACGAAATCCTGCGTGCCGACTTCAACGGGGTATTCAATGCCCAGGTGGCGCCATTTGACGACTACGCGGCCACCGGCACCAATGTGTCGGCCTACGAAGATGTACTGGCCCGCATCGAGGCAGTCTGGCCGAAGCGGCGGGTGTTTGACATTATCGACGACACGCTTTTCCGGGAGCCGGGAAACTCCGCCGAAGTGCTGGACCTGGAGGCCTATCGCGAGTTGCTGCTGCTGCATGCCGTGGCCCGGGAGATCATTGACCTGGAGGCGGAGGGGGCAGACAGCGCCTTCAACACCCAGTGGCCTGAGTTGGCGATGCAGCCGAGGTCTTCGCCGCGACTGGGGCTCGACATCGATCTGAGCGATTTCGTGCAAACCAGCAAGCACCCTGTGACGGCACCCGGTGTCCGCAACCGTCGATCTGCAGAGCCCGCCGCGACCCGCGCGTCGGGCGAGCCCACGGCATTCGACTCGCTGATCGATTTCGATGACTACGACACAGGCTTTCGTCCGCACGATCTGGGTAAATCCCGCTAGAAACCTGCCGACCGGGGGGCGTGAAAAGCGATTTGCAGCCGACGATTTCGAAGTTAAAAAGGATCCTAGCGACGCACCTGCAAGGCCCCCGGGTTGACGATGTTGGTGGGTGTGCCCTTGATGAAGTTCACCACGTTGTCAAAGGCCGAGCCGAAATACATCTCATAACTTTCCTGCTCCACATAACCGATATGCGGCGTGCAGATGCAGTTTTCCAGCCGCAGCAGGGCGTGGCCCTGCAAAATCGGCTCTGACTCAAACACGTCGACCGCCGCGAGACCGGGCCGCCCCCGGTTCAGGCCCGCGATCAGGGCCTCGGGCTCGATCAGTTCAGCGCGGGACGTGTTCACCAGCACAGAAGAGGGTTTCATGCGCGACAGGTCATCAAGGGTGACCACGCCGCGGGTATCGTCACCCAGTCGCAAGTGCAGGGTCAATACATCGCTTTCCTGAAAAAATTCAGCTTTGGACGAGGCCACTTCAAAACCGTCGGCCTGTGCACGGGTCCGCGACGCCTGGCTGCCCCAGACCAACACGCGCATGCCGAAGGCCCGACCATAACCGGCGATGAGCTGACCCACCTTGCCATAACTCCAGATGCCGAGCACCTTGCCCTTGAGCACGGAGCCAAGCCCAAAGTTGACTGGCATGGATGCATTTTTCAGTCCCGCCTGTTGCCACGCACCGTGTTTGAGATGGGACACATAGTGCGGGATGCGGCGCGCCGCCGCCATGATCAGCGCCCAGGTCAGTTCAGCCGGCGCCGTAGGTGAACCCACGCCTTCGGCGACGACGATGCCGCGTTCGGTGCAGGCGCCGACGTCCACATGGCTGCCAACGCGGCCGGTCTGCGCAATCATTTTGAGCTTGGGAAGTTTTTCGAGCAGCTGGCGCTGCAGATGGGTACGCTCCCTGATCAGGACCACCACATCGGCGTCCTTGAGCCGAACGGACAGCTGGCCGATGCCTTTGACGGTGTTGGTGTAGACCTTGGCCTGGTAGGCATCGAGTTTGGCGGCGCAGGCGAGTTTGCGCACCGCGTCCTGGTAGTCGTCAAGGATCACAATATTCATGCCGATATTGTGCCTGCAACTTGCGCCGGAACGGGATAAGGACACGGCTAGATGTACCGGAACGCAAGCACTCCATCCGTGCATGGAAGGACTGACCCGGTCCTGCTGCCAGCCGACACTGCATGCGGCGCCGGCGCCGGGTATCAGGCGGCCTGAGCGGTTTCCCTTTGGGCCATGCGGTCCAGTTCGGCGCAGACATCTGCCATGCGGCCCGAGATCACCATGCGGCCGGCGCACGCCGGACTGATGCCGGCCTCAAACTCACGCACTACTTTCAAGCGGCGCGGAGCCGTGGTTTTGGCCACAGTCTGGCAGGGCTTGTGGCCTGCCGCCGGTACTGGGCGGGAGTGGAATGCGGTGGCCTTGCTGGCGGAGGGGTCGTTGGCGGCAAGGCGCCGGAATGTTGCTGCCGGGGCACAGGATGGCGCAACGACGGCAGGCCGAACCGGCATCCATAAGGCAGCGAGCGCCTGCAGGGGTGCGAGCAGGACAGACAGCAGCGGTGAACGTGAAAGACTGGCGATTCCCATGAGAACTCCTGAAGTAGAGGTAAACACAGGCAGGATTACAAGAACTGAACATCCGCTGCACCAGGGTGTTGGTCAATCACTTTGACCAAACGCCCGCCACCTGCTGCGCGGAAATAGGAGAGCGATGAGAGCGGGCGCAAGGCTGGAGCCGCCCGGCTCACATAGGGCTGCGTTGGCTACATCAGCATGGTGTTGCGGATCAGCCCGACGGCCAGGCCCTCCAGCTCGAAGGGCTCACCGGGCTCGACCACAATGGTTTTGAAATCGGGGTTTTCCGGCAGCAGCTCAATCAGGTGTTTGTTGCGCCGAAAGCGTTTGACCGTGACTTCGTCGCCCAGGCGGGCGACCACGATCTGGCCGTTTTTGGCCTCTTTGGTCTGCTGCACGGCCAGCAGGTCGCCGTCCATGATGCCGGCGTCGCGCATGCTCATGCCGCGCACTTTGAGCAGGTAGTCGGGCTTGCGCTGGAACAGGCTGCTCTCGAAATAGTAGGTGTGGTCCACATGCTCCTGCGCGAGAATGGGGCTGCCAGCAGCAACCCGCCCCACCAGAGGCAGGGCGAGTTGGGCCAGGCTTTGCAAGGGCAGGGAAAACTGTTTGATGCGGGACTCGTTGATGGACCGCAGGGTGTCGCTGCGCAGGCGTATACCGCGCGAGGTACCGCTGACCAGCTCGATCACGCCTTTGCGGGCTAGGGCCTGCAGGTGCTCTTCGGCAGCGTTGGCGGATTTGAAGCCCAGCTCGTTGGCAATTTCTGCGCGGGTGGGCGGTGCGCCCGTGCGGGCAATGGCGCTCTGGATCAGCTCCAGAATTTGCTGCTGTCGTGCAGTGAGTTTGGGCATTTCCGAAAAATCAGTGAGACTGCTCATGGCGTGGCTCCTTGGGGGCGACAGGGGATCAAATACTCGAGGACCGAAGTCGTTAAAGTCATTGAGCTGTTTTAATATCCAGTGGCTGTATTTTCATACAGTTTTTCAGGAAGTGCAAGGGTTGGCAGGTATGACGCGCAAAAAAATTGTGATTTTGGGCACCGGGGGCACGATAGCCGGAACGGCTGCGCATGCGTCCGACAACCTGGGCTATACCGCTGCGCAGGTGGGCATTGATCAACTGGTGGCGGGCCTGCCGACGGTCGCGGGCCAGGCGTGTGAGTGGATCAGCGAGCAGGTCGCCCAGATCGACAGCAAGGACATGGATTTCGGCGTGTGGCGTGTCCTGGCGCAGCGGGTTGACCACTGGCTGACACAGCCCGATGTGCAGGGCATTGTGATCACCCATGGCACCGACACGCTGGAGGAGACCGCCTGGTTCCTGCAGACCGTGCTGGAGCCGGACCGGCCGGTCGTGCTGACCTGTGCGATGCGCCCCGCGACCGCGCTGGCACCGGATGGGCCGCAAAACATGCTTGACGCCGTGGCGGTGGCGTCCCATGGGGGCGCCCACGGGGTGGTTGCGGTTTGCGCTGGCGTGATTCACTCCGCCCGGGACGTCCAGAAGGTTCACACCTACAGGCTCGATGCCTTCAGTTCTGCCGACGCGGGGCCGATCGGGTATGTCGAGGAAGGCAGCCTGCGTTTGATGCGAGATTGGCCTCGAGACTCCGTGGATAAAGCGCCGAGCGCTATTAAAAATATAGCGGACTTGCCCGATCCAGCATCCTGGCCGCGCGTGGAGATCGTCATGAGCCATGCGGGCGCGGGCGCGGGTGGGGTTCGTGCCCTGGTGGCCGACGGTGTGCAAGGCCTGGTGGTGGCCGGCACAGGCAACGGCACCCTGCACCACGCGCTGGAGGCTGCCTTGCTGCAGGCACAAGCCAGCGGTGTGCGGGTGGTCCGCGCCACACGTTGTCTGGAGGGCCGTGTGTTGCCAAAACACGGGGATGTCATCCCGCACTCGCAGGGGCTGAGCCCTGTGAAGGCGCGCGTGGCGCTGATGCTTGCCTTGATGGATGCCGCCTGAGGTGTTCGAATCGCTGCGTTCGCATGTCTGGGCCTACCCGGCGCTGGAGGTGGTGCACATCACCGGCATTGCGCTACTGCTGGGTAACCTGGCACTGCTGGAGCTGCGGGTGTTCGGTGCAGGCTCCGACCTGCCGGTCAAGGCGTTGGCCCGCCTGAGCCTGGGTATCGCCCTGGCCGGTTTTTCACTGGCGGCTGCGTCGGGCTTGTTGATGTTTGCCTCTCAAGCGGCCGAGCTGCTTTCAAACCGGGTGTTTACCCTGAAGATGTTGCTGTTATTTGCCGCAGGTTGTAACGCAGCGTGGTTTCATGGGCGGGCCTCGCTGGAAAAACTCGACAGCGTGGCGCGGGCGCAAATGCTCGTGTCCACCCTGATCTGGCTGGCGGTGCTAGCCTGCGGCCGATGGATAGCTTACGTGTAGGACGAACAAGCAAGGAGCTGATGATGAAGCGACGTGATGTACTGCGGGTTTCCCTGGTATTGCCTGTGGCAGGCGCCGCCTCCTGGGCCCAGGCCCACCACGGCTGGAGCAGTTTTGACCAGGAGCGGCCGATTTATCTCGAAGGCAGGGTGCTCAAGTCGCAGTGGCGCAACCCGCATGCCGAGCTCGAACTCGAGGTGTCCGCTGCCCTCAGGCTGCCGGACGACCTCGCGCAACGCGCCTTGCCGGCCCAAACCGCCCCGGTCGATGGCAAGGCGCTGCTGGCCCGGGCAGTGGTGCCCAATCGCAAGGACAGGCGATGGGAGATTGAACTTGCGCCCCTGACGCGCCTGCAGGCGTGGGGCGTGCCGGAGATCGAGGCCGGCGATGTGGTGGCGTTGCTGGGCTTTACTTTTACCGGCGAAAAAGGTGACGCCGTGCTGCGTGTCGAGTACCTGTTCGCAGGCGGCAAGGCTTATGGGCTGCGGTCCAGCCCGGCATGACGGCGCTGGCAGCGGCACCGATTAAAAAAGGCCGTCAACAGACGGCCTTTTTGGATGCAGCCCGGCTGCGGCTCAATCCGACAGGGCTTTGAAGGCCCGGGAGGTGATTTCATCCACACCGCCCATGCCGCTGATGGCGCGGTATCGGGGCGCGGCAGCCGGGTCGGCCTTGGCCCAGCTTGAGTAGTAGTCCACCAGCGGGCGGGTCTGCGCGCTATAGACCTCGAGCCGCTTGCGCACGGTGTCTTCCTTGTCGTCCTCGCGCTGGATCAGCGGCTCGCCGGTGACGTCGTCCTTGCCCTCCACCTTGGGCGGGTTGAACTTGACATGGTAGGTGCGGCCTGACGCCGGGTGCGAGCGGCGCCCGCTCATGCGGTCGATGATGGCCTCGAAAGGCACGTCGATTTCCAGCACATGGTCGAGTTTGACGCCAGCCACTTTCATGGCATCGGCCTGGGGCAGGGTGCGTGGAAAACCGTCAAACAAAAAGCCGTTGGCGCAATCAGGCTGGGCGATGCGGTCTTTCACCAGGTTGATGATCAGGTCGTCGCTGACCAATGCGCCGGAATCCATGACTTTTTTGGCTTCAAGGCCCAGCGGCGTGCCGGCCTTGACGGCAGCGCGCAGCATGTCGCCAGTGGAAATCTGGGGGATACCGTATTTCTGGCAGATGAATGTCGCCTGCGTTCCCTTGCCCGCGCCCGGCGCGCCCAACAAAATCAGTCTCATGGATGTCCTCGGATTTTTATAAATCTGGCGATGCGCGGCGGCCCCATGCAGGGCGCCAGCGTCACATTATTCTTGTTCTCAAGGATAGCATGCGTACCCCCGTGGGCGGCTTATACGAAGAGCCGGCGCACGCGCTCCAGGTCTTCGGGCGTGTCGACGCCCGGACCTGGCGCCTGGTCGGTGACGTGCACTGCAATGTGGTGGCCATACCAGAGCACGCGCAGTTGCTCCAGCGCCTCCAGTTGCTCCAGCGGTGCCTGCGGCAGCGAAGGAAATTTCTGCAAAAACCCGGCACGGTAGGCGTAAATGCCCACGTGGCGCAGCGGCGGCGGCAGGGTGTTACCCACCTGCTGCCACCAGGCCGCGCCGGAAAAATCACGCGCTGCAGGAATGGGCGCGCGGCTGAAATACAGCGCGGTGTTGCGTGCATCCAGCACCACCTTGACCACATTCGGGTTGTGCAGGTCCGCCAGTGTGCCTATCGCATGGGCGGCGGTAGCCATGGCGCAGTCAGGCCGCTCTGCCAGCAAGTCAGCCACGGCACCCATCAAGCCGGGGTCGATCAGCGGCTCATCCCCCTGCACATTGACGACTACCTCATCGTCGCCCAGTTGCAGCAACCTGCAGGCCTCGGCGAGCCGGTCGCTCCCGCTGGGGTGGTCGGCTTGCGTCATCATCGCGGTCACGCCGAAGCTGGCGCAGGTCTCGGCGATGCGTGGACTGTCGGTGGCGACCACCACGCGCGATGCGCCGCTGAGCAAGGCGCGCTGCGCCACCCGCACGATCATGGGCGTGCCGGCGATGTCGGCCAGCGGTTTGTCGGGCAGTCGGGTAGACGCGAGGCGGGCAGGGATGAGGACGGTAAAACTCATGCCAAACACATGACTGGCGTCACAGTCCGAGCTCCTCGTCGGTGAGCACCCGCGCTTCGTTTTCCAGCATGACGGGCAGGCCGTCGCGAATCGGATAGGCCAGCCGCGCACTGCGCGAAACCAGTTCCTGTTTGTCGCGGTCGTAATCGAGCGGGCCTTTGGTCACAGGGCAGACCAGCAGTTCAAGCAGTTTGGTGTCCATGGGGCGATGGTAAAGGAGAAGGAGAAGAAGGCGGGGAAGGCGGGGAAGGCGGGGAAGCTGAAAGCAGCGGCGCCAGCAGCGCGTCGAAGGCTGCAAAAAAAGCTGGTTCAGGCGCAAACACCAGCGGCACCGCCAGCGCGCCGGCTTGCCGGGGAAACAGCTTGACCGCGTCTTTTTCAGTGCAAATCAGGGTGTAGCCTTTGTCCGCCGGGTGTGGGTAGCTATCAAAATCATAGTGATCAGGCAGGGCGCGGGTGACCGCCAGCGTCAGGCCCTGCGCCCTGAGCATCTCGAAAAAGGCCTCGGGTTTGGCGATGCCGGCCAGCGCCAGCAATCGTTCGCCCGCCAGACTGTTCAGCGCCACACGGCTGCCGTCAGCGCGTACGGCATGGTCGGCCAGGCGCCGGGTCGAGCCAAAGCCGTCAAAGGCGGCGACAGTGCCGGTGTGCAACACCAGGTCTATACCGCGTCCCGGTCGGGCGCCACGTTGCAGGCGGGCCGGCCAGGGCTCGCGCAGCGGGCCGGCGGGCAGCAGCCAGCCATTGCCCGTACCGCGTTCGTCAAACACCGCAATTTCGATGTCGCGCTGCAGGGCGTAGTGCTGCAGGCCGTCGTCGCAAACAATCACCTGCGTGGCCGGATGGGCCGCCAGAAGGGCGTGCACGGCAGCCAGCCGCCGGGCGGCGACCACCACCGGCGCACCGGTGGCCCGGCGGATCAGGGCCGGTTCGTCGCCGGATTGTTCGGGCGGCGTCGCAGGCAACACTTCCAGGCAGTTTTCGCCCAAGCGTCCGTAGCCGCGTGAGACCACGCCAACGCGCAGGCCCGCTGCCTGCAGGTGCTGCACCAGCGCGATGACGGTGGGGGTTTTGCCAGCGCCGCCGGCCACCACATTGCCCACCACCACCACGGGCACCGGGATGCGTTGGGATTTGAGAAAGCCTGCCCGGTAGGCGGCAAGGCGCAGCCGCACCAGCAAACCAAAAAGCTGCGCCGGCGGCCACAGTACGCAGGCGAGAGCGCTGCGCCGCAGCCAGGCCCGCTGCAGCAGACGCTTCACGGTTATCTGGCGCCGGCCTGCGCCGCGCTCTGGGTCGCGAAGGTGATTTGGGTCAAGCCGCTGCGCCTGGCCGCCTCCATCACCGTGATGACCGACTGGTGGGTGGCGCTGGCGTCGGCGCTGATGATGATCACGCTGTCCTTGCCGGCCTTGGCTGCCGCCGTGAGGGCCGCGCTCAGCGCTTCGATGCTGCGCCCGTCCACAGGTATCTTGCTGACCATGTAGCGGCCGTCGCTGCTGACGGCCACGATCACCTCCTTGGGGTAGTCGCGCTGCTGGTCTGCGTCGGCCACCGGCAGCTTGATCTGCAGTTCGGTGAACTTGCTGTAGGTGGTCGATAACATCAGGAAGATCAGCACCACCAGCAGCACGTCGATGAACGGGATGAGGTTGATCTCCGGTTCATCCCGGGAGCTGCGGCGGAAATTCATGGCTTGCGCAGGGTATTGAGATGCCGCACAAAACGCTCGGACGCGATTTCCATGGTGAGCAGGAAGCCATCGACCCGCGCGCGGAAATAGCGCCAGAAGATCAGCGAAGGAATCGCCACAATCAGGCCGAACGCCGTGTTGTACAGCGCAATGGAAATGCCCTGTGCGAGTTGTGCGGGGTTGCCGCCGGCCGCATTGGCCACCCCACCGCTGCCCGCCTGGGAGCCAAAAATTTCGATCATGCCGATCACGGTGCCCAGCAGGCCCAGCAGCGGCGCTGCCGAGGCGATGGTGGCCAGTGCGGCCAGGTAGCGCTCCAGCGTGTGGGCGGCGCGCCGACCTGAACCTTCCAGGGTCGAGCGCAGGTCGCCTTCACTGATGCGCGGGTTGGTGTTGAGGGCGCGAAAACCGCTGGCCAGTACCTCGCCGAGCAGGGAGTTCTGCGCCAGTTGCGACACCATGTCGGTGCTGGGCACGCCGCCGCGGGAGACCGTGATGGCTTCGTCCAGCAGTTTGGGCGGTGCGATCCGGGCGGTCTTCAGGCTGGAAAACCGCTCGATAACCAGGGCCAGCGCCAAAATCGAGCAGGCGATGAGCGGCCAGATCGGCCAGCCTGCGGCTTGTATGATCGAAAACAAAGGCAAATCTCCAAGCTGATGATTGCTGTGGATTATGGCCCACCCCGATGGCTACTCTCCGTCCGTTGTTGTATGGCAACTTCCCCGGAAAGACGTGGCAGGACTGTAGGACTTAACTCACAGAACATGTGGATAACTTTGTGAGCAAGTAGCAGGCGACAGCCCGCCAGGCCGCGCCAAATGGGAGATGTGACAAAATGATGAAAAAGTAAGCTTGATAATCTTGTTAAAAATCAATGACTTGCACGAACTTGTCTGAATCTCCCCAGCAAACCACGGGTTGTATCCAAGCTACATGGGCTTCTGTGGAGTATTACCCGCAGCAAATCAAGGGATTTGATGGTGTTTGAGCTTGACCCCGAGTCCGAACGACGCGTGCCCGGTAGCCTTCCTGGCGTGCGTGTCTGGCCGGTCGGCTCGCTGTTGCGTGCGATTGCGGACAGCCTGGAGGCGCGTTTCAACCCCGTCGCCGTGCAGGGCGAGGTCAGTGGCTTTTCGCGCGCGGCCAGTGGCCATTGTTATTTTTCACTGAAAGACGAGCAGGGCCAGATCCGCTGCGCGATGTTCCGGCGCGCTGCGGGCCTGCTTGATTTTTCACCGCGCGACGGGCAGCGGGTCGAGGTGCGCGGCCGGCTGGGCGTGTACGAGCCGCGCGGTGAGCTGCAGCTGATCGTCGAGTCCATGCAGCAGGCCGGGCAAGGCAAGCTGTTCGAGCGGTTTGTCCAGCTCAAGAACCAGCTCGAAGCCGAAGGCCTGTTCGGCGCCGGGCGCAAGAGGGCGTTGCCCCTGCTGCCCAAAGCCATTGGTGTCGTGACCTCGCTGGGCGCGGCGGCCCTGCACGATGTGGTGACGGCGCTGCAGCGCCGGGCGCCGCACATTCCCGTGGTGATTTACCCCGCCAGTGTGCAGGGCGCGCAGGCGCCCGAGGAGCTGCGCCAGGCTTTGCGCAGGTCGTATGAGCGTGCCGAGGTCGATGTCCTGCTGCTGGTGCGCGGCGGTGGTGCAATGGAAGACCTGTGGGCCTTCAACGACGAGCAACTGGCGCGTTTACTGGCGGCATCCCCGATACCGGTGGTGTGCGGGGTCGGCCATGAAACCGACTTCACGATTGCCGATTTTTGCGCCGACCTGCGTGCACCGACCCCGACGGCTGCCGCCGAGCTGTGTGCCCAGCCGCAGAAGGCATGGCTGGGCGAGCTGGATGATTTGCAGGACCGGTTGCGAGACGGCGTGGAGCGCCAGCTGCAGGCCAGCAGCCAGCGGCTCGACTGGGCGGCGTCACGCGTGAGCCGGCCGTCGCACCTGGTCACCCGCCAGCACGCGCGTCTGGCGGGCCATGCGCAAGGCTTGCGCCATGCACTGCAAAGCGGTCTGCAGCGCGAAAAAAGCCGGCTGCAGGCACTGGGTCTGGCGTTTCCGCAAGCGCTGGGGCAATCGCTGCAGTCCCAGCACCGCCGGCTGGAACGGGCCCAGTTGCGGCTGGCGCCGCTGGATCCCAAACTGGTGCTGCAGCGCGGTTATGCCTGGCTGGCCGACATGCAGGGCACGGCCATCACGCGAGCTGCCGACACCGCGCCGGGCCAGGCACTGCGCGCTACCCTTGCCGACGGCGAGGTCGATTTGACCGTTTCCGCGCAGCGGCTGATTTAGTTTTTTACAATGGCTTTTCATAGTCGCCTTTATCATCGCAAGTTGTCACAACACCCACAAGGAAAATAAATGGAACACAAACTGCCCGCGCTCCCTTACCCCAACGATGCCCTGGCACCGCATTACAGCCAGGAAGCCTTTGAGTACCACCACGGCAAGCACCACAACGCCTATGTCGTGAACCTGAACAACCTGCAAAAGGGCACCGAGTTCGAAGCCATGACGCTCGAAGAGATCGTCAAGAAATCCAGCGGCGGCGTGTACAACAATGCCGCGCAGATCTGGAACCACACCTTTTTCTGGAGCTGCATGAAGCCCGCCGGCGGCGGTGAGCCTTCTGGCGCGCTGGCTGCAGCCATCAACGCCAAGTTCGGCTCCTACGCGGCTTTCAAGGAAGCCTTTGTGAAGTCGGCCGTCGGCAACTTTGGTTCCGGCTGGACCTGGCTGGTCAAAAAGGCCGATGGTTCGGTGGACATCGTCAACACTGGCCCGGCCGGCACACCGCTGACCACCGCCGACAAGGCGCTGATGACGGTGGATGTGTGGGAGCATGCCTACTACATCGACTACCGCAATCAGCGCCCCAAGTTTGTCGAGACCTTTCTGTCCGGCCTGGTGAACTGGTCGTTTGCCGAAGCCAATTTCGCCTGATACCGGGCGCGACCCATGAAAAAGCCGGCTTCGAGCCGGCTTTTTTACGACCCCGACCCCCGGGAGCTCGTCGGATCGAGGGCTCAGCGCGCCTTGTTAAACGGCGGGCCTTTGAGCTTGCTCCACGCCTTGAAGCCCTTTTTGGCAAACCAGCCCATATTCATCTCCAGCACAAAACGCACCGGCTTGTCCGAGCAGTGCGAGTCGGTGGTCTGCGGCTTCATGTCGGCCAGGTTCACGATGGTGCCGTCGTCGTCCACAAATGCCGCCGTCAGGGGAATCAAGGTGTTTTTCATCCAGAAACACTGTTTGCTGGCCTGGTCAAAGACAAACAGCATGCCTTCGCTGGCGGGCATTTCCGTGCGAAACATCAGGCCGATCTGCCGCTGCTCGGGCTGAAGGGCCACTTGCGCGTCAATCTGGTGCATGCCGGCCGACAGCTTGACCCGCGGCAGGTTCATTTGTGGGGCCTCCTGCGCCATCACAGGCGCAAAGGCTGTGACCAAGAAAGCCGACGCGAAGAACAGGGCGCGGGCGGTGCGGCGGCCGGAGTCAGATTTCAGGAGCATGAGGTCACCATGGATCGGTCAATTGGAAAAGCAGCATAAACGACGGCCATAAAAAATGCCCGCATGGCGGGCATTTTGGTCCGGCGCGAAGAATTACTTCTTGGCAGCTGCGGCTTTGTCTTCTTTGGCTTTCTTGGCGGCAGCGGCTTTTTCTTCCTTGGCCTTTTTGGCGGCAGCAGCTTTTTCAGCTTTTGCAGCTTTGGCGGCAGCGGCTTTTTCTTCCTTGGCTTTCTTGGCAGCGGCGGCTTTTTCAGCTTTCATGGCCTTGGCGTCAGCCTTGGCGGCTGGCATGGCAGGGGTTGCTGCGACAGCAGGCGTTGCCGGGGTTGCAGCAGCAGGCTTGGAAGCCGCGCCCATGGGAGCGCCCGCGTGGGAAGCAGCGAAAGCACCGGCGGAGAAGAGACCGGCGATCAAAACAGCGAGGATCTTATTCATTTGAAATTTCCTTGAGAACGTTATTGAAGAAGTACCCCGAGGTTTTCGGAGGCCCTACCGTAACGAGGCCGCTTCACAAGCGGTTGACACGCGGTCTGCAAAAACTTTTCAGAGAATCATTTGCGGCTAGAATTTAGGGGCTATGACCTAATCCGCGCTTGCAGCTTGCCTGACTGCTATTTCGAGCGCTTACCGGAGACTTCGCTACATGTACCAGCACATCAAAGTGCCCGCCCAGGGTCAGAAAATCACCGTCAATGCCGACAATTCACTGAATGTGCCGGACGAGCCGATCATTCCGTTCATTGAGGGCGATGGCACGGGCGCGGACATCACGCCGGTCATGCTCAAGGTGGTGGACGCAGCCGTGGCCAAGGCCTACGGCGGCAAGAAAAAAATCCACTGGATGGAAGTTTATGCCGGTGAAAAGTCGACCAAGATCTATGGTCCTGACGTCTGGTTGCCGGAAGAAACCCTGGCTGCGGTCAAGGACTATGTGGTGTCCATCAAGGGCCCGCTGACGACGCCCGTCGGCGGCGGCATCCGTTCGCTGAACGTGGCCTTGCGCCAGGAACTGGACCTTTACGTCTGCCTGCGGCCTATCCAGTACTTCAAGGGCGTGCCTTCGCCAGTGAAAGAACCCGAGAAGACCCACATGGTGATCTTCCGCGAGAACTCGGAAGACATCTATGCAGGCATCGAGTTCGAAGCCGAGAGCGACAAGGCCAAAAAACTCATCAAGTTTCTGCAGGACGAGTTGGGTGTCAAGAAAATCCGCTTTCCCAATACCTCGGGCATCGGCATCAAGCCGGTCTCGCGCGAAGGCACGGAGCGCCTGGTGCGCAAGGCCCTCCAGTACACGATTGACAACGACAAGCCGAGCCTGACGATTGTCCACAAGGGCAACATCATGAAGTTCACCGAAGGTGGCTTCCGCGATTGGGCTTACGCCCTGGCGTCCAAGGAGTTCGGTGCCGAGCTTGTCGACGGTGGCCCGTGGATGAAGTTCAAGAACCCGAAAACCGGCAAGGAAATCACGGTCAAGGACTCGATTGCCGACGCCTTCCTGCAGCAAATTCTGCTGCGCCCGGCTGAATACTCCGTGATCGCCACGCTGAACCTCAATGGCGACTATATCTCCGATGCACTGGCGGCCCAGGTTGGCGGCATCGGCATCGCCCCCGGCGCCAACCTCAGCGACACCATTGCCATGTTCGAAGCCACACACGGCACGGCGCCGAAATACGCCGGCAAGGACTACGTGAATCCGGGCTCTGAAATCCTGTCCGCCGAGATGATGCTGCGCCACATGGGCTGGACCAAGGCTGCTGACCTGATCATCAGCTCGATGGAAAAATCCATCGAGTCCAAAAAAGTCACCTACGACTTCGCCCGCCTCATGGAAGGCGCGACCCAGGTCAGCTGCTCCGGTTTTGGTCAGGTCATGATCGACCATATGTAAAGAACAGCCCGCCGCACCGAAAGCGGGCGGCCCGCACAGCGAAACCGCTCCTGGCGCAGGCTGGAGCGGTTTTTTCATGGGCCGGGTCAAAGTCACTTGCGCGTACTTGAATGTCGCGTTCCTGCCACCAATTTCCCTATGCACCGCGCTGGGCAATTTCGCTCGCTAGAATGAATTCCATGGCAACCCAACCCCCCAAGACTCCCGCACCGCCCAAGACACCAGCCTTCAAGCCGGACGGCGCCAACGGTGGGGATTCTGTCGTTCTGGAGCGACGCCCGCAGAAAACCCAACCGCCGCAAATGTTCCAGGTCGTCCTGCTCAACGACGACTACACCCCGATGGAGTTTGTTGTCGAGGTGATCCAGGAGTTCTTCAGCAAGGACCGGGAGACGGCTACACAGATCATGCTGAAGATCCATCTGGACGGCAAAGGCGTGTGCGGCGTGTTCTCCAAGGATGTGGCGACCACCAAGGTAGATCAGGTGACAGAAGCCGCGCGCAAGAATGGCCATCCCCTGCAGTGTGTGTGCGAGCCCATTGAATAATGGCAAAAACAGCCCATATCGACTGGAAGAGTTACACAATGGTCCCATCAGATACCCCAGCCGCAAGCCGAAAGGAAAAGCAATGATTGCCCAGGAACTAGAAGTCAGCTTGCACATGGCCTTTGTCGAGGCCCGGCAGCAGCGCCACGAGTTCATCACCGTGGAACACCTGTTGCTTGCACTGCTCGACAACCCCAGCGCCGCCGAAGTGCTGCGCGCATGCTCCGCCAATATCGATGACCTGCGCAAGTCGCTGGCCAACTTCATCAAGGACAACACACCGCAAGTGGCCGGCAGCGACGACGTGGACACCCAACCCACGCTAGGCTTCCAGCGCGTGATTCAGCGCGCCATCATGCATGTGCAGTCCACCGGCAACGGCAAGAAGGAAGTCACCGGCGCCAACGTGCTGGTCGCGATTTTTGGCGAGAAGGACTCACACGCCGTGTATTACCTGCACCAGCAGGGCGTGACCCGCCTGGATGTGGTGAACTTCATTGCCCACGGCATCAAGAAGAGCGACCCGCCCGAGCCGACCAAGGCCGGCGAGAGCGCTGCCGAGAACGAAGAGGGCGGCGAGAAGAACGAAAAGGCCTCGCCGCTGGAGCAGTACACGCAAAACCTCAACCAGCTCGCCAAGGAAGGCAAGATCGATCCGTTGATCGGTCGCCACTACGAGGTCGAGCGCGTGATCCAGATTCTCTGCCGGCGCCGCAAGAACAACCCGCTGCTCGTCGGTGAAGCCGGCGTGGGCAAAACCGCGATTGCCGAGGGCCTGGCCTGGCGCATCACGCAAAAGGACGTGCCCGAGATCCTGGGCGAAGCACAGGTTTACTCGTTGGACATGGGCGCATTGCTTGCCGGCACCAAGTACCGAGGCGATTTCGAGCAGCGCCTCAAGGGCGTGCTCAAGGCGCTGAAGGACAAGCCCAACGGCATTCTGTTCATTGACGAGATCCACACCCTGATCGGCGCCGGTGCAGCCTCGGGCGGCACGCTGGACGCGTCCAACCTGCTCAAGCCCGCGCTCAGCTCGGGCCAGCTCAAGTGCATAGGCGCAACGACGTTCACAGAATACCGCGGCATCTTCGAGAAAGATGCGGCCCTGTCACGCCGCTTCCAGAAGGTGGACGTGGTCGAGCCGACGGTGCAGGAAACGGTGGACATCCTCAAGGGGTTGAAGTCCCGCTTTGAAGAGCACCACAGCGTCAAGTACGCGGTGGCGGCCCTGCAGGCTGCAGCCGAGCTCAGCGCCAAGTACATCAACGACCGTCATCTGCCCGACAAGGCGATTGACGTGATCGATGAGGCGGGTGCTGCCCAGCGCATCCTGCCACCGTCCAAGCGCAAGAAAATCATCACCAAGGCCGAGGTCGAGGAGATCGTCGCCAAGATCGCGCGCATTCCGCCGGCCAACGTGTCCAACGATGACCGCGGCAAGCTCAAGACGCTGGAACGTGACCTGAAAAGTGTGGTGTTTGGCCAGGACAAGGCGCTCGATGTGCTGGCTTCCGCCGTCAAGATGGCGCGGTCCGGTCTGGGCAAGGACGACAAGCCGATTGGCTCCTTCCTGTTCTCCGGCCCCACGGGCGTCGGCAAGACGGAAGCGGCCAAGCAGCTGGCCTACATCATGGGCATCGAGCTGATCCGCTTTGACATGTCGGAGTACATGGAGCGCCATGCCGTGAGCCGGCTGATCGGTGCGCCTCCCGGCTACGTCGGTTTCGACCAGGGCGGCCTGCTGACCGAGGCCGTGACCAAGAAGCCGCATTGCGTGCTGCTGCTCGACGAAATCGAAAAGGCGCATCCGGACATCTTCAACGTGCTGCTCCAGGTCATGGACCACGGCACCCTGACGGACAACAACGGGCGCAAGGCCGACTTCCGCAACGTGATCATTGTCATGACGACCAACGCTGGCGCCGAGACCATGAACAAGGCGACGATTGGTTTTACCAACCCGCGCGAAGCTGGCGACGAGATGGCCGACATCAAGCGTCTGTTCACGCCCGAGTTCCGCAACCGCCTCGACGCGACCGTGAGCTTCAAGGCGCTCGACGAAACCGTCATCCTGCGCGTGGTGGACAAGTTCCTGCTGCAGTTGGAGACGCAACTGGCCGAGAAGAAAGTCGACGTGACGTTTACCGACACGCTACGCAAGTACCTCGGCAAGAAGGGTTTCGATCCGCTGATGGGCGCCCGTCCGATGCAGCGCCTGATCCAGGACACCATCCGCCGCGCACTGGCCGACGAGCTGCTGTTCGGGCGCCTCATCGACGGGGGCAGGTTGACCGTGGACATGAAGGTCACGACGGACGAAAAAGGCGTCGAGACCGGCGAAGTCGAACTCGACATCCAGCCCCTGCCCAAGAAGGAAGGCCGGGCCAAACCCGAGCCTGAAGAGGCGACAGCTGACTGAAACGGCCTGGCGGTTGGAGCAGGCCCGAAAGGCCGGTAGCATGGCGCTACCGGCCTTTTTGCTTGCCGGCTTGTTCGCGCCTTTTTTACTTGCTATATAAACACAGTAGTGTCCGGTTAATTCAGAACGCATCGCCCGGAAAGCCAGCATTGATGCGGGCTTGAGGGGATTTTGATGTGTCCACGATTTGAATTTTTGCTAAAGGCGGTCGGCCCAAACAAAGGGTTTTTCCTGATTTCATTAT